>NZ_JAUSXR010000001.1:0-318917 GCF_030816155.1 Arthrobacter woluwensis | reverse complement strand
CACCGGCCGCGCCGGGCGTGCCGTCGTACTTGTGGATCGTCAGCGACGTCGGCGTGGACTCGTTGATGTTGCCGGCGGACGGCGCCGGGGTGTCCGCCTGGGCTGCGGCGGCGCCGCCGACCAGTGCGAGCGCTACGGCGCCGGCCAGTGCGGCGAAGCGCCGTCCCAGACCAAACGTGGAGTGGCCCATGGTGTTGTTGTCCTTTCGGAGGTCACCGGCGGCGTTCGCCGGAGATGCGGGGATGAGGTGTCGAAGGTGGTGGAAGATCATGACTTGGCTGCCCGGCGACGGTGCAGGACGACGGCGGTGACGCCGGCTCCCAGCAGGACGGCGAGCCCGCCGAGGGTGAAGAGGTCCGACCCTGTGCCGCCCGTGAACGGCAGCGTCACGGCCGCTCGCTGCACGTTCTTGAACGCCGTGGTGAACGCGAAATCCTTGCGGTCGGAGGTGAGCGTGAAGCGGTGCGGGGTCGTGTCCAGGACGTAGCCGGCCGGCGCGGACTTCTCCACGAGCGTGTAGTCGCCCAGGTTGAGGCCGGCCAGGTTGAATGCGCCTGCGGCCGGGTCCTTGTCGGCGCCGGTGCAGGACGCCGCGGAGGCGGCGACGCAGTCGGTGATCTCCTGGGTGGCGCCGCCAGGACCGGTCAGGGTCCAGACGGAACCGGCGAGGGCACGGCCGGATTCATCGGCCTTCTTCCAGGTCACGGACCCGGCCTGGTCCTGGTTGGTGATGGTGCAGGTGACGTTCGCGCCGGCCGCGACGGAGACCGTCTTGCCGTCGGCCGCGAGCGTGCCGCCCTGGCAGGTGATGCCGGCCTGCGCGTAGCCCGCGAGGAGGTCCTCGGAGATGACGTAGGAACCGGTGGCCACGTAGCGCTTCTGGCCGGTGTTGTAGCTCAGCACGTTCTGGCCCTGGGTCGCCTTGAGGTGACCGTTCCAGTCGGTCGCGGTGCGGGTTCCGCCGTGCGTGTTCTGGACGTTCTTGATCACGGTCAGCGTCTGGCAGGTGACGGTGTTGGTCACCTGGTAGACGTTCTCGGTGCCCGGGAGCTTCACGGTGGTGGGCTGCCCTATGGCCTGGGTGCCGTTGACACCGGGGCCGGAGATGGTGGCGGAACTGAGCGTGCAGCCGGGGAACGCGTTCGGGTCGATGACGGTGGTCTCACCGATGCCGACGTTCTGGCCGACGGTGAAGCCGGTGCGGCGCTGGCCCCATGTGACGGAGCCGGTGCCGGTGCCGCCGGGGGTGAGCGACGGCGTCGCGGAGATCCCGGCGGGCTGCTGGCCGTCGGCGTAGCTCTTGCCGTCCACCACCCAGGTCTTGTTGACCGTCACCGCGGCGGAGCGCGGCGAGTTGACGATCCGGCACAGGATCTCCTGCCCGGTGACCGGGATGGTGACGGAGCCGGAGGTCCCGGTGCCGGAGACCGCGGGGGTCATCGGCTGGCCGTCGACGGTGCACTGGTAGCTGCTGGTGTAGCCGGAGAGGTTCGTGCCGCCGGCGCCGGTCTCGGAGAAGTTCACGGTGGTGCCGCGGACGGCGGGCAGCGGGCCCACCCGCTGGGACTGGACACCCGTGGCCGTGCCCGTGGTGGTCGCGGTGCCCAGGGTGGTGGAGCCCTGCGTCAGGCTCAAAGCGAACTGGTCGGTGTCATTCACGCGGCCCTGCACGTCCTTCTCCAGCGTGATGGTCGCCGGGGAGGAGCAGGAGGCGAGGTCGGTGCCGGAGTAGCCGGAGGTCGAGGACGCCACGACCGTGGCGTTGGTCCAGTTCGGCATGTCGTAGGAGGTGACCGTGTTGCCGGTGCCGAGGTAGGCCTTGCCGGAGGCGTCGAAGGCCACGCCGTTCACGTTCGCGTTCGTGGTGAAGGAGTTCGACGTCGACGACGGGATGGTGCCGCCTGTGCCGGTCGCAAGGTTGGCCGCGGTCACGGAGAAGACCGTGGTGGTGCTGCCGACGCCGCGCACCACGAAAAGGTTGCCGGCGGCGTCGAACGCCATGTCACCGTTGGAGGCGGAGGCCGCGTTGACGGAGGTGTCCAGCGTGCCCATGAAGGTGAAGCGGGGCGTGCTGCCTGGGTTGTACCGCCAGAGGTAGTACTGCGTGCCGTTGCCGGAGAAGCCGCCGAAGTAGTACGAGCCGGTCTTGAGGTCCACGGCGCCGGCCACGAGCTGGCCGGTGTAGCCGTCGTTCGCGGTGTTGTAGGCGTCGCCCGTGTTGGTCCAGGCGAGGCTGACCGGGTCGAAGGAGAACATGGTGGCGGTGCGGCCGCCGTTCGTGCGCTCGTACGCCAGGACGGGGGAACCGCCCGTGCCGATGCCGAGGCCGTTGAAGCTGGAGACGCCGCTGGCACGGGAGCCGATCGAGGTCACGGTGCCGGCGGTGACCTGCTGGAGCTGCCCGGTCGCCGACACGCCGTACACGACCCCGGCGGTGCACTGGATAACCGAAGCGTTGGGTGCTGCGGGCACGGAACGAGGCGCCGGGACGGTGAGAGCCTGCGCGGGCGCGGCTCCGCTCACCACGGCGCCGGCGATCAGCGCACACAGCAGTGCGAGGTGCACGATCAGCGGACGTCTTCTCCCGGCTGGTGGGTTTCCAGGCCGAAACGGCACGAACATCAGACTCTCCTTAGGGCGGGTACAGCGTCGGGCGACAGAGGGATCACGGGTTCCGGCTGGGTTTCCGGCACAGCTTCAGCCAGGAAGATCTCCTCGGTCGGAGGTTCCCTATGGCATTCGCAGCGGCAGACCAGGCAGGCGTCATGCATCCCGTCCCGGCAGTCGAAGGTCATGTACTTCGGCAGCCCGGCTGCGGTCCCCGCTCCGTCGGAGCGCGGACGCGAAGCACGACGCCCCGTGAAGAGGGCGCGGCGCAGACCACGCAAGATCCAGATCACGCCCGTCCTTCTCTGTGGCATCAGCGCTCAACCGAGCCCAGGGCGGCCGCCCCTTTCGCCTGTTCATGGTCTTAGTGAGGGGTCTGACGGATTCGTGACGAGAAAAATGCGGACTTTCAGCACATATTTTCGTGTCATGCAAGTCACATAAAAGAATGGCGAAAAATATCGCCGATTTCGCGACACGATTTGCAGGTTCGGCCCACTTAAAGCGCTTGCAAGCTCGGCGCCACGGGCATTGCCGGGAGCCATTCAGGGGTCCCGCGGCCGGTGCCGCTCCAGGGGTCGGCGGAGAATCCCCGGGCGGCCGACAGCACGACGACGGCGGGTGGGGAGCGCGAGGAAAGGACCGCCGGGAAGGGACCGGGGAAGCGGTAAGGGTGAGCCGGACACCGGCCGGCAGCCGCAGGGATGGGCGTCTGCGGGGACGGTCTGCGGACACGAAAAATGCGGGTGCCGGCTATGCCGCCGCAGCGGCGATCTTAGGGAACGCCGGCACCCGCACCCCGTACACGGAGCCGCATCAGCTCAGCGCACGGAAGTCTCGGTCCAGGAGCAGAACGAGACCTGCATCGGGAACCACGACCAGACCGTGGTCCCCGACACCTATGGAGAGCACCGTCGGACGGAATCGTGACGCGACCACGTCACGGGAGGAAACATGGCGGCAGTGAGAGGGCCGGGGCGCGGGGAGGCCGCCGGTTCAGACGGCGCCGGGACCGTCGACTGAGCTGCGGCCGTCCCCGGACCGGGGACCGTGCGACGCGGAGCGGCGGCCGGCGAACCCGACGACCAGGAGCGCGACCGCGACGAGGACGCCACTCGCCCCGAGCCACCACCAGACGGTGGTCTCAAGACCGAGGGGAGAAACCTGCCAGTCGCGGCAATACGACTTCGAGGTGTCCTGCGCGTCCACACAGATCCCTGCACCGGCCACCGGCGCGAAGACGATGAACGCGACCACGAGCGCGCCGAGGACCGTCCAGATCAGGGTCTTCGTCCGCGCTCGCATGCGCTCACTCTACGCCGCGGAGGGCGCGACGGCAGGGGCCGGTTCCGCCCACTCCGTCAGGGCGGAACGGCGCGGGCCGACCGAGGGTCAGAGCGCGGAAAGGCTCACAACGTGCCGAAGATCGGACACTGCCACCAGGGGATGCCGACACATGGCGTGGTCGTCGGATCCGGGGTCTGCGGTCCGACGGACGTCGTACTCGTCGGATCCGGGGACACCGGACCGGTCGAGGTCGTCGAATCCGTGGGGACCGGCATCGTCGCAGAATCGGTCGGGACCGGCGTCGTCGTGGTTTCCGTCGGCGTCGACGCGGTCGTCGGCCCCGAGGTCTCCGTCGGCGTCGCGGTGCCCGTCGGCGTCACGGAGCTGCTCGGGGTCGCGGTGGCACTCGGCTTCGCACTCGCGCTCTTGCTCGGCGACGGCGACGTGCTGCCCGTCGCGGAGGGCGTCGGGGTGGGGGTGAGCGCGGGAGGAGCAGGGAACAGCGGCGTGAGGAGCTGCGGCAGATCCGACGGGCTGGGCTCGGGGTCCGGCGCGGGAGCCGCCGGCTTCGCCTCCGTGGACTTCGTCGCTGTGGACTTCTTGGCCACCGGCGGCTTCACGGGAGGCTGCGCCACGGGTGCCTGCGCCCCGGTCGGCCCGGCGGCCTGACTCTGAGACGCGGACTGCTGGGTCGCCGGGGACTGCCAGGCGGCCAGCACGGAAGGAGCCATCACGAGTCCGACGGCGACCACCGCGATTCCCGCCACGGCCGCGCCGATGCCGAGCGCGCCCGCGCCGGCCAGCGCACCGCCCGCGGCACCGCCACCCGCGGCTCCACCGCCGGCAGCACCTCCGCTCGCACCGCCACCCGCGGCTCCGCCGGCGGCGCCCGCGGCAGCGGTTCCACCGAGCACACCGGCGCCCACACCACCGGTGGTGCCGGCGAGGGATGCCAGGACGGCGGTCTGACCCGCCGACGTGAGCCACCAGGCGGCGGGGCCCGCACCGATGATCAGCGGCAGCAGGACGGCCTTGATGGTGGCGCGCACATCACCGAGCTCGACCATGATGGCGGTGCACTTGGCACAGGTCTCCAGGTGTTCGCGCACCTTGCGTTCGGCGCCACGCGGCAGGCTGCCCCGGACGTAGCCGCCCAGCTTGTCACGGTACGGCTTGCACTCCTCTGGGACGTCACCCGTGACGTGGGCCTGCAGATATTCACGGCGCAGCGCGTCCCGGGCGCGGACACCCAGGGCGGAGACGGCGTTGGGGGCCAGGCCCATGATCGGCGCGACGGCGGCAGGCTTCTGGCCCTCGACGTCGAGGTACCAGATGACTTCCTGCCAGCGCTCCGGGAGAGCGCGGAACGCGGTGGCCGCCGCCTGGCTCTCGAATTCCATCAGCGTGGGATCGTCAGGGGTCTCCAGACGATCCAGCTGCTGTTCATCGGCCGTGGGGATGGCGCGCCCGGCACTGCGATTGCGGGCGTAGGCGGTCCGGCGCACCACCTGCAGCAGGTAGGCGCGGAAGAAGGTGTCCGGGCCATCGCCCGAGCGGAGCTTGTCCAGGACCGCATGGAAGGAATCGGCGACGACGTCTTCCGCGTCGGCGTAGTTGTCGACGGACTGGCGGGCGATGGAGAGTGCCAGAGGGGCGTGACGCTCATAGAGCACGCCGAAAGCATCCTGGTCCCCTTCGCGGACCTGGAGACACAGGTCCCCGTCACTCATCTGGGTGTCGTCTGACACGCCATACCCCCTCCGTTGCACCGCGTTCCCCTCCGAAACGCTCCCCATAGAAGAGAAGTAGTCTTGGAGTGCAGATCGTGACGCCGGATCTTCCGACTTTTTTTAATTGTGACACTTCGCACGAAGGCCGTAAGTCGCGTCACGATGTGTCAGCCGTGCACACTCAATTTTACGTTAGACATGCACGATCAGCACTGGACGGGAAGGGGGGCGCCATCATGCACCCGACGCCGGGTATGGAGAACCAGGACCACCTGTCCTGGCGCGAGTTGGTGGAGACCTGGCGCGCTGCCAGCCTCGGCGCCGGCTGGCGACATACCGGGGACTGGGACCTGGCTCCCGTGGAGTCGATCGCCCAGCAGCTGCTGACGGATGCCAGGCTATCCTCCGAATCCAGCGCCAGCCTGGGCGTCGCCCGGGCCTGGGCCGGCGTCGGCGCCCGCGAAGTCCTCCTGGATCTCAAGGCGCTCTACACCTCCATGGGCCAGGAGCTCGATCTGGATGCGACGGCCTGCGCCATCGACGCCTGGGCCGAGACCAGTCACGACACCGCCGAACTCGGGTGCCTCGACGTCGCCACCGGACTTTACACGCCCGCTCACTTCCGGCACACGGTCGGCGAGATGCTCGCCGCGGATTCCGGACCGGTGCTGGTGACCTCGTTCGCCCTGCGCTACAACTGCGCGGCCGCCCCGCTGAGCTGGACCCTGCTCGCGGAGCTCGGCGATGCGGTGAGCCAGGCGCTCGGCCCGGGATTCTGCGCGGCCCACATCTCCGGCACCGTGACGGTGGCCAGCCGCGACGACGAGGAGTCGCTGCGCCGCCTCCAGGAATGCCGTCAGGCCCTGGAATCACTGCGCGACGGTGCCCTGATGCCGGTCGCCGTGACCGAGGAGGAGGCCTCCCGGAGCGGCTTCGCCGGCGCTCCCGGAATTTCTTTGAAAAAGATCTCCGGCATCGCGTCACGATTCGAGGGCTGACCCCACTCAGTGTTCGGGAGGTCCCGAGGCACGCCCCCCATCGTCTCGGGGCCGGGCGCCGTGGTTCATGCCACGGCGCCCTCCTCTTTTTAATCGATCCGCCCCGTTTTGGGTGGTCAGCCCAGGCCGCCAGCCAGGGAATGAGCCGTGGCACGCCATGGTTAGGTGGAGTGAGTTCTCGACCAGGAGGAACCATGAACCCCTCAGCCACGCAGTCATCCACCGGCGCCACACAGCAGGCCGCCACCGATCCGCAGGAAGCCCGCTGGCTCCGCTTCCGGGACAACCGCAACGCCGCCCTGGCCACCTCCCACGGCTGGCTCACGCTCACCTCGCTGCAGTGGCTTCCGGACACCCCTACCGCGCTGGAGGGCGTCCCCGGGCTCTGGTGGACCGACGGGACCACCGCCTGGCTGCGCGCCACCGAGGAGGACGGCCTGCTGGCTCTCTCCCCCGACGACGGCGAGTCCGGTGCCACGGGCACTGACGGCGGGCGGGAGGACGGCGTCGTCGTCGGCACGCTGAGCGCGCAGCTGAACGATGAGGAGTCACTCTACTGGGTGACCTTCGGAGGGTCGGACGGCACGCGTGTGCTCGTGGAACTGGCGGTCCGGGGCGGCCGGTATGCGATCCGCACCCGCGATGACGCCTCCCCCGCCTACACCGGCTTCCAGGGCGTCCCGGTGTTCGACTACCGCCCGGAACTCGTCGTGACCGCACGATTCGAACCGTATCCGGAGCCGCGCGCCGTGCCGATCGCCACCGCGAATCCGCACGTGACGAGCGTGCACCACTCGGTGGGCGAGGTCGTCTTCACGCTGCCCGGCTCGGACGTGGAGCACCGCCTTCAGGCCGAGGAGGAGAAGCTCGGCGCGCTGACCATCACCTTCCATGATGCGAGCAACGGCGACACCACCGACGAGTGGCGCAAGGTCTCCACGGTCCGGCCGCGGCCGGACGGCACCGTGGTGATCGACTTCAACCGCGCCATCAACTACCCGAGCGCCTTCACCGACTTCGGCACCTGCCCGGCCCCGGTCCCCGGCAACGCGATCCCCTCGGCCGTGGAAGCCGGGGAGCGGAAGGCGCGCTGAGCGCCGTCCTCAGTGGATGGCCGAGACCCCGGTGATCTCCCGGCCCACGATCAGGGTGTTGACCTCGTAGCTGCCCTCATAGGTGTAGATGGCCTCCGCGTCCGCGAAGACCTTGGCGGCGCCGTAACCGGTGACGATCCCGTTGCCGCCCAGCACCGCCCGGGCATGGGCGACGGATTCCCGCATGGCCGTGGTGACGTGGGCCTTCGCGAGCGCCACCTGGGGCATGCCCGCGAGGCCCTGCTCGTCGAGCTGGGCGATGCGCGTCATCATGGTCGCGCCGGACACGGCGTTCCCGAGGATCTTCACCAGACGGTCCTGCACCATCTGGAACGAGGCGATCGGTTTGCCGAACTGTTCGCGGCGGACCGCGTAGGAACGGGCGACGTCGAAGGCGGCGAGCTGCTGGCCCACGGCCTGCCAGGCGACCAGCACGCGGGAGCCACGGAGGAGTTCGTTGGTGTCGGCGAAGCTGGAGATCGCGGCGAAGCGGTCCGCTTCGGCCACCCGGACGTCCCGCAGCTCGATGTCCGCATTCTGCACCGTCCGGAGGGCCGTCTTGCCCTCGATCCGGGTGCGGGTCAGCCCTGGGAGGTCCCCGGCCACGATGAATCCCCGGACCGCCCCGTCAGCACCGGGCGTCCGGTCCCGCGCCCAGAGCAGCATGTGGTCGCAGAAAGTGCCGTTGCCGATCCAGCGCTTCGAGCCGTTCAGCACCCATTCGTCACCGTGCCGCACCGCCGTCGTGGACAGGCCGCGGGCGATGTCCGAGCCGTGCTCCGGCTCCGTGAGCGCGAAGGCGCCGGTGGTGCGGAGGGAGGCGGCGTCGTCGAGCAGGCGGTCCTTCTGGTCCCGCGACCCGAAGCGGTGCAGGGACTCGACGAAGAGGTCGTGGTGGACCATGAAGAAGGTGCCAAGGGAGACATCCGCTCGGCTCAGCTCCGCGATGAGCAGCCCCATGAAGAGATGGCTGTACCCGCGGCGCGTGGGGGTGTTGATCTCCAGGGAGGCGAGTTTCGGCAGGAGCGCGAAGGGGAACTCGGCGGCGTCCCACCAGGCCGCGGCGTAGGGCTTCACCTCGGCGTCCAGGAAATCACGCACCTCGGCGAGCTTGGCCCGCTCCTTGTCACTCAGAAGGTCTTCGACGCCGTAGAAATCAGCGGTGGGCAGTTCCAGGGTCATGGGACAGCCTTCCCGACGCCCCGTGGTCAACCGGGCGCCTGTGCCGGTGCCGGAACCCCGATGCGGGCCCGGCATGCTGGTGATCAACCGCATCGACGTCCGGCCGGATGAGGCCATTGCGTTAATGCATGTTAACTACATCACATTCCCGCCCGGGTATGAAACGGCCTGGACGGACTCCTTGCCGGACCAGCCGTTAGGCTCGGGACATGGACGCACAGCAACGCGCGGCGGAGGCGGCCCGCTCCGTGATCGCCCGCCACGGCCGACGCCTCGCAGGCCTTCCCGGAACGCACCTGGGACGGATCAAGGCGCCCAGCCGCGCCTTCAGCGAACTCGGCGTCTGGCACTACTGGTGGCAGGCGCATTACGTGGACGCGCTGGTCGACGCCGCCCTGCGCGAACAGGATCCGGACGGCCGGAAGGCGGCCCTCGCCCGGCGGGTCATCCGCTCGATCCGCCTCCACAACGTCTTCCGCTACGTGAACTCGTACACCGATGACATGGCCTGGCTGGCCCTGGCCGCTCAGCGACTCCAGGCCCTCGATCCCGGAGCGCGCCACGCCCGCGGCCTCGACGCCCTCCAGCGGACGCTGAACCGCCGACTGGTGCTGGCCAGCACGGACGAGCTGGGTGGCGGCAGCTTCTGGAGCTCGGCACGGGACTTCAAGAACACCCCGGCCACAGCGCCCGTCTCCCTGTACTTCGCCCGCAGCGGCGACACGGCCCGCGCCCGGGCCCTGGTCGACTGGCTCCGTGGACGCCTGCTGGACCCGGACACCGGCCTGTTCCTCGACGGCATCCACCTCCAGCCGGACGGCAGCACCACCGTGGCACGGGAGGTCTACTCCTACAATCAGGGGCCGGTGCTGGGGTCCTACCTGGCGCTCGGGACCCCGGATGATCTGCGCCATGCCGAGGAGCTGATCCAGGCCGTGGCGGACCGGCTCACGCACCCCGGGGGCGCCCTCCAGACGCACGGCCCCGGCGACGGTGCGCTCTTCACCGGGATCCTGGCGCGCTACCTCGCCCTGGCCGCCCGGGACGAACGCTTGTCCCCCACGGCACGTGACACCGCCTCGGCACTCGTCACGACGACGGCGGACGCGTTCTGGGCGGGCCGGCAGGACTCGGGCGAGGGCTGGGTCTTCCCGCGGGAGACCGCGGGCGCGCACGACCCCGCGCAACGGGACGGCAGCTCACCGCTGGACGGGATCTCGCTCCAGGACCGCCCCTCACTGCTGGACGGGACCGTGGAATTCGCCGCCCAGCTTCAGGCCTGGATGACCCTCGAAGCCGCCGCGACTCTCACGCCCGCTCGACAGGACCGTTCGTAGGTTCCTCGACCGTTTCGGCCCTCGCCGCCGGCTTCCTGCTGAGGAACAGATCCCCCACCATGACCGCGGCGATGAACACCAGGGAGAGCCCGGCCGAAGCCAGCACATCCGTGAGCCAGTGGTATCCGAGATACAGGCGGGTGAACGCCACCAGGGCCGTGAACGCCACGGCGAGGACCGCTCCGAGCGCGAAGGCGTTCCGGCGTGCGGAATGTGCGGCCAGGAGATAGGCCAGAGACCCGGCGAAGACGGCCGTCCCCAGGGTGTGCCCCGAGGGGAAGGAGTAGGACTGGTCGATGGTCAGCATCATCTGGAGCGGGTCCGGGCGGGCCCGGCTCAGTTCGTGCTTGATGAGCGTCGACACCAGGACCGCGAGGGTCATCGCACCCATCAGCAGGACCGGCCGGCGCCATTCGCGGAAGAGGATCATCCAGCCGAATCCGGTGATCGCCGTGATGACGGTCATCCAGCTCGGACCGGTCAGCGTGGTGATGAACGCGAGTATCGCCGTGGCCACCGGGGTCCTGAGCGAGATCGCCCAGTCATGCACGGGCACATCCGCGGCGCCCACGAAGACGTGATCCAGGTAGCTGACCATCATCAGGACGAACCATGCGGCACCGAACACCGCGAACGCCGCGGCGAGCCACCGGACCCGTTCAGGACGGGCCGTCAGGGGCGGGCTGGGGCGCAGGCGAAGACTGGTCATCGGGCCAATCTAGCGACCCCACCTTGGGGAACACCCGGAACGGCCTGGCTGCCGGCAACCCGGCGTCGCCCTCAGCCTGGCGTCTCCCTCACCCCGGCCCATTCCCTCAGCGCAGCCGAGGCGGCACGTTCCCCACGGACCGCGCCTGCTCCCCCGCCGCCCGCGTCTGGGCCGGGGTCTCCCCGATCACCTTGCGGTAACTGCGGCTGAAATGCGCCTGATCGGAGAACCCGAGGCGGTGCGCCAGGTCCGGAAGGGAGGCCGTGGCGTCGGCGTAGAGCACCGTGGCCGCCTCCTGCAGGCGGCGGCAGTCGATCAGCCACTTCGGCGTCACGCCCACGTGATCCTTCACCAGCCGGTCCAGCGACCGGACGGGGAGGCCTGCGGCCCGGGCGAGCTCGTCGACCCGGAGCATGTCCGGGTCCTCCTCCGCCAGGCGGCACACCTCGTTGCAGAGCCGCATCCGCTCGTCGACGCGTTCCGCGAACGGGGCCAGCCACTCCGCGAGCGCCGCATGGAGCGGGGCGGGGCCGGCGTCGTCGTCCTCCATCGCGGCGCGGACCGCGGCGACCGGAGCGCCGGCGAGAGACACCACGCGGCCCACCAGCGCGGCCGGCGGCTCGGCACTGGAGAGATCAGCGCTGAAAAGCCGTGTCGCGGCAGGGCGGAGGAGCAGGCCGAGCGCCCAGGACTCACCCTCGAGATCCTGCGTCGCGACGGCCGTGCCGAGCCCCGACAGCATCGCGCCGTCCGGGCCGAAGACCACGTTCGACGCCGGGTAGCTGAGCACGCGCTGCCGCTGGACGGCGCCGTCCGGAAGGGACCACCGGACGCGCCAGAGGTGCCGCACCACGTCTTCCGTGCCGGCCGGCGGGGCGAAGCGGTCCAGGCGGACGCCGGCCGCCCCGGGATTGAGATGTCCTTTGGAAGAGATCACGGTCCCATTCTCCCCGTGTCGGGGATCACAGACCCTTGCCGGAATTATTGCAGAGTATGTAAAGTTGCAGAGTCTGCAAACTTGTCGCCGAATCCGGCACACACTTCCCCAGAACCCTTCACCGAAAGTCCTGGTCTCTTTCATGTCCACAAGCACTGCTCACGCAGCATCTGCCGAGGCTCAGCAACCCGGCTCAGGCAATCCCGTCATGACGCATCGCCAGATCCTCCTGGTCATCTACGCGCTCATGGCCGGAATGTTCCTCTCCTCCCTGGACCAGACGATCGTCGGCACGGCCATCCGCACCATCGGCGATGACCTCCACGGACTGGACCAGCAGGCCTGGGTGACCACGGCCTACCTGATCACCTCCACCATCTCGACGCCGATCTACGGCAAGCTCTCGGACATCTTCGGCCGCCGCCCGCTCTACCTCTTCGGTCTGGGCGTCTTCCTGGTCGGCTCGCTGCTCTCCTCCTTCTCGGACTCCATGCTCATGCTCGCCGCCTTCCGCGGCTTCCAGGGCATCGGCGCCGGCGCCCTCATGTCCATCCCGCTGGCCATCATGGGCGACATCCTGGCTCCCCGCGAGCGCGCCAAGTACCAGGGCTACTTCCTGGCCGTCTTCGCCGTCTCCTCCGTGATCGGCCCGCTGATCGGCGGCGTGTTCGCCGACGCCGACCAGATCCTGTGGATCACCGGCTGGCGCTGGGTGTTCCTCATCAACGTCCCGATCGGCCTCGCGGCACTCGCCATGGTCCTCGCCTTCCTGCACCTGCCCAAGTTCCATGAGCACGGCAAGGTCAGGATCGACTGGTGGGGCGCGACGGCGGTCATCGTCACCTTGGTCCCGCTCCTCCTCGTGGCCGAACAGGGCCGTGAATGGGGCTGGGGCTCCGCGACGGCCATCGCCTGCTACGTGATCGGCGCCGTGGGTCTCGCGGCCTTCATCATCATCGAATCGATCATGAAGTCGGACGCGATCATCCCGCTGCGGCTCTTCCGCTCCGGCACGTTCTCCATGGCCACGGTCCTCGGTTTCCTGGTGGGCTTCGCGATGTTCGGCGCCATGCTGACCCTCCCGCTGTACCTCCAGCTGGTCACGGGCCTGACGCCCACCGAGTCCGGCTTCGCCACGCTGCCCATGGTCGCAGGCCTCATGATCGCCTCGATCGTGTCCGGCCAGCTGATCGCGAAGACCGGCAAGTACCGGATCTTCCCGATCACCGGCACCTTTGCCACCGCGTGCGGCTACCTGGTGCTGACGTTCATGACCATCGACAAGCCGCTCTGGTTCCTCATGATCGGCATGTTCCTGATCGGTCTCGGCCTCGGCCAGCTCATGCAGACCCTGACGCTCGCATCGCAGAACTCCGTGGAGCCCCGGGACATGGGTGTGGCGACCAGCTCGTCCACCTTCTTCCGCCAGATCGGCGGCACCTTGGGCACCGCGGTGCTGCTCTCCGTGCTGTTCGCCGTGATGCCGAACAACATCACCACGGCCATGCAGAACGAGAACGATCTGAAGTCCTCCCTGGACGCCGCCCTCACCCCGTCCGTGGCGACCGCCCCGGCGAACAAGGGCGTCATGGATCAGCTGTGGAACCCGATCGTGAACCCGGTCAAGGACGAGCTCCAGAAGGGTCTCGACCAGGGCACGGCCGCCGCGAAGAAGGCCGCGGACGACGCGGTGACCCAGCAGGTGACCGCCGCCGTTCAGGCCAAGGTCACGGCGGGTCAGGTTCCCGCGGAGGCCGCGCAGAGCATCATTGATCAGCAGGTCGCCGCCGCGAAGCCGGCCGCCGAGCAGAAGGCTCTGGAGGCCGCGGCACGCCAGGCGAACGCCGCCGTCGTGAACGGCAAGCTCGCCATCGACTTCAGCGACGCCGGCCAGCGGCAGGCCGTGGTGGACAAGCTGGCGCCGACCATGATCGATAAGCTGAAGGAACAGAAGTCGGAGAACGGCGGCAGCGCGTCGACCTCGGACACCTCGTACCTCAAGGGTGCCGATCCGCGCCTGACCCGTCAGTTCATGACCGGGTTCAACACCTCCGCGGTCAGCATCTACTGGGTGGGCCTGGGAGTGATCCTCCTGGCGTTCATCCTCAGCTGGTTCTTCAAGGTGCCGCCGCTGCGCCAGCGTTCGGCTCTGCAGGAACAGGCCGATAAGAACACGGCCGCCCAGCTCGCCGAGAGCTGAGCGGCGCCAGGACTGAACCGTGTTCCGGCCCCGGGACCTCCCGGGGCCGGAGCACGGGCAGACCAGAGGAAGCATCCATGAACCCCATGACGTCCGCAACAGACGCAGTCCACGGTTCCCTGCGGGAACGCAAAAAGCAGCAGACCCGGCAGGCGATCCATGATGCCGCGCGGGCGCTGGTGCTCGAAGAGGGGCTGGCGCAAGTGACGATCGCGGACATCTGCGCCCGGGCGGGGATCTCGGAACGGACCTTCTTCAACTACTTCCCCTCCAAGGCGGCCGCGTCCCTGGGGCTGCCGAGCAACCCCCTCTCCGAGGCCCGCGCACACCTGTTCCTGGACAGCGAGGGGCCGATCATCGACGACCTCTGCCACCTCATCGGCAGCCTCTCGAGCGGCCCGGACAGCGTTCCGCGCTTGAAGAAGCTCGTGGACAACGAACCCGAGCTCATGGCCGCCGTGCACCACTGGATGTCCGGGTTGCGGGCGGAGATCATCGCCCTGGCCGAGCAGAAGACCACCCCGCTGCGGGCCCGCGCCGCCACCTCCCTGGTGTTCGCGGCACTCTTCCTGCATTCGGACAGCAGCCACGCCGGGATCGAGGACCGGCCGTCCGCCGAGGATCTCCAAGCCATGATCAAGGTCCTGGCCGAGGTGGCGCAGGGCCGCTGAGCCGCGGGGCCGGCGCCCTGGCCGGCCCGGTTTCCGTCCGGCCTCCGCGGGCGAGTCCCTCCCCTGGCCGATTTCTTCAAGACACAGCCCGCGCCCCGCGCCAGAGTGGTGTCATGAGCGAAACACCAGCACAGGATCAGCCCACAGCACCCGCCACGGGTGAGTTCACCACCGACGGCATTCCGCACGGCCGCACCTCCATCACGCCGCACGTCGTGGTCTCCCCGGCCCCCGCGGCCCTGGAGTTCTACCGCGACGTGTTCGGCGCCGTCGTCGTCTCCGACACGCGCATGGGCGACGTGATCGGCGAGGCCGAGCTGCGGTTCGCCTCCGGGAGCATCACCATCGGCGACCCTCTGCCCGAGTACGGCCTCGTGGCGCCCCAGCCGGGCGGGATCAGCATGTCCTTGGCGATCTACGTCCCCGATGTGGACGCCGTCACCGCGAAGGCCGAGGCCGCCGGGGCCACGATCCGCGAAGCGCCCGCGAACTTCGTCTCGGGCGACCGGTACGCGTCCATCCTCGATCCGTTCGGCGTCCGCTGGGCCGTGATGACGCGCGTCGAAGACCTCTCCCCCGAGGAGAGCAAGCGGCGCGTGAACGAGTGGGCCGCCGGCTTCGCGGGCTGAGGCCCGCCCGCCGGTCATAATGGGTTCATGAGCGTACGCACCCCGGACCCCTACCCCGGCTGGCTGTCCGATGAGGACCTTTACGAGGCCAGGAACCGCCTTCCGATGGTCTACGTGGAGGCGGTTCCCGTGCGGCTGGATCCGCTGGGACTCGTGATCGAGGTCGGTTCTCTTCTACAGGGCGACGCCGAGGGCAACATGGTGCGTTCCCTGGTCTCCGGGCGCGTCCTCTACCGCGAGACCATCCGCGCCGCGCTGCTGCGCCACCTCGAGAAGGACCTGGGGGCCCTCGCGCTGCCGCAGCTCCCGCCGAGCCCGGTGCCGTTCACCGTGGCGGAGTACTTCCCGGCGCCGTCCCACACCGGCTTCACGGACGACCGTCAGCACGCCGTCTCGCTCGTTTACCTGGTGCCTGTCACCGGCGAGTGCAGCCCCCGCCAGGACGCCCTGGAACTGACCTGGATGTCGCCGGATGAGGTGCTGAGCCCCACGGTCCAGCAGGAGTTCGACGGCGGCCGCGGACAGCTGGTGCGCCAGGCCCTGGCGTTCTCCGGGATCGCGGCCTTCTAGGCGGCTTTCCGGCCGGTCCGGCGCTCCGGCGTGTCCTCCCTCCCGCCGAATTGTCAGGCGCAGTTTGTAGACTGTGCGGCGAACTGGACCGGACACCGGGAGGTAACCCACTGATGGAACATCACGAAGCGCTGCGCGTCGAGCTCGCAGCCGGCCTGATCACCAAAGGGGTCCGCGTGGTGCTGCCCGATGGCACGCTGAGCCCCCAGGTGGAGGCCGTGGTCACCGAGGATGACGATCTGGGCCACCCTCTCCTGAACCGCCTCGTGCTCGACGACGGCGCCAGCCTCCGCGTGGCGCTCACCGCCACGGTGCGCGTGGTGGCGGGTGCCGGGGCTGCGCTTCCCGTCGCCGGCGCGGAGGATGCCGCTGCCGACGCCTCCCCGGGCGAGGGCTCCGCCGTCGTTGCCGCCGTCGCACCCGGCCCCGGAGTCACGGAGACCGCCTCCGGCCTGGTGGTCCCACCGCCGCCCGCGCCTCTCCCCGCGCCGGAGGAGGACGCCGCGGTCCGCGAGGCCCGGGAGAAGATCCCGGCGCCGGAGGTCACCCCGGAGCAGCTCATCCAGGACCTCGCCGAGCATTACCCCGGTCGTGCCGGGCTGCAGAACCTGGCCGAACGGCTGGCCAAGGGCATCAACGTGAAATCGGGCAGCTGCCTGGCCGATCTGCGCGCCTTCTCCCAGGACCTCTTCCTGGAGCATCAGGACGCCGACGGGGCTCTCGCGGTCGCGGATCTGCTGAACGTGCTGCACTTCGATGGGAATCCCGCCCGCTGGACTCACACCGAGGCGAGCCTCGCACTGTCCAGTTACATCGCCGATCAGCTCGGCGACCGGGACCGTGCGGAGCGCTACCGGCTCCTCCTCAAGGCCCCGGAAGGACAGAGCCTGGACCCGTTCCGCTCCCGCCTCGAAGCGAAGATCCGCCAGCGACGGCTCAACGAACCCAATCTGTATGACAAAGAGGTCTTCCGCGCCATGGACAGCGGGAATCACGAGGCGGAGCGCGAATGGCGTATCCTGCGGCTCGAATCCCTGCTGCACCTCATGGCCCACGGCGGCTCCCAGACCCTCGCGCCGGACGAGGTGGAGCGCCGCGTGCGGCTGGAACTGGACGTCATCCGCGGCTGAGGGACGCGGCTCATGCCCCGCCGAACCCTGGCCAACCTTTCCCGGACCCTGGCGGAGGCAACCTTTGGCAGAATGGCAGAGTGTCTTCCACCGCTGAATCCCTGATCGATCCCGCCGTCCCCGAGCGCGAGCCTGCCCGCCAGGAGGAGTTCGGCTTCACGGTCGGGACCCGCCTGGCGGAGTCCGAACCCGGTAGACAGGGCCGCACAGGAACCATCAGGACGCCCCACGGCGAGATCCAGACCCCGGCATTCATCGCCGTCGGCACCAAGGCCACGGTGAAAGCGGTGCTGCCCGAGTCGATGAAGGACCTCGGCGCACAGGCACTTCTGTCCAACGCGTACCACCTGTACCTCCAGCCCGGTCCGGAGATCCTGGACGCCGCCGGCGGGCTCGGACGGTTCATGAACTGGCAGGGACCCACGTTCACCGACTCGGGCGGGTTCCAGGTCATGAGCCTGGGGTCCGGGTTCAAGAAGGTCATCAACATGGACGTCGTGGACAACTCCGGTCCGGACGACGCGGTCGCCCCCGGCAAGGAGCGACTGGCCCATGTGGATGAGGACGGCGTCTGGTTCAAGAGCCACCTCAACGGCGACAAGCACCGCTTCACCCCGGAGATCTCGATGCAGGTGCAGCATCAGATCGGCGCGGACATCATGTTCGCCTTCGACGAGCTGACCACCCTCCAGAACTCCCGCGCCTACCAGGAGGAATCCCTCGAGCGCACGCGCCGCTGGGCGGAACGCTGCGTGACGGAGCACTTCCGCCTCACCGAGGAGCGGATCGGCAAGCCGTACCAGGCGCTGTTCGGCGTCATCCAGGGCGCCCACTATGAGGATCTGCGCCGCAAGGCCTGCCGCGACCTCGGCGCCATGAACTTCGACGGTTTCGGGATCGGCGGAGCACTCGAGAAGGAGAATCTCGGGACGATCGTCGGCTGGTGTGCCGAGGAACTGCCGGAGGACAAGCCACGGCACCTGCTCGGCATCTCCGAGCCGGATGACATCTTCACGGCCATCGAGAACGGCGCGGACACCTTCGACTGCGTCTCCCCCACGCGCGTCGCGAGGAACTCCGCGTTCTACACGCCGGACGGCCGGTTCAACCTGTCCGGCCGCAAGTACAAGGCAGACTTCGGCCCGCTCTACGACGGCTGCGACTGCTACGCCTGCGCCAACTACACGCGCGCCTACATCCACCACCTCTTCAAGGCCAAGGAGATGGTGGCGGCCACGCTCGTCTCGATCCACAACGAGCGCTTCGTGGTGAAGCTCGTGGACGACGCCCGCCTGGCCATGGAATCCGGCGACTTCGCCGCCTTCAAGGCGGAGGCCCTGGGCCGGTACTACTCGGCCTGACGGCGCCCTCTCCCCCACCCCACAGCGCGCGGAGACGACGACGGCGCGCGGCCGCCCGGCCGCCGTTGGACCGTGGGGGGTGGTCCGCTCAGCCGGGTGCCGCGCGCCGTCGTACGCTAGACGCCGCGTGGGGGGATCGCAGCGTCAGTCGAGGTCTTCCGGCCGGTCCTTCGGCAGGAAGAAGAGGTACACCACGAGCGAGAGCGCGATCGTGATGGTCACGTAGGTGAAGAGCCATTCCTTGTGCCCCTGGGCGGACAGCCACTCGCCGATCAGCGGCGTCGTCCCGCCGAAGAGCGAGTTCGCCACCGCATAGCCCAGGCCCACGCCGAGGGCGCGCACCGAGGACGGGAACAGCTCGGCCTTCATGATCGCGTTGACCGAGGTGTAGTTCACCACGATCAGCAGCGCGGCGACCATGAGCAGGAAGGCCGGGAGGGGGTCATGCACGGTGGCCAGGGTCGACATGATCGGCCAGGTGAACACGGTGCCCAGCACGCCGAAGACGATGAGCAGGGTCCGGCGGCCGATCCGGTCGGAGAGCATCCCGAACAGCGGCTGAATGAGCATGAACAGCAGCAGCGCCCAGAAGTTGATGACCGACGTCTGCGCCTTCGGGATGTGGGAGACGTTGTTCATGTAGCTGAGGATGTACGTGGTGTAGAGGTAGAACGCGCACGTGCCGCCCATGGTGAAGAACACCACCACCAGGAACTGCTTCCAGTGCTTCGTGAAGAGGAGCTTGAGGGTGCCGGGCTGGGCGCCGTCCGAGCGGACCGCTTCGCGCTGTTCGGTGGAGATGGTCTCGTCCATGGTCCGCCGGAGCCACAGCACCAGCAGGGATGCCACCGCGCCGATGGCGAACGGGATGCGCCAGCCCCAGTCGTGGATGGCCTGCTCGCCCAGCGTCTGCTGGAGGATCACGAGGGTCAGGAGGGCCAGGACCTGGCCGCCCACCAGGGTGACGTACTGGAAGCTCGAGAAGAAGCCGCGCTTGCCGCTCACCGCCGCTTCACTCATGTAGGTGGCGCTCGTGCCGTACTCCCCGCCCACGGAGAAGCCCTGCAGCAGCCGCGACGCGTACATGAGGACGGTCGCCCAGACGCCGATCTGCGCGACGGTCGGCAGCACGGCGACCAGGAGTGAGCCGACGCCCATGAGGCTGACGGACACGGTCAGTGCGGCACGGCGTCCCCGGCGGTCCGCGAAGCGCCCGAAGAACCAGGAGCCCACGGGCCGCATCAGGAAGGTCAGGGCGAACGTGAGGTACGCGTCGATCTGGGCCTGCGCCGGGTCCTTGCCGTTGAAGAAGGAGCTCGCGAAATAGGAGGAGAAGGCGGCGTAGACGTAGAGGTCGTACCACTCGATGAGGTTGCCGGCCGATCCTTTGAGGATGTTGGCGACGGCGCGGCCCATCGTGGGCTGCTTCGCCGGTGGGGCAAGACGTGTTCCTGACATACCGTTGCACCTTTCCGCCGCAACGCGCCGGTGCGCCACAGCCGCGGGCCACGCTACCCCCGCGTGGCCCGGGTCACGGTGTATTGGTCATATTGGTCACAGCTGCGACCGGAAGAGGGACGGCGGGCGCCGCTAGGCATCACGCCTGGGAATACGGCGGATCCGGGGAATGCAGCGTACGACGGCGACGCCGTGGCTCGACCGCCGGAGATCCCGGGGCTGTATGCGGAGACTCAGGAACTGCTGACGGTGCGCGAGCTAGTGTTGCAGGCTGCCGAGGCCGGCACGTCGCTTGGGAAGCTCCTACGCGGAGAGGAGCTGGACCATCAGGATCTGAGCGCTTTCGGTCGCCTCGGCTCTTACTGTTCTTACTGCGTGTTCCAGTGGTACGAGTCGATCGTCAGCCTCGTGAGGGATCCAGCCGTCGAATCTGAAGTAGCGATCCGAACTCGGCCCCCCGCGATCAACGGTGGGAACCAACTCATCAACGGTCGGGCGTCGCGCCCCATAGCGACCCCCGCTTATTCTGCGCGGTTCACGCTCCCACGAAAGTCCTAAGACTCCGAGCTCTGCTTGCGCGGAAAGCTATCGAGGGCCTTGTACGCGATCTTCCACGCTTCGATGTCTTCGGTCCAGTGCTTCCCAGCCTCCCGGACGGATTTGAGACGGAACCCGTCAAAGATCAGCCCAAGTAGGGTCATCACCTCATCCGGACTGGCGTACTCGCGCTCCACAATGGGTCGGATCCGCTCAAGCATGCGCTGGTTTCGCTCGTTGAAATACTGATGTGCTGGATGCAAGGGATTCAGGGCCTCGGTTTCTAGAACATCGAATTGCCTGGTTTCCGCCGGCAACGAGTTGCGATAACTCCGAGCCTTCTCCAGCAGCTCGATGAGCGTAATGCCCTCAATTTGCGCATACTCAGTCGCTATCTCGACTTCAGCTCGGTACTCAAGCACCGCGCCGAGAAGAGACACCATGTCAGGGAAGTAGTGCATGAGCCCTGGCGTGGACATCCTGCAACGCCGCGCTATCTCCCTCAACGACAAGGAACTGAATCCCTCGGTCATGATGGCAGAGCTCGCGATCTCCACAATCTCCGCGCGACGGGCCTTCGGGGTCAACCTACGCGCCAAAATATCACTTCCCCTTGAAACATCGTCGATGAACCACCGCCCCAGCAAGCGCTCACCTCGGATTCGGCAGCGCGGCCTACTTTCCGCCATGCTAACGCCCTCGCCCACGAGGATCCTGGGAGCTCTGCGTAGATGACCCCCACAGAGAACGAGGTGTTGCCGTTCTGTAAACAGTGACATCAACCGTCAACTATCTAACAATTGTTAGATATGCTGGTCGCGGGGTAGAGCATCAGCGTCATATGAGAGCAGTCCCACATCTCGACAAGCTCGACCATCACCAGCAGTTGGGTACAGACAACGAGCTGATGATGGGCCTCTCCATCGAGTGCTGGCTCCTCGTGTGCATGGGGGGACGAGGAGCCAGACCTCGACGTCGCATGCCGGCCAACTCCGCAACAAGGCTCGTCCGAACGTTGATGGTGGCACCGATTTTGCGTCCTCGCCGGCGCTGGTCGGGTTCGCAGAACAACTCCGGCGTCCCACGCTGACCGAAAGGAGCCGCACGTGGACCACCCCTGGCAGGAATGGATGCGGATCCGAGATGACATCGGGGACCTCTTGTTTCACCTCGTCACCGATGTCACAACGGCAGAAAAGGCGATCTTCAGTGGTTCGCCTGAAGCGGAGACACTCCTGGACTTTGTGCACACGACCGGATCCTTCATAGCCCAACTGGAAACGGCCTACAACGCACTTCAGTTCTCCGAGGCACCCGATCCCTGACTCATCCCCCATTCCCGTCGCCTTTCCCCCAGCGCTCGATCCGCCGGAACGGAACCCGGTTGAAACTCTTCGTTACTGTTCGCCCACTTGCACCGGCACATCAGTCCTCTTGGGATCAGAAGGCGATGGCTAATACGAAGCAAAAACAACTCCACCGGCTCCTCCACGCTTTCGTGGACAAGAGCGTCCGACAACCCGTCAGGAAACCCCGGCCAGCAATGTGGATGACGACCATTTGCCGCAGCCGGATTACGCCGGCACATTCCCTGACGGGCGGGTTGTGCTGTGCAATACTTTCGCCATGACGGTACAGCCACCACCGGAATTCTCCGGCCCCTCGGGGGCAGGGTCGTGGCCGGGCGCTCCCCAGCCGACCAGGTCAGGTGCCCAGATCGCAGACCTGATCGTCTCAATCATGTTGATCATCATCGGCGTCGTCGGATTCGCATACCTCGGATTCCTGACTCTTTTCCTCTCGATGTTGTCTGACGGCTGCTACGCGGACCGATGCAATACAGGCCTGATGTCGGCCGGATGGTTGATAGCCCTCGCTTTACCGCCCGGCGTCTTTGTTGGAGCGGTCATCTGGACCATCATCCGACTCGTCCGTCGTCAAAGCGCTTGGTGGGTCACCCTTGCAGGGGCCTTCCTCTCCATCCTGATCTGGGCAGGCGGTGCCGGCCTCATGCAAGCGGGCCTTGGAGACTAAGGGATGTTCCCCCACCCTTGCCAGGCCTTCAGCACCCCACTCGCCAGTAAAGTTCGGCCGCCCGCCGCTGGCAGTTCGGTTCAGGCTTCAGCTCTGAAGTTGGCGCCGACGGTGGCGCCTTGAGCGAAATAGTGCCGGAAGGTGTAGTACAGCGGAGTCCATCGCTCGACGTCGATATGGGACGTGCCCGGGATGACGATCGGCTCGTGGGCGTGGGTTCTCAGAATCCGAGTGTGGACCACCACGGCGTCCTCGGTGTCGTCGAGCGGTGTCGTGCGGATGACTCTCGCCTCGATCTGCACCGGACATTGAGCGATGCGGGCAGGTGTCACGCACTCACTCGGCAGGGGATCGAAGCCGCCGAGCCCCCATTTGTCAGGCTCGTGGCGGTATGCAGCACGTTTGGCCTCAGGCACGACGGCGGATCCGGTGGTCGGGGCGATGCGTTCAATGGCGGCGACCGCATCGTGTGAAGGCAGGTTGATCACCAGCTCAGGGCGCTCTTCCAGATTGCGCAGCGCCTGCCCGCCGCGGCCCAGGCCGAGAACGTACGTGGAGCCCAGGGCCCACCCTGACGAGATCGGCGTGATGTTCGTCGTCCGTCCGTCGGGCATCAGAGTGCTCAAGAGCATCACCGGCGTTCCGAAGTAGTGCACTGACGGCGATATCACGACTGAGGAATCCATGGTCTGAAGTCTGGAGCCGGAACACTTCGGGGCGGTCCGAATCGTGGTCGGCCTACACTCGGTGTCATGAACAGCGTCAGCAGGCCGGGCCTTGCGGGAACCGCGGCGCTCCTGGCGAATGAAACACGGGCGTCGATCATGATGAGCCTGCTGGATGGCCGGGCGTGGACGCCCACGGAACTCGCGGGCGCCCTCACGATCGCCCGCCCCACAGCCACTGAACAGCTCCACCGCCTGGTCGACGCCGGGATGCTCACCGAGGTCCGGCAGGGCCGGCACCGGTATGTGCGCCTTGCGAGCCCCGCCGTGGCGGATCTCGTGGAGTCGCTCGCGGCCTTCTCCCAGAAGTCAGAACCGGCTGCCGCGACGCTTCGGTCGCAGCGGGCGGACAACGCCCTGCGTGAGGCGCGTACTTGTTACCGCCACTTGGCGGGACGACTGGGCGTGGCCCTGACCGATGGAATGCACCGTCTCGGCTATCTGCACCCCACGTGGGCCCTGACCGCGGCAGGTCATGCCTGGTTCGAGACACTCGAAGTGGAACTTCCAAGGACGTCCTCGCGTGCGTTCACCCGTCCCTGTCTGGACTGGACCGAACGACGGGACCACCTCGCAGGCACTGCCGCGGAGGCACTGCTGGCCACTTTCGTCCGCCGACAATGGCTCACGCAGCACGGAAGTTCGCGGGCTGTTCGCCTCACCGCAGAGGGAACCGCAGCCCTCAAACCCTTACTGAACTGCCCCACCTGCCCCTAGCCCCGTCGCCCATCCCCCTCTGTGCATGTTTCAGAAGCGACCGATTCTGGCTCGTCCCACAGCCCTAAGCCCGCCGGAGGGACGGCCCCGGCCGTGAACGCAGGTGGCGCCGTCCGGGTCCCTTTCACGACCGCCTGCGCTGTCGACTTCTTCGTCACCATCGCTCCGGTCTAGACCCCATCGTGCTGCGCAGCGACGCCCCGGGTCCACTACGCGCGGCTGGATGCCGCGGCGTGCAGAGGCGATAAGGTGTCCAGATTCGCGTAACCAATCACTTGGAACGCCTCACCGGCCATCCGTCCGCCTTCTTTACGCAGTGGGCCACCGACCCTGTCGCCGATTTCCGACGTCGAGCGCCGCGGCATCACCCTGTTCGGACGGCATGAATCGAATCTCTTACTCATTCTCAGCGCGAGCATGAGGCGTTCGGGTCAAGTTCGTAGCGCGGTCTTCATGCTTCCAGGACGTGGAACGGACCGCTCGACCGCCAACGGTTTGATCCGCTCGCCCCCGTGGTGACGGATTCCATGTGAAGATCCCGAGGACCAGCACGATTCCCGTCACCGCTGCAGCGACGAAGACTGGAACACTTAGATTGATACGCATCAGCGCAGCCCCCGAAACTGCCCCCGCAAAGAGCATGGCGATCGCCCAGAATCTCCGATTCATGAGCCGGTTTCCCGGTCCGAACAACGATTCCCCCGCAAGTGACGTGAGTGTCGAAGTGACGACGACTGTCGTCATGTCCTTCACCGCAAGGAATCGGGCGATCAATGCCTGGGAGCCCATCTGAAGGGCGATGGCTGAGGCTATCGTGACCCTGAGCCATTCCGGGTGCGCGCCACTAGTGAGGAGCACGACCGCGCATGCAATCAAGATGACGGTGCCGATGGCCAATAGGATGCTCACCTGGACGTTCCAAGCCTTTGAGCTGCGCCGGAGCACAGCTCCCGAGATCGCCGCTCCAGCCATGAACGCAGCCAAGGCCGACGCTGGTCCGACGGTGGGCAGGCCATGCCCACCCACCGAGGCCATACCTAGAATGACGATATTGCCTGTCATGTTTCCAGTGAAAATTCGATCCATCCCCAGGTACCCGACAGCGTCTAGGGCCCCCGTGACGAAGGTCAGGGCCATCATCATCCAGAGCCGCAGCCGTTCATTCGCTTCGTGATTCATAGGTGCCGACCTACGATTTGGGTCGCTCCGCGCCTCACTTTTCTCCTGTCCACGAAGCTCCATCGCTCCGGGGGTCTGCTCCAGCATCCAGCGACCCGTCGGCATTGAGTCTTGCCACCATCGAGTGGCCTGCGTCGCTGTCGAGGTTTTTGCCCTCGGTGAGATGCATGGTCGTTTTACGCAGCTGGGCCGTCGTCGTCGCATCCATCGAGGATTCGACCATGATCCGGTCATTGCTGGTTCCGGCTTCCAGCCCGCCGACGATGAACCGTGGGGCTGTGACAACCTGTTGGGCGTTGAGCCCGTCAAGGTAGCGAAGGATGAGTTGGGTGTGGATCTGCGACTGAGCTTTCCCGCCCATCGTGCCATGTGCCGACACCGTTCCATTTTCGTGTTCAACGATGACAGGCACCAGCGTATGTGCGGGCCGTTTGCCGGGCTGCAGCCGATTCGGGGACTTCGGGTCCAAGCTGAAGAAGGCTGCGCGATTATGAAGCACCAACCCTGTTTCCGGTTCGAGAATCTGTGATCCGAAAGAGTGGAAGACGGATTGGATGAGGGAAATCGCTGTTCCGTCCGCTGAAACGGCGGCCACACCGATTGTGTCTCCGCCCGGGCGGGGTGTAAATGCGGATTCTGGCCTACCGTGGCCCTGCAAACTTTTCTTGGCGGCATCGAGGGCTTGTTCCAATGCTGCATCGGAAAGCTCAGCGTCAACATCGACGGGGGCGAATCGGGGGTCAGCCAGGCGGCTGTCTCGGATGGTGTCGCCGCTGTAGAAGAGTTCGGCCAAGATTCCTCGGTCAATGGTTGTGGGACTGCCTCCTGCGGCGAACGCCGCTCCTAGGCTTCGGAGCATGGTGAATCCCTGCGAGTTCGGAGCGGCAGTCGACACCGTGATAGGCCCATAGCACCGCGTCAGGGCCGATTCGATACTGGGCTGGTGCCGAGCGAGGTCCTCTTGTGTCACGGGGACACCCACAGCCTCGAGAGCGGAGGAAAGGCGGGCAGCAAGGTTGCCTCGATACATGGAATCGAGCCCTTCGGTTGCAAGCTGATGCAGCGTGCGGGCCAGCGCCTCCTGAACCACGACGTCGCCTGCCATCAACGGTTCTCCGTTCACGAAGAACATCGCACGCATTCCAGCGTCCTGCGCCAACGTGGCCTTATCGAATTCGATAGCCTCGGCAAGGCCGGGGCTGACAACCATTCCTTCCTGAGCCAAACGGATGGCTGGGGCGAGGACCTGCGCGACGGTGAGGGACCCGCCCAGCTCCAACAGAGAAGCCCACCCGGAAACCGCGCCCGGCACTGAGACCGTGAGAGGACCGAGGATCGGCATCTTTCCATTCAGATCTGCCAACGCGGACGTTGCGAGAGGAGAAGACCCGTAGGCTCCTGACGCATTGACACATACTTGCTGGCCGTCAGGCTTCCTGACGAGCGCGATCACGTCTCCACCGACGCTGCACATATGGGGGTAGACAACCGTCAGCACTGCAGCTGCGGCTACGGCTGCGTCGATCGCGTTTCCACCGGCAGCGACAACTTCCCGCGCCGCGTCGACGGCTGCGGTGTGGGGGGCCGCGATTGCAACACGGCCGGGACTTGACAAGACGCTATTCATTAAAGGCTCCAAAGTTGGGTTTGCGTTGAAAGAATGGGTTAGATTCAGCCGGCTTCTCGCGCAATCGTCTTGCGGTTCATGGCCCGGTAGAAGAGGTACAGTACGACGGCGGCTGCGAAAGAGCCCATGCCGACGGTCAGGAAGAACGGCATCTCGTTGCTCGGCGAGTAGGTTTGGGCGATGAATCCCGACAATGTGGATCCCCCAGCCATCGTCAAGAAATACAAAGAGGTCATCTGCGACGAAGCGGCTGAAGGGGCCAGGCGTGCAGTCAATGACAGGGCTGTCGGCACTACCACGATTTCAGCAATCGCGAACATCACCATGGCGAAAAGAACCACCAGCACATTGTTCGTCGGCCCCGTTGAGCCGGCCATGAAGCTGAACAGCACCAACGAGAGGGACATGCACGCGATCCCGGCCAGGATCTTCTTCCCTCCCTCCGGCTGGCGGACCCCCATTCGCGCCCAGATTCCGGCGAATACCGGAGCGATGAGCGTGGCAAAGAGACCTTCGAGCGTGATGATGAGGGCCGGTGGAAGCGTGACATCGCCAATACTCAGATCCACCCGGGTGTCCATGTACAGGGCAAGAGTGGTGAACAACTGGAACAAAAGGGTCCAAAAGAGCAGGCTGGAAAGAAAGACAGGAATATAGGTGCGAACCATCCCTCGTTCCACGGAACCGACTTTTCGAGACGCTCAAAAGCACAGCGAAGTAGCCCAATGCAGCAACAACCACGATGACTGTGACGACGGTATCGATGTTGTCGAAGGTGATGAACCCCGCAGATATCCCCACGGTGACAAGAGCGACGGCGGCGACCGCGAATGCCGACGCTCGCATGTTCCCGCCAGAGGACAGCGGGTTGGCCACGATCCGAGTTGACTCGGGAAGTCGCTTCATGCCGATGACGTACATCGCCAGGCCCAGTCCCATTCCCACCGCTGCGGCCGAAAAAGCAACATGGAATCCAAACGAGGGCTGGAGGTATCCCGTTATGAGCGGTCCGAGAAAGGCGCCGAGAGAGATACCCGTGTAGTAGATCGAGTAGCCCACATCGCGACGCGCATCCGCTTTTGAGTAAAGTCCGCCCACCATCGACGTGGTGTTCACCTTCAACCCGCCCGTCCCGAGGACAATACAGCCCAGACCGATGACCAAGCCCAGGACGCCGGGCACGATCGCCAAACTGATATGGCCCACCATGATCAGTATTCCGCCGTACAGGACCAGCGTCCGAGGGGAGATGACGCGGTCAGCAAGCCAGCCGCCGAGCATCTGAGAGATGTAGACGAACCCCCCGTATGCCCCAGCGAGCCCTAAGGCCACCGGGGTGTCAAACCCAAGCCCACCGTCAGCCACGGAATAGTAGAGGTAATAGGCGAGGATGACCTGAAGCCCATAGAAGCTGAATCGCTCCCACAACTCCGTGCCCGAGAGTGTGAGTAGACCCTTGGGCTGAGAGAACAACGCTGAGCGCGAGGCGGAAACGTCACTGTTTCCGCGGCCCGGCGCCCGCAGCGGAAGATCCTTGGTTGACATGCGCGTAAGCCTTTCGAGATGGTGCTGAACGGCAATGTGACCTTCAACACAGCTCCAGCGTTTCTGGTAGGACCAGTTCTGTCAATCTTCACCTCCCCGTGCTGGCGCTCTTAACCGGTTTTTTGCCTCAAACTGGTATTTTGGTAGGACCAACGAAGGGGTTGCAGTGAGTGTATGGGATGAGTTTGAAACCGTGGGCGCCACGGTGCCCGAACGACTGAGCGAACGCTTGGCCCGCCTCATCGAAGGGGGCCGAATCAGCGCGGGTTCGAAACTTCCGAGCGAACGCCATCTGACAGAGTTGCTGGGCGCGTCCAGAATCTCGGTGAGACAGGCGCTTCAAGACCTTGAAATGCGGGGGTACCTTTCCAGCCGTCCGCGGTCCGGGTGGGTCGTCAATTCAGCGGAAGAGCGCACGCTTGAAGGCAGCATTTTCGGGAACCTGACACAGAAGCAACGGTCTATTCGAGAGGTGATGGACCTCCGCAGCGTCATCGAGCCTCCGATCTCCGAACGTGCCGCGGTTCGCCACGCGCACAGAGAGCTCGCCTTGCTGGAACAACCCTTGTTCGCGGCAGAACAAGAGTTGCTGAAGCCGGCGCCGTCGTCGTTGATTCTGAAGCAGTGCGACGTCGAGTTCCACTCTGCGATCGCCCAGGTCACTCACAACCCACTGCTCGTGCGGTTAGTCCAGGACACCCACGAATGGATGGTCCCCACACGACAGGCGGCATTTCAGACTGCTGAAAGAATCAGGCAGTCAGTTTCAGCTCACAGAGTGATCTTCGCGGCCATCCAGTCACGAGATCCTGCTGCTGCCCGAAACGCGATGCAGGAGCACCTCCGCAGCGTCCTCAGTGCGATCGACCCGCTGACGGAACGTTAGAGGTCCCGCACGCGCGCCATCTTCCTCGGCCCATTCATGGTGGCGTGGGGCAGTTCTCGCTCCCCACCGTGTGGGACGGTGAGTCCCCGATGTCGGAGGACTTCCTTACGCAGGCCGGTCATGGACAGGGCGTTGCCGCGCTGCACCCATCATGAGAATCAACTGAAGCGGGCATCCGCTCCGTCAGCAGATCTCCCTCCGCCGTGTCGGCTGCCGTTCGGGAGCCTCGGAGGATGCCTCCTGTCTTTCACCGGGACAGCAGCCCTCCCGGGGGAGGCCCGCCGACGCGTCCCGCCCCCGCCTCAGGCCCCGTAGCTCGGTTCGCGGCGCTTGATCGCGCGGATCACCAGAGCGGTGACGGGCACCAGGGCGTACTCGACCAGGGTCTTGTAGAGGAAGCCGACCAGGACGTAGTTGATGAACGTCGGGGCGTCGGCGATGCCGATCACGGGCGCCGCGATGGAGCAGAAGATCAGCGTGTCCACGAACTCACCGACACCGGACGATCCCATGAGGCGCGCCCACAGGGTCTTCTCCCCCGTGCGGGCCTTCATCTTCACCAGAATCCACGAGTTGATGGTCTGCCCGGCCAGGAATGCCAGGAGCGAGGCCAGGACGATCTGCGGGACCGGGCCCAGGGCACCCTCCAGGGCGGCCTGTTTGGCACGGCCGTAGTCGTCATCGAAGCCGGGCAGCGCAATGATCACCCAGTAGGACAGTGACGCGAACACGGATATCGCGAACGTGGTGATGATCGCCTTCCGTGCCACCTTGAAGCCGTACACCTCGGAGATCACATCACCCAGGACATACGCGAGCGGGAAGAGGAAGAAGCCGCCGTCTGTCACGATCGGCCCGATCACCACGCCCTTGGAGGCGCCGATGTTGGACAGGATGACGATCACCGCCATGATCGCGAGCAGGATCCCGAAGAACGGGCTGCCGATCGAGGCATAGGTGGCTTTGTTTGCGGGCGCAGCGGCCTGCACATTCGCGCTCATGGAGGTCTCATTCCTAGTGGTTCGCCAGGACCGACCGGCCCCGCTGTATTAGCACTATCGGCGCCCACTCCGGTGGGACGCCTTCTCTCATTATCCCCAACGAATCCCGCTGGATCCCCGTGGAGAGTTCTCCCCATGGTCAAAGCACCGAGGCGACGATACGTTTTCCTTGAATCCAGCGCCGATCCGGCGTCCCACACCGTGGAGGCACGATGACCACACGAGCAGCACGCACGCTGACCTTGAGCGCCCCGGCCTGGAGCGTGGCGGTACGCCGTTCTTTCTCCCTCCCCCCAGGGGACAGCCCGGAAGTGCCGCCGCACAATCCCCACACCGGATACGACGCCGAGTTGCTCGCCGCAGGCCTGCTGACGCCCGACGGCCGGCTTCATCCTGACTGGGCCGGCGCCATCCGTTCCGCCGGGAACGCGCCGATCAAGGCGGAGCTCATCAGCACAGGAGAAGGGATCCGGACCAGCTGCGAGGTGGCACTGTTTGACGGACTGGGACTCTCCGTCGACACATCGCACCCCATTCTCCCGAGCGACGCACCGTCCACCGGTCATCAGGTCCCGGTGGTGGTGAATCTCTTCGAAGGCTCGGACGCTTGGGAAGTGGCCGCCCAGACCCTTCCAGCGTTTCCCGAGCTGACCTCCACGGATGCTGAGGGCGCCCGGGAAACGGTGCGCCGGATTGTCAGCGATGACGAGCTGAAGGCACTGGAAGAGACGGCACGGGCGACGGTCCAGTTCTCGGTGACAGCTCCCGGCTATCAGACCCTTCATCTCTGGCTTCTCAATGAGCACCTGGAAGAGGCCCGGCTCCACCGAGGTGAAAGCGGGGAACCTCCCACTGCGGTCCTGGTCCGGCATCCCCCAGGGGCCGTCGCACGGCAGTTCGTCTGGGATCTGCTCGGCGCGTACCAGGCCGTGGACGCCGCCTCCCACAACGCAAGGGGGGTGGCGTGATGGGCATGTTCGGCATGGACCTTGAACAAGGAAGAATCCTGAGTCGCGGATTTCAGGCCGCGGCTGTGAAACTGGAGTATCTGGGTCGGGAACTGACCCCTCTCATCTCCTCCAGCCCGTGGAACGGTCCCGACGGCCTGCGTTTCAAGAGTGAATGGACCGGACACCGCCAAGTGCTCATGAACACGTCGCGGGCCCTGCTCGCCGCGTCCCAGGTCCTGCAGCGAAATGTGGAGGAACAGCGGGCAGCCAGCACTCTGACCGGCACCGCCAACGGCCCGCTGCCCGGCGAGAGCCCCTGGCAGTGGTACGGCCGCCTCCTGGCGTCAGCCGAGCCCCGTGACTCCGAGGCGAAATCCAGTCGCGGGATCGTGGGCGGACTGCTCCATGGCGCCAAGGACAAAGCTGGCGGGCTGCTCGACGGCGCCAAGGACAAAGCCGAGGACATCGCAGACGGCACCCGGGATCGGGTGGGGGACGCCTGGGATTTCGCCCGCCACGATGCGCACTCCCCTCTCAACAACATCCCGGACGCCCTCGGAGACTTCTCGACGGATGCCATCAACCTCGCCAAAGCGAGCCAGTTGGATCCCCTGCTGAACGGCGAACCACCATCGATTTCGCGGGTCGTCGCCGCGACCGCAAAGCTCGCAGGCTCCACCCTCAACCTCGGAAGCGTCCTGGTGAGCGGTGGAGTGAATCATCCACACATCCTCGACGACGGCCATCCGGCCGCAAGCGGCCCACATGGCCTCAGCACCACCGATTCCACGTCGAAGGAGGAGCTCCAGCCCAAGAAGGACCACTGGCCCACCCCGGTCCCCACGGATCTGTCCAACATCCTCCGTGGGGTCGATGCCGCCTACGACGACAAGGGCAAGGAAGGCACGCCCGACGGAGCGGTGCGCATCACAGAGGTCGACAAGCATGACGGCAAGGGGCCGGCCTACATCGTCAGCATTCCCGGGACCCAGCCCTGGAACCCCCTCTCCGGCTCGACGGCCAACGACGTGACGGGCAATCTCACCTCGATCGCCAATGGCGAGTCGACTGCAGGCGGGTCCGTCGAACTCGCACTGGAGAAGGCAGGCGTGCCCCAGGACGCTCCCGTCCTCCTCGTCGGCCATTCCCAGGGTGGCATCATTGCCGCGAATCTCGCCTCGGACCGCGACTTCACCGACAAATACAACGTGACCAATGTGATCACCTACGGCTCACCTGTTGACACCATCAGGGTTCCAAACAGCATCGACACCCTGGCCATCCAGGGCAGCGGGGACGCGGTGCCACGGACGGACCTGGGGAATGCGAAGCTGGCACCCGGAGGCGTTCCCCTGCCGGGATCGAGCGCCAACGGCGCCCACGTGGTGACCCTGCCCAGCCCTGACGGCAAGGACGCGGAGTTGCCCTCAGCCAAAACCGTCCTGCTTCCCCCAGCGCTGCAGCAGCCCTATCTGGCCCACAGCGCCTACGACAACGCCAAGATCCTGTTCGGAAACCTCGGCGCCAACCACAGCCACACGGGTTACGCGGATTCGGTCGGTGAGCACGAAAGCTCGGGAGGACTGAACGACTACAAAAACCTCTCGTCAACGCAGCGTTTCCTCGCGAACGAGGGCGACAGCGTGAAGTCCACCACCTCCAATATCGGCCGCACGCAGTAGTCGGGGACTGCGCGCCTGCCCCACCGCCGTCGTCGTCCGCTGTCCACCCGCACAACGCGCAGGGGCCGCGCGCAGTGGGAGGATGGTGCCATGACGTCCACCGAACTGCATTCCGAATCCCCCGCCATCGCGCTGACCATCGCCGGTTCCGAGGCGACCGGCGGCGCGGGCGCCCAGGCCGATCTGAAGACCTTCCAGGAACTTGGCGTCTTCGGCATCGTGAACCTGACCTGCATCGTCTCCTTCGACCCGAAGGACAACTGGAACCACCGCTTCGTGCCGGTGGACCAGCAGGTCATCGCCGACCAGCTCGAGGCGACGACGGCGGCCTACGGTCCGGAGTCGGGCGCCGGGAGCGTGCTGGACACCGTCAAGATCGGCATGCTGGGCAGCCCCGCCACGATCTCCACGGTCGAGACGGCGCTCCAGGGCGGCGGATTCCGGAACATCGTGCTGGACCCCGTGCTGATCTGTAAGGGTCAGGAGCCGGGCCACGCCCTGGACACCGACCAGGCCCTCAAGGCCCAGATCCTGCCCCTGGCCACATTCGTCACCCCGAACCACTTCGAGTCCGAATCGCTCTCCGGCATGACCATCTCCACCGTCGATGACCTCGTGGAGGCCGCGAAGAAGATCCACGCCCTCAGCGGCGCGGCCGTGCTGGCCAAGGGCGGCGTGCGCCTGGCCGGTGACGCCGCCGTCGACGTCTTCTACGACGGCGAGACCCTGGAGATCCTGTCCGAGCCCAAGGTGGGCGAGGTCGCCGTCTCCGGCGCGGGCTGCTCGCTGGCCGCCGCCGTGACGGCCGAGCTGGCCAAGGGCGCCACCCCGCTGGAGGCCGCGCGCACCGCCAAGGCGTTCGTGACGCGTGGCATCGCGAACCGCGTAACCTCCGGGGCCCCCTTCACCGCACTGTGGCAGGGCGGCGCCGGCGCCTGACCCTGGCTCACCCCTCCGCGAGAGAACAGGTGGTGCCCCTACCCGGCCTGGGTAGGGGCGCCACCTGTTCTCTCGCGCGGGGAGGAACCGTCTAGGAGCTGGTCACGACCTCGTTGAGGCTCGCGAGGCCGGATTCGAAGTCCTTGCCCACCATCTTGTCCATGTTGAACAGCTTCGCGAAGATCTTGGAGAACAGGGTCTTGTTCTCGCCGCTCATCGTCCAGGTGACCTTGGTGCCGTCGCCCTCCGGGACGAACGTGAACAGCGTGTGGTTCTCGTTCTTGAAGGGCTTGAGGAAGTTGAGGCGGATGTCGATGGAACCGGAGCCGTCGGTGCTGGCGGTCGGTTCGGTCACGGCCTCGATCAGCATGGCGCCCGATCCGGCCTTCTTCCCCTCCCAGGAGTAGGACGCTCCGCGGCCGGACTCCGGGCCGCTGTAATTCTTGGTCATCGCCGGGTCCAGGCGCTCCCAGGGCGACCAGGCACCCCAGAGGTGGAAGTTGTTGACGTGGGCGAAGACGTCCTGGGGTGCGGCCTGGATGAAGGCGCTGCGGGTGACGGCGAAGGTGCTCATGCGATCAGCTTAAGCCCCGGCGCGGGCGCCGTCACGGGTGTTGTCTCCCCGTGACCAGGATGACCCGCGACGCCGGCGCGCCCGCCGCCGTCGAACGCCGCCGCTGCCTGTCACGAGCTGCCTTCCAAGACCTGCCGCGGCGTCAGCGCAACGGCCAGAGCAGGGCCGGGATTCCCGCGTCCGGCTGTTCCGGGACGGGCGGCGGCCACGGCGAACCTCCACCACCGGCCCGGTCCCCGGCCGGCAGCCCGGGCCAGCTCGCACTGCCGGACGGAACACTCCTGAACGGATCCACCGCTCCCCCCTCTCAGATCTCCGAGGCGTCGACCACCGGCGCCTGGTACCGCACCCCGAGGGCCGCGAAGTGCGCCCGCCCGCAGGCCATCTTCCGCTGCTCTTCGGGACGGAAAGCGTCCTGACGGTGGGTGGATTTGGTCTCGGCCACCACGGTGACGTCCCGCATCCGCCCGTCCCTGAGCTCCATCTTCAGAACAGCCCAGTCGGGGTTGTACCCGCCCATCGGCGTCGGGATCCGGAACCGCGACGGGAGTTTGAGGAACAGCTTGACGTCCCCGTCCGCATCACCATCGGCGAAGCGGTCGTCCAGTCCGCGGGCGAAGTCCCGCTCCACCGCGGAATCCACCCGGACATGGCTCACGATCGACCCGTCCACGTCCACCAGGTGCCGCGCGTCGACCTCGCCGTCCAGGTCACGGAGAATCTCGAGCGGCCATTCGGCGTTCTCCGGGTCCTCGACCCGGTGGTACTTGATGCCCTCGACCATGAGAGCCCGACGGGACTCGTTGATGACCCGCACCAGCAGATCCAGGACCGCCTGCGGGTTGACCGTCAGCTCCTCCGTCCGCCCCGACGTCCGGACGATGCCCGCCAGCGTGGCCCGGGTGAGGCCGGTCTCGCGTTGCAGATGCCCCAGGACGTCCGGGATCCTCGGCGTCGCATCCACCGCTCCGGCGTCCTGGAAGCCGTGAACCATCCGGGCGTCCACCCCGCCCGCCATCGCGGCCTCCCCACGGCGCAGGGCGAGCACCGCGTCACCGACCACGAGGCGCGGCGCCTGCACGGGTGGCTCCCGCCGCAGCCGGTCGACGACGTCGGCCCGGAGCGCTCCGGCGTCCAGGCTCACCTCGTACCGGGTCCGCGGGTTGATGCTCCGCCACAATGCGCGGAAGGCGGGGTCATCCGCGAGCGCGGCGAGCTCCGGCGCCTCGACGCGCAGCAGGGTCCGCTGGTCGCGGATGCGGCCGCCGTCGAACCTCACGCCGGTCTCCTCCTCGATCTCCGCCTGCAGGGCGCGGGCGAAGTCGTCGTAGTGCTCATTGGCGATGACCGTGAGCCGATTGGCCGCGGGGTCGAAGCAGCGGTCGCCGTTCTCGTGCACCGGGAGGCGGAGGCCGCGTCCGATCTCCTGCCGCTTCCGGTCCGGAGAGACCGATTCGTTGAGCGTGCAGATCTGGAAGACATTGGGGTTGTCCCAGCCCTCCCGCAATGCCGAGTGGCTGAAGATGAACCGCCGCGGGTTGCCGTGCTCCAGGAGCTTCGTCTTGTCCCGCATGATCTCGTCGTACGCCGCCCGGTCATCCGCGGTGGTCCCCGAGGTGTCCCGGGGCCTCCCGGCACGGTCGGCGGCGAAGTACCCGGTGTGGACCGCGTCCACCTCGGGCAGGCCCAGCTCGGCGAACCGCGGCTGGATGGAGAGCTCGCGGTACGCCTCTTCGAACCAGCGCCGGATCTTCGGTTCCTGCTCGCCGGTGCCGGTGTAGTTCGCGACCCGGTCGATGAACACCACGGAGAGGACCTTGACCCGGCGGCCCGGCTCCGGGAACTTCCGGCGCAGCAGCACCTCATGCTGCAGATGGCTCTCCACGGTGGCTCTGAGCTGGGCTTTCATGAGCGCATCCCGGTCGATCCCGATCCGTTCGCCGACGCGGAGGATCCTGTCGTTGGCGAAGACCACCTCCCCGGAGTCGGCACGGATGTCCTCCACCACCCAGGAGCCGTACCGTTCCAGGCCGCCCGAGAGTTCCTGGAGATCCTGGCCGGCCCGGTCCAGCCGCACGGTCTTCCGCACCACCCCATCTCCCGCCCGGACGTCGATCTCGACCGTGGCACTCACCCCGCCCCGCTCCGCGTCGACGGCGCACAGCAGTATCCCGGCCTGGTTGGGGTCGTGCTCCTGGAGGACGGACCGGACCACGATCTGCTTGACCAGACCCAGGTCGTATGCCCGCACGGGATCCAGCGTGTAGAGCTGGTGGTGGCGGTCCTTGTGAGTGGCCGAGTAGCGAAGGGTGAAGAGCGGACGGAGCTGGCGCAGCGCTTCCCGGCTCTTGCGGCTCTCCATCTTCTGTGGCTCGTCCAGGATGACGATCGGCCGCGTGTCCGCGAGCAGACCGATGCCCTGGCCGAGTCCTTCGAGATCCTTGAAGAGGACGTTCCCGGCCTTGTTGAAGGACGCCAGGGTCATGATCAGCACCTTGAGGTCGCTGTCCCGGTTGAAGCTGCGGATCCTGCTGACGTCCTTCGAGTCGTAGACCCAGGCGTCGAGACTCTGGTGCTCGAAGAGCTCCGCGAAATGCCCCTCCATCGCGCGCAGACTCTGCAGCACCCCCTCGCGGATCGCCACGGACGGCACCACGATGATGAACTTCCGCCAGCCATACCGCTCCCGGAGCTGACGGATGGTCCGGAGGTAGACGTAGGTCTTGCCGGTGCCGGTCTCCATCTCCACGCTGAAATCGAGCGACCTCAGCGTCTCGTCCCGGGCCTCCTCCGGGACGAAGTTCTCCGCCCGGCCCTGCACGGTGCGAAGGTTCGCCAGGATCTGCTCCGGCGGGATCGCCAGCCGGTTCCCCACCCCGCCGCCGGAGAACAGCACGCCCTCCTCCTCCAGCGCGGTGCCGAAGGACCCCTGGGCGAGCGGCTGCCCGCTGAACAGCTCGACGACGGCGTCCACCGCCGCGAGCTGGTGCGGCTGGGTGGCGTCGAAGGTGAGTTCCATGGGCCTCTTTCTAAAAGGTCGGGGCGAGTGCGGGGCGGCTGGTGCGGTTCCCGGGCGAAACCGTGGGGGCGGTTGGTGACCCGCCCCGCCTACACCGTCCGCAACGCGTGGTCCCGGTCCGGGTCGGTCTCCCCATGGCGGGCGGCGAGGCGGAGCCGTGCGTTGAGCTTGAGTGAGTCGTCCTCACCGAACGCCGAGTCCAGCAGGAAGATCCGCCGCGGGGCCGGATCGAAGTCCAGGAGCGCCTCGATGAACTCCGGAGTGATCCTCCGGGCCGCGCTCACGGCGACCGCTCCGCCCTCGGCGAGGACCAGCGTTTCCCCGGCCAGCGGCAGCGCCTCGAGGGACGTGTCCAGGCGGACTCCCGCCTTGAGGAGGATCTCGTGCACGATCTGTTCGTCCGTGGCCGACGCCTCGACGTTGTCCACGAACACCTCCAGGTCCTCCCCGAGCAGAGTGCTCGCCTCCGGAGACCACTCCCGGAAGTGGGACGCGCTCAGCCGGAAGGCCCGGAAACCGGTGTCGCCGGGGACGGCCTCCGCCTCCGCCAGGCCTGCGCCAGCCTCCGATCTCAGCAGGCGTCCAGCGCGCCGCACACGCTCCCGGGTGACGGCGGCCAGGGTGGGCAACCCGGGCTGACCGGACTCCTCGGGAAGCTGGACGAGCAGGAAGCGGCGGTCGCCGCCGTCGTCGGCGTTCTGCCGGAGCACCGCCTCGGCCGTCGTGCCGGAGCCGGCGAAGAAGTCCAGCACCAGATCGCCGCCGTTCGGCGAGGTGGCGGCGCGGACGAGCTGCTGCACGAAGTCCACGGGCTTCGGATAGTCGAAGGCGCCGTCCAGGCCGAGCCGTTCCAGGTCCTTGCGGCCCAGTTCGGAGAGAACCTTCACGATCGAGTAGAGCTTGGAGGAGGCCTCCCGGACGGGGGTGCGCTTCGCGACGGCGTGCTTGCCGTCGCCCCACGGCAGGAGGAAGAGTTCGCCGCGGGCGATCCGCTCGTCCACCTCCCGTTTCTTCGCCTCGCCCTTGTACTCGACCAGTTCCTCGTACAGGCAGCGGCGCTCCACCCCCGGCTCGTACTTGCCGAAGGTCTTGCGGATCACGTCGTCATCGACCAGGTACCGCACGCCGTCGATCTCCTCGACGCGGCCCTGGACCACCTTGTCGCGGCGCAGCGGCGGCAGGCTCCGCAGGGACTTGGCCACGACGAGCGCGTAGTCGTGGCCGCGCACCACGTGCCGGGCGTTGCCCCCGCCCTTGGCCCGCTGATGGATCAGGGTGGCCACGAAGTTCTCCGAGCCGAAGATCTCGTCCACCAGGTGGCGCAGGGAGGCCAGCTCGCCGTCGTCGATGGAGACGATCAGCGCGCCGTCCTCGGCCAGCAGGCTCCGCGCCAGGACTAGCCGCGGGTACATCATGCTCAGCCAGTCCGAGTGGAACCGGCCCGACGTCTCCCGGTTGGCCGAGGTGCGGAACCCCTGGCCGTCCACCTGCCCGGAGCGCCGGAGGTAGGCCGCGGTGGGCTCGGCGAAGTCGTCCTCATAGATGAAGTCGTGGCCGGTGTTGTAGGGCGGGTCCAGGTAGATCAGCTTGACGCTGCCGTAGTACGGCTTCTGCAGGAGCTTGAGGACTTCGAGATTCTCTCCCTCGACGACGGCGTTCCGGGTGCCCGCCCAGCCGACGGACTCGTGGTGCAGCGGGTCCAGGGTGCCCGTGGACGGTCGCTGCGCCAGCCGGATCGCCTCGCGCTTGCCGGGCCAGCTGAGCCCGTACCGTTCCTGTGGCTCGTCGGCGCCCAGGGTGGGGACGGCGTCGCCGAGCAGGACGCGCAGCCGCGCAAGGTCCACGACGCCGTCCGCGAAGGCTTCCGGGAAGAGCTCCCTCAGGTCCGCGACGCGGTCCGGGCGGCGCTCCCCCGCAAGCTCCTCGACCGTCCGGATTCCGTCCGGCATCCCGTTCTCCTCCCTGCTGGACCGTTGCAAACAGTCACAGTGATCGATTTCGCACACTATGACAGTTATACATGTCACGAACAGGGGCTTTCTACTCTGTCATTGATGGGTGTCCAGTCATGCCAAGCTCACTCCGGAGGCCTCCAAGGCCCTCGGTCTGCGCTTGCAGGCGCTCCGCGCGGACTTCGGCTGGACGCAGGCCGAGGTCGCCGGGCTCATCGGGTTGTCCCGCGGCCACTACCGCACGCTCGAGCTGGGGCACCGTGACTACGGCGACCGCGCGACGTCGAACCCCACCATCGCCACCTTGCTGGAGCTGGCGCGCGTCTACCGGATCGATCCCAAAGAGCTGATCGACCTGGTCCTGGAGAACAGCGGCAAGTGATCCTCCGGTCATGACCGGAGCCTACGCCCGCCCTCCGACATTGTTTCCGGGCGGCAACGGCAAGGGCCGCCGGAACGAATCCGACGGCCCTGCTTTTTACGGTCGAGGCCCCTAGTGTCCTGACTTCTAGTGTCCCGTGATCTCCGCGGGCACCCCGTGCTCCTCGAGCCCGGCGGCTCGGCGCGCCTTCAACTGCTTGCGCACGAACGGCCAGCAGATCGCCAGGACCGCGACGGAGACGAGAGACGTCCAGACCTGCGTCCGACCGGACTCGCCGGAGAACAGCATGACCACCACGATGCCGAGCACCGCCACGATCACCAGGATGCCGAGCCACGGGTGCAGCCACATCTTGAGCTTGAGCTGCGACTCCTCCTCCGGGCTCAGCGCCGCACGGGTGCGCAACTGAGTCAGGGCGATGAACGCGTAGACGAACAGCGCCACGAGGCCGGCGGAGTTCATGATGAAGTCGAAGATGCCGGAATCCGGGGCGGTGAAGTTGATGATCACCGCGGCGTAGCCACCCAGAGTCGAGGCGATGACGGCGGCCACGGGCACACCGGAGGAGGACTTCCGTGCGATCAGCTTCGGTGCGTAGCCCTGCTCTGCGATCGAGGAGAACATCCGCGCGGCGGAATACAGACCGGAGTTCAGCACGGAGCAGACGGCGGTCAGGATCACGGCGCTCATGACGACGTCGGCGCCCGGCAGGCCGTACAGGCTGAAGAGGTAGGCGAACGGCGCCTTCTCCTTCGGGTTCGGCAGCTGGTCCCACGGCACGATGGTGACGATCAGCAGGACCGCTCCGACGAAGAAGATCAGGATGCGCCAGATGACGGTGCTGGTGGCCTGCCGGACGCCCTTGGCCGGGTCCTCCGACTCGGAAGCCGCCATGACGGCGATCTCGGTGCCGAAGTAGGAGAAGATCACGATGGCCACGCCGCCGACCACGGCGCCGACGCCCTCGGGCATGAAGCCGCCGTGCTCCCAGAGGTTCGGGATGGAGAAGTGCGCGTTCGGCCACAGACCGAAGGCGAACAGGATGCCGACCACGAGGAAGACCACGATCGCGGCCACCTTGATGCTGGCCAGCCAGAACTCGGTCTCACCGAAGGACCGCAGGGACACCAGGTTCGCCCCGGTGAACACGAGGAGCAGGAGGATCGAGAAGACCCACTGCGGCACCCCGGGCACCCAGCCGTTCAGGATGGAGCCGCCCACCACGGCCTCGTAGGCGATCACGCCCACCCAGAAGTACCAGTAGAGCCACCCCCACGAAGTACGCGGCCCAGTCGCCCAGACCCACTCGGGCGTACTCCATGAAGGAGCCGACGGCGGGACGCGCCGCGGCCATCTCGCCCAGCATCCGCATGGCCAGGAAGACCAGCAGACCGCCGATGAGGTAGGAGATCACGGCGGCCGGACCGACGGCCTTGATCACATTGGCCGACCCGACGAACAGGCTGGAACCGATGATCCCGCCCAGCGTGATCATGGTGACGTGACGGGAGCGGAGTTTCTTCCCCTCGGGGTGCGGGCTGTCCTGGGACATGGAGCCTCATTTCTGCAGAAGGTGGTGCGATGCGCCCGAGGGCACCCGGAATCCTACGCCACAAGGGACCGGCTTTTCACGTCATGCCCCACCCCGGGACGCCCTCCGCGGCCGACTGAGCCCGGTTGCACCTGTGCCGCAACAGTGCGCGCCTACTCGTGCGCGGCCAGGAAGCTGTAGACCTCGGTCTCGTCCACGCCGGGGAAAGCGCCCGGAGGCATGGCCGCCAGGAGGTGCGAGTGCGCCCGCGCGGATGGCCAGGCGTTCCCGGCCCAGGCATCCGAGAGCTGCGCCGGGGGCTGCCGGCAACAGCTCGGATCGGGGCAGTTCGACACCGAACGGACCGTCGTCTCGCGCCCGCGGAACCACTTCACATGGGCGTACGGCACTCCGACGGACAGCGAGAACTGGCCACCGGCGGAGCGCTCGGTGCGGGCCGTGCACCAGAACGTCCCGGCCTTGGTGTCCGTGTACTGGCTGTAGGGACTGAACTTGTCGGCCACCCCGAACACCACCCGGCTGGTCCAGTTCTTGCAGCTCGGCTGGCCTTCGATCGACCCCGTGTGGTCCTTCGGGAAGATCACGCCGTCGTTCTCATAGGCCTTGTAGATGATGCCGCTCTGATGCGTCTTCTGGAAATGCGTCGTGATGCCCAGGTGGTGCGTGGCGAGGTTGGTGAAGCGGTGGGCGGCCGTCTCATAGGACACGGCGAAGTGGTCCCGCAGGTCCTCGATGGCGATCTCCTTGGCCGCCTTGGCATGCTGCAGGAACTCGACCGTCGCGTCCTCGGGCAGCATGAGCGCGGCGGCGAAGTAGTTCGTGGCCACGCGCTGGTGCAGGAAGTCCCCGTAGTTCCGCGGCGTCTCGTGCCCCAGCACATAGTGACCCAGCGCCTGGAGCAGCACCGACCGCGGATCGTGATCGCCGGACGAGCCCTGCGTGAGGTAGATCCGCCGGTTCTTCAGGTCCGTCACGCTCCGGGTGGAGTGCGGGAGGTCGCTGACGTGGTGCAGGGTGAAGCCCAGGTGGGCGGCGATGTCCGAGATGACGAACTGACTGAGCGGCCCGCCGCTGTACCCGACGCCGGCCAGGACCTTCTTGGCCTCAGCCTCGTACTCCGGGAAGTAGTTGCCCCGCTGGCGCATCATCACGCGCAGCTCGCTGTTCGCCCGGCGCGCCTCCTCGGGGGTGGCGAGCTGCTCGTTGAGGCGCCGTTCCAGTTCCTTCAGCAGGCCGAGCTGCGCTTCGAGCACGTCGTTGGGCAGCCGCGGTCCCACCCGGATGGCGGGCAGATTGAGGGACTCGTAGAGAGCACTGCGCTGGTAGCGCTCCAGCTCGATCTCCATGGCGGCGCGCCGGCTGGGAGGCTCCGTGCCGAGCAGATCGTCCAGCCCGACGTCGAGCGCTCCGGCCAGCTGCTGCAACGCGCCCAGGCGCGGCTCGCGCTTGCCGTTCTCCAGCAGGCTGAGCTGGCTCGGCGCCATGCCGACAACGCCGGAGAGCGCCTCGAGCGTCAGGCCCGCCTTCTTGCGCAGGTGCCGGACCCGGCGGCCGAGCGCGATGACATCCACCCCGCCGCTGTCGCCCAGGGGCGCGGGCCTCTCGAGGCCGGCATGCCAGTTGCCACGGACCGCTTGCTGCTCCGAACGCGTCATTTTTTGAGAATACGGGAAGAAGTGCATTTCTTTCCAGGGAAAACCTCTGGAAAGAGGTGTGAAACTGCGGAAATCTTGAAGCACGGCAAAGAACAGCCGGCATCAAGAGCTCAGTGAAGAGCCCTACTTGAGGAGACGGACATGACCGCAGAATTCACCACTTCCCCGAGCACCCCCGAAGAGTCGGCGGCGGCCCTGGAGCTGGAATGGTCTGCCAACCCGCGTTGGGAGGGCATCCAGCGCGACTACTCGGCCGCCGACGTCGTCCGCCTCCGCGGTCGTGTCAGCGAAGAACACACCCTTGCCCGCCGCGGTTCGGAGAAGCTCTGGGCCCAGCTCAAGGAGCAGCAGAGCAAGGGCGAGCACACCCACGCCCTCGGCGCCCTCACCGGCAACCAGGCCGTGCAGCAGGTCAAGGCCGGGCTCAAGGCCATCTACCTCTCCGGCTGGCAGGTCGCAGCGGACGCCAACAACGCCGCGCAGACTTACCCGGACCAGTCCCTGTACCCGGCGAACTCCGTGCCGCAGGTGGTCCGCCGCATCAACAACGCCCTGCTCCGCGCGGACCAGATCGAATTCTCCGAAGGCAAGCAGTCCGTGGAGGACTGGCTGGTCCCGATCGTGGCCGACGCCGAGGCCGGTTTCGGCGGTCCGCTGAACGCCTACGAGCTCATGAAGTCCATGATCGCCTCCGGCGCCTCGGGCGTTCACTGGGAGGACCAGCTGGCCAGCGAGAAGAAGTGCGGCCACCTGGGCGGCAAGGTGCTGATCCCGACCCAGCAGCACATCCGAACCCTCAACGCGGCCCGCCTGGCCGCCGACGTCTCCGGCGTCCCGAGTGTCATCATCGCCCGGACGGACGCCGAAGCCGCCACGCTCATCACGAGTGACGTGGACGAGCGGGACCAGGAGTTCATCACCGGCGAGCGCACGGCGGAGGGCTTCTACAAGGTCCGCAACGGGATCGAGCCCTGCATCGCCCGTGCCAAGGCCTACGCGCCGTACTCGGACCTCATCTGGATGGAGACCGGCACCCCGGACCTCGAGCTGGCCCGGAAGTTCGCGGAGGCCGTCAAGTCCGAGTTCCCGGACCAGATGCTCGCCTACAACTGCTCCCCGTCCTTCAACTGGAAGAAGCACCTGGACGACGCCACGATCGCCAAGTTCCAGCGCGAGCTGGGCGCCATGGGCTTCACCTTCCAGTTCATCACCCTGGCCGGCTTCCACGCCCTGAACTACTCCATGTTCGATCTCGCCCACGGCTACGCCCGTGACGGCATGAGCGCCTACGTGGAGCTCCAGGAGCGCGAGTTCGCCGCCGAAGACCGCGGATACACCGCAACCAAGCACCAGCGCGAAGTGGGCACCGGCTACTTCGATCTGGTCTCCACTGCCCTGAACCCGAACGGCAGCACCCTGGCCCTGGTGGGATCCACCGAAGAAGGCCAGTTCCACTGAGGCTCCCCGCACAAATTTTCTAAGGACAGTGACATGACCACCACCTTCGAGCTCACCGCTCAGCCGATCCGGAGGCAGGGAGAGATCCTGACCCCGGAGGCCCTGGAATTCATCGAACGGCTGCACCGTGCGCTCGGCGAGCGCCGCACCGAACTGCTCGACGCCCGTCACGGCCGCCGGGCCCGGATCGCCGGCGGCGAGGACCCGCAGTTCCCGCACGGCACCGAACACATCCGCGAGGACCGCAGCTGGCGGGTCGCCCCGCCGGCCCCGGGCCTGAACGAACGCCGCGTCGAACTGGCCGGACCCACCGACCGCCGCACCACCATCAGCGCGCTGAACTCGGGCGCCTCCGTCTGGGTGGCGGACTTCGAGGACTCCCTGACCCCGAGCTGGCGCAACATCATCTCCGGCCAGCTGAACCTGATGGACGCCCTGGAACGGCGCATCGACTTCACCGCCCCGGACGGCACGGAGCTGCGTCTGACCGAGGGCACGCTGCCCACCATCGTGATGCGACCCCGCGGTCTGCACCTGCCGGAGAAGCACCTCCTCTCCGGCGGACAGCCGGTCTCCGGGTCGATCGTCGACTTCGGGCTGTACTTCTTCCACAACGCCCGTCGCCTGCTGGCCCAGGGCCGCGGCCCCTACTTCTACCTGCCGAAGGTGGAGACTCACCAGGAGGCCCGGTGGTGGAATGACCTGTTCATCCTGGCCCAGGACCTGCTGGGACTGCCCCAGGGCACCATCCGTGCCACGGTCCTCATCGAGACCATCTCGGCGGCCTTCGAGATGGAGGAGATCCTGTACGAACTGCGGGATCACGCCTCCGGCCTGGCCGCCGGGCACTGGGACTACATCTTCTCCCTCATCAAGACGTTCCGGACCCGCGGTCCGCGCTTCGTCCTCCCGGACCGCTCCCAGATCACCATGGAGCAGCCGTTCATCCGGGCCTACTCAGAACAGCTGGTGCACCTCTGCCACAAGCGGGGCGCCATGGCGATCGGCGGCATGTCCGCCGAGGTTCCCAGCCGGCGCGACGCCGCACAGAACGCCCGTGCGACCGCGGCGGTCCGCGCGGACACCACGCGCTTCGCCGTGGACGGTTTCGACGGCACCTGGGTGGCCCATCCGGATCTGGTGTCCTCCGCCCGCGAGGTGTTCGACGCCGCCCTCGGCCAGCGTCCGCACCAGATGGACCGGCAGCGCCTGGACGTGGTCCCGGACGCCCGCGCCCTGATCGACCTCTCGCAGACCACCGGCACCATCACGGAGGCGGGCATCCGCTCCAACGTGGAGATCGGGATCCGCTACATCGAATCCTGGCTGCGGGGCAACGGCGCCGTGACGATCCGCCGCAACATGGAGGACGCGTCCACGGCGGAGATCTCCCGGTCGCAGCTCTGGCAGTGGATCCACAACCAGGCGATCACGGACCAGGGCGAGGTCATCACCCGGGAATGGGTGACGGAGATCTTCGAGGAGGTCTACAGCGGCCTGGAGCGCTTCGAGGGCGACCGCTTCCGCGACGCCCGGGAGCTCTTCGAGGAAGTGGCCCTGGCCTCCTTCTTCCCGACCTTCCTGACCATCCCGGCCTACGCCCGGTTCCTCTCCACCTCCGCGGAGGATGCGAGGGAACGGCGGCTGGTGGCCGCCTGAGACCACCTGTCGGCGCCGGCGCCGCGACGGACTCGCAACACGTACCCCGAAGGCCGGGGGCGGCCCGGCCGACAGGGAACATCCGCCCCACGACGACGGCGGCGCACCGGAAGGTGCGCCGCCGTCGTCGTGCTGTGCCCGACCCGCCCGGCAGGCACCCCCTAGACTGACTCCATGCCGACCCTTGAGGCCACCACGACTGTCGCCATCGACCCGGAACTTGCGTTCGCGGTGTCCCAGACCCACGGCGAGCTGCGGCTCCGCTGGGACCGGTTCATCCGCGCCGAACGGCTCCTGGACGGCGCCACCTCCCAGGGCAAGGGCGTCCGGACCTGGACGCGGCACCGCTGGGGGATGCCGATGGTGAGCGAGTGCGTGTCCTTCCACCCGCCGTCGCACACCGGCATGCACATGACCGAGGGACCGTGGTTCTTCGAGCGGTTCGCCGGGGGCTGGCGGTTCAAAGCAGCCGACGACGGCGGCACCCTCGTGAGCTGGCGCTACAGCTTCGCGTGCAAGCCGGCGTGGCTGGCGCCCGCCGCGGAGTGGATCGGCGCCAAGGTCCTGCAGCGGGAGATCAGAGCCCGCCTCGACGGCTTCGCCGCCGGCTGCGCCGACCCGGAAGTCCTCGACGCGGTCCGGAGCGGCCGCCGCTCCTGAGTCCTCGCCGTCCCTAACCCAGCTGCCGCGCGGCGGCCAGCTTGTTCGCGCGGGACACGCCCCACGTGGTGCAGACGAGGAACGCCATGGTGGTCAGCAGCGGCACCAGGAGCGCGAGCTGCCAGCTGCCGGCACTCACGTGGACCGAGCCGATCACGCTCGGCGCGATGCCCGCGAAGATGTACCCGATGCCCTGCACCAGGGCGGAGATCCGGGCGGTCTGAGCCTGGGTGGAGCCGGCCTTGATGATCGCCGAGAGCACCAGCGTGAAACCGCCGCCCTGAGCCGGTGCCGCCTGTGAACGCCCAGAGCCACCACAGTTGCGGCGCCAGAAGCAGCCCGAGCGGGACCGTGACCCAGAGGGCGCCGATGACGAGCGTCCCCGCGATCCCGCCCAGCCACCTCACCAGCAGCGGCGTGCCGAGAGCGCCGAGGATGCCCATCACCTGGAAGATCGAGGACCCCGCCCCGGCTTCGGTGGGGGCGAGCCCGATGGTGTCGTGCAGGTAGGTGGGCAGCCAGGCCGTGATGCCGAAATAGCTCGAGGACTGGCCCGCGAAGCCGATCACCAGGGCGATGGTCACCCAGAGCGTGGCGCCCTGCAACCGCGCGGCCGCCTTGCGTGCCGCCTTGCCCGCGGCCTTCTCCTCGGCGGCGCTGAGCCCTTCCTGCCCGGATCCGGGTCCGGCGATCGCCACCGGTCTGAGCGCCACGGCCGCCCCCAGGGTCCAGATCCAGAAGCCGAGCACCACGAGCGCAACGACGCCGGACAGCGCCAGGGCGCCCTGCCACCCGAGCCACTGCGCCAGCGGAGCCGTGGCCACCGAGGCGAGGAACGCACTGAAGTTGAGGGTGCCGGAGTAGACGCCCATGGTGAGGCTCTGCCGCTCCACGGGGAAGTCCCGCCGGACGATCAGCGGCATGACGATGTTGCCGATCGTGATGGCCGCTCCGATCACGGCGGTTCCCGCGAACAGCGCCCACTCCGGCCCGATCGACCGGATCGCCGCTCCCACGGCCACGCCGGCAACCGTGAGGGACACCGCCATCTCGGCGCCCACCTTGCGGCCCAGCCAGGAGGCGGCGGGCGAGAAGAAGGCGAAGCACAGCACCGGGATGCCGGTGAGGATGCCGAACTGGACCTCACTGAGGCCCACCTCGTTGCGGAACACCGGGGCGAGGGGCGCGAGCCCGATGAACGGTCCGCGCATGGTGAGCGCGATGCCGATGATCGCGAGCAGGAGGAGCCAGGCCGGCTGTCCGTGCGTGGTGGAGTGCGTCGACCTGGATGCCACGGTCGTGGGGGTACGGGTCATGCTGCCACGCTCTCCGGGCGCCCTCGACGCCCTGTCTCAAACAAACCACTATGGTATACCATCTTGCCCCGGGCGCCCGGGCTTCCGGCCGGACCACGTCCGGACCACGTCCGGACCACGTCCAGACCGCGCCTGCCCCGGGAATAACGGTCTGCTCCCCCGGGTTGATTCCTCACGTGAAGATTGAAATCTGGTCCGACGTCGCCTGCCCCTGGTGCTTCATCGGCAAGCGCCGTTTCGAAAAAGCCCTGGAGAAGTTCCCCCATCGCGATGAGGTGGAGATCCAGTGGCGGAGCTACCAACTGGATCCGAGCATCCCCGAACACTACGACGGTACCGAACTCGGATACCTCAGTGAGCGCAAGGGCATGGCACCCGAACAGGTTCGCACGATGTTCGGTCATGTCACGGAGCAGGCCGCAGGTGAGGGTCTCGCGTACGACTTCGACACGGTCGTGGTCGCCAACAGCTTCACCGCACACCGCCTCATCCACCTGGCCGCGCAGTCCGGCAAGGCCGACGAGGCCAAGGAACGCCTGCTCAGCGACCACTTCGAGCATGGCAAGGACATCGGGAACCACGAGTACCTGCGCGGCCTCGGCGCCGAGCTCAGCCTCCCGGCCCAGGACGTGGAAGAGCTGTTCACCACGGACAAGTACGCCGACGCGGTCCGAGAGGACATCGCCGAGGCCCGCGCCATCGGCGTGAGCGGCGTTCCGTTCTTCGTGTTCGACCGGAAGTACGGCGTCTCCGGCGCCCAGTCCAGCGACACGTTCTCCCAGGTGCTCAACGAGGTCTGGCAGGAGAGCCACCCCCTCCGGACGCCCGCAGCGGTGGGCGCCCAGGCCGCCGGCGACGACGCCGATCTCAACGGCCAGGCCTGCGGCCCCGACGGCTGCTGAACCGGCTGCTTCGGCTGACGATGCCGGCCCGGGCGAAGGCGTGCGCGAACACACAGCCTTCTCCCAGGCGCGGCATCTCCCTTTTGATGACACAATCCGGTAAAGTGTCTCTATGCCCAAAATCTCCGCGGCCAACAATGTGGCCCAGCGCGCCGAGACCCAGCGGAAGATCCTCACCGCATTCGGCGAACTCCTCTTCACCCAGGGCCTGCCTGGGCTGACCATGACGGACGTGGCCCGTCACGCCGGCATCGGCCGCACCGCGGTGTACAACTACTACGCGGACATGGAAGAACTGCTGGTCTCCTATGCGTTGACCGAGACCGAGAAGTTCGTGGCCGAGCTCAAGGCCGGTCTGGAATCGCTCGACAACCCCGTCGACCAGCTCTCCCTCTACATCCGGGCCCAGGTGGAGGACCTCACGCGTCGCCACCTGCCTCCGGGACCCGCGATGGCGGCGGTCCTCTCCCCCAAGTCCTTCGCCCGGCTGGCCGATCACGTCGGTGAGCTCAACGGCCTGCTGCAGCAGATCCTCCGGCACGGCATGGAGCAGGGCTTCCTCCCCCACGGGGACGTCGAGTCTCTCGCCCGCCTGATCCTGGGCACCCTCTCCTCCACCGCCTCCCGCGCCAAGTCGCACCAGCCCGGCTCGCCGGAGCTGGAACTGCAGATCGCGGCCACCGTGCGGTTCATCGCCAGCGGTGCAGGCGCCGAGTTCGACGACGCCGGCCGCCCCGTGGTGGTCGCGCCACTGCTGACGCCGCTGGCCTGAGTCCGCCCCACTCTGCGGGCGGGTCACCTCCCGCGGGAGTCACCTCGCCAGAATCACCTGGCCAGCGTCACTCCGCCACAGTCACTTCGCGGGAGTGGTCGCCACCGTCCGTTCGCGGGGGCAGAGCAGCGTCCCCGGACCCTGCGCCAGCTTCGCGACGGGCGTCACGGCCATGAACCCCTGGAACAGGATGACATCCACGGTGCCGTCGGTCCGGCCGTCCTGGTAGTAGTCCGAACCCGCGAACTGCCGCTGCACGGACAGCGCCGCGGCGTGGCCGTCCTTGCCGGACACCACCGCCACCGGCGTGTTCAGGGAGAGATCCCGGTTGGTCACGGCGCCCACCAGGAACTTCCGGTCTCTGAGCTGCGCCGCCACATTGCCCGCCAGGCCACGCCGGTCCGTGGCGTTGAAAACGTTGACCTTCACGGCCGAGTATTTGAGGGGCGTGATCGTCCCGGCCGGGCAGACGGAGGTCCGCTGAGGCGTGGACTCGGACTGCGGGATGTTCAGATAGCCCTTCTGAAGGGCGAAGGCCGCGGCGATGGCGCCGGCCACCAGGACGAGCAGGACCACCAGCACCACCCCGTGACGCAGGCGCAAGCGGAAGCGGCGCCCGTCGCCGTCGTCGTCCGGATCCGGGGAGAAGGCCGCCTCGAGTTCCCGGCGGGAGACCACATGGCTCCCGTGCAGGCGCTCAGGATCCCGCGCCACCGTGCCTCACTCCTCGATGACCAGGACGCGGGCGTGGATGGCGGTCCGCTGGTGCAGGGCCGTGCGCACGGCGCGGTGCAGCCCGTCCTCCAGGTATTTCACGCCCTTGTACTCGACGACGTGCGGGAACAGGTCGCCGAAGAAGGTGGAGTCCTCCGCCAGGAGGGCCTCGAGGTCCAGGGTGCGCTTGGTGGTGACCAGTTCGTCCAGCCGCACGGGCCGGGGCGGCAGCGCGGCCCAGTCCTTGGGCGTGTTGTGCCCGTGTTCCGGGTACGGACGTCCTTCACCGACAGCTTTGAAGATCACCCTGCAAGCCTAGGCAAGAAACAGGTTCCGGGGAATCGGCACGCCGCCCGCGCCCCGAGTCGTAGTGGAACGGTGACCATTTGACGGGGCCGGATTGAAGGCGGCCGGAACCGGGGTGTTGAATGGTGGGCATGACCGACAGCAGTGCCCCCGCCGCCCCCGACACCCACTCTCCGGACGGGACGGCCGGCCCGGAGCCGAGGGCCCCGCGTCAGGCGACCATCCCCGTGGAGCCGGGCGACGGCACCCGTCCCCCGCTGGCGCTGCTGCTCGACGTCGACGGGCCGATCGCGAGCCCGGTCACCCGCTCGGTCCCGGACGCGGTCATCGCAGAGCTGCTCTGGCTGGCCTCCGCCGGAGTGCCCGTCATCTTCAACACCGGCCGTTCCGCGGACTTCATCGACCAGCAGGTGGTCCGCCCCATGCTCGCGGCCGGCATCCCGGAAGGCCTCGAGTTCCTGGCCGTGTGCGAGAAGGGCGCCACCTGGTTCACCTTCGACCGCGCCGGCGCAGGCGAGGTCCACGTGGACGAGCAGTTCATGGTCCCGGCCAGCTACGCCTCGGCGATCCGCGAGCTCGTGCGGCGCAAGTACTCGGAGTGGATGTTCTTCGACGAGACCAAGCTCGCCATGGTGTCCGTGGAGCAGCACGTGGAGACGCCCAGCGAAGACTACCTGGCGCAGCAGCCGCGGTTCGACGCCGACGCGCTCTCCCTCATGCCGGCCCACGCCATGCGCGGCCTCATCCGCTCCGCGGCGCCGGAGAAGACGAGCGGCATCAAGGACTCCCGGGCCGACCACTTCCTGGTGGACCCCACGATCATCTCGACCGACATCGAGCACGCGCGCCTGGGCAAGGACCTCGGGGCGTGGCGTGCGCTCACGTGGCTCCAGGAGCGCGGGCTGGAACCCGAGCAGTGGCGCACGGTGGGCGATTCGGGCACGGATTACGCCATGGCCGACTGGTTGCAGGCGGAAGGGCACGCCGTGGCCCATGTGGACGTCCGGCCGGCCGATGACCTGCCCGAGAAGCCGTACCACGTCCTGACCGCGGTCCACGTGGGTCTCGGCTCGGACGTGGTGAACGACGAGGCCGGACTGGCCTTCCTCCGCGCCTGGCACGAGCGTCTGGACGGCTGAGCGGACCTGGCTGCTGTCAGTCGCTCCGCTCAGCCCATCAGCTCAGCCCGCTCGGTAGGGGCAGCCCGCTCGCTCAGCTTGCGGCGGGCTGAGCGGAGCCGCCTTCCGGCGCCGCGAGGGCTGCTTCAATGGCGGCGAGCAGTTCGGCGTCGTCCGGCTCGGTCCGTGACCCGAAGCGTTCCAGCACCTCGCCGTCGCGGCTGATCAGGAACTTCTCGAAGTTCCACTTGATGAGGCCCGGCAGCAGAGGGTGCTTGAAGCGGGTCAGCTCGTGGTACAGGGGGTGCTGGTCCTTGCCGCGCACCTTCGCCTTGGCCGTGAGGGGGAAGGTCACCCCGAAGTTGAGCCGGCAGAACTCGGCGATCTCGGCGTCGTCGCCCGGCTCCTGCCCGGCGAACTGGTTGCACGGCACCCCGAGGATCTCCAGACCCTGGTCCTGAAAGCGCTCATACAGCCGCTGAAGGCCGTCGTACTGCGAGGTGAAGCCGCATTTGGACGCCACGTTGACCACCAGGACCGCGTTGCCCCGGAACCGTCCGAAGCTGGATCCGGTGCCGTCGTTCATGGTCAGAGGGATGTCATAAAGAGAGGTCACCTGACGAGCCTACGCCGGTCGGGAGCCTCCGGCGGACGCCGGGGATGAGCACCGGCGATGCGCGCGGGCAGCCGTCAGCCGCCGAGGAGCGGCAGGCAGATCCTGATGCCGAGGATGGTGATGGTGCACCCGGAATTCTGCGGCGGCTGCGGGGCCGGGGTTCCGGGCTGCGGGGTTCCAGGCTGCGGAGTGCCGGGCTGCGGCGCGGGCGGCTTCGGGGCCGGAGGCTGGGTGACCGGCGGCTGGACGACCGGAGGAACCACGGGCGGCGCCGAGGGGTTCGCCGGAGCGGACGGCTCGGGCTCTGCCGGCGTGCCGGGAGCGGGTGGCTCCGCATCGCCGTCGCCGGGCGCACCGCCGCCGGCGTCCGGTGCCGGCACCGTGGGACCGGGCTGCGGAGCAACGGTGCCCGTGCCCGACGCGTTTCCGTCAGAGGACTGCGACGTGAGGTGAGCCTGCTCATCGGTGGCCCCTGCGCGGCTGGTGGCTCCGGAACCGTTCGCCGGAGGGGCGGTCACCTCGCCGGACTGCTTCGCGGATCCGTTCCCGACCGCCGTTCTGGAACCGCCCTTGTGGTCGGCCGGACGTGACAGGACGACGCCGGAGGTCCCCGACGTCGAGCCCTTCGCCTGAGCGTGCGGCGCGGCGGCGTGCTCCGCGGCCAGTTCGGGCTGAGACGTTCCGCCGGACACCAGAGCGGTCGAGACGAGCAGCACAGCGCTCAGCGTGGCCAGTGACACCGCCGGCCGATGGCGCGGCGTGGCGACGCCCCACGCGGCGAGAGCACCGGTGTCGGCGCGGCGGGCGCCCCGGCTCCGGGTCCTGGCGCGAGCCGTCCGGGCCGACGGCGGCGCGACGCGGCGGCCGCTCACAGCAGCCGCTTCCGGGCACGGCCGGGCTGTCCGGCGACGGTGCCGAATGCCCAGAACTCAGTCATCACGTGTGGTTCCCCCTAGCGCGGCCCTCCCCTGAAGGCCGTTGTCACTGATTCTCTCCCAGTGACATGGGCCACGCCAACCTTGACATCTCTGTTGCACACGGTTCTGGCGCGGTCAGTTCTGGCGAGCGGCCCGGATCAAGGGGTGATGAGCGACCGCAGCACGCTGGGCAGCAGGGACGGGCTCAGGAGGGACGTCGGTCCCGGCGTGCCGGTCTCTTGGCTTCCTGTGCCCGGGCTTCCCTCGCCCTGGGGCGTGGACGGGGAACCACTCCCCGCCGGGGCTCCGGAACTCGGCGGCGCCGTGGGGCCCTGAGTTTCCGTGCTGCTCGGCGTGGGCGTCGGGCTCGTCGGCCCGGTCGGGGAGGGTTCCGTGGGCGTCGGGGAGGGTGTCGGGGTGCCGGTCGGGCCCGGCGTCGACGGCGGCGTGGGGCCGGGCGTCGAGGGTTGCGGCGTCGGGTGTTCGGGATGCGTGGGTTCCGGGCGAGCCGGTGGGACCTTGGTGCCCGGAGGGATCTTGCCGCCGTCCTTCTCCGCTTCGGGCGTGATGATCCCCTCCGTTCCGGAGGATCCGCCGGGCAGGGTCCAGGCCGACTTGGCGCCGGACCTCGAGTAGTCCGTGAACGCGATGCGGTCCAGGCGGTCCACCTGCTTGATGGGGTCGAGCACCCATTGCAGCGGGTTGACGTACTTGCCGTTCTTGATGGTCTCGAAGTGCAGATGGCAGCCCGTGGACGAGCCCGTGGTGCCCACCTTCGCGATCACCTGCCCCACCTCGATGCTCTCGCCCTTGTTCACGGCGATGCCGGAGAGGTGGTTGTAGGTGGTGACCAGGCCGTTGCCGTGATCGATCTCGATCCTGTTCCCCCCGCCATACGGCGACCAGCCGACGTTGCGCACGCGGCCGGCGTCGGCGGCGTAGACCAGGGTGCCGCACGCTGCGCCGTAATCCTGTCCCCAGTGGATCTCGCCCACCTCACCCGTGAGCGGGTTGATCCGCGGGCCGAACGGTGAGGTCGGGATCAGGACCTCCAGCGGCGAGGACAGATGGCCTGCCGCAGGACGGTGGCGTCCGGCCTCCGCCACATTGAGGCGTTCCCGCGCCCCCTTGGGACGGCTCTGCAGGGTGGTGGCTTCAAAGGCGATGAAGGCTTCGGCTTCCGCGGTGACCGCCGCTCCGAGCGTGGGGACCCTGACATGGTCGGTGGCCACGGGCGGCGCCTGCGGCGTCCCCACCGCGGTGAACTGCGCCACGACGGGAGGCGTCCCCAGCGCCAGCGACACGAGGACGGCACTGGCCATCACCAGGCTCGCCCTCATCGATGTTCCTATTGGCCCGCGGCCGCGATGACGCGGCACGTGGTGGCCCCTCACAGTGCTTCCATCCCCAAGACCTGCACAGCGCTGAACATCCCCTGTTGTCGTCTGTGAAGACCGCCCGACCGGGCAATCACTTCTCAGTGTGCGCCCGCCGCCGTCGCGAATTCAAGGGGTTCCCGCGCCCCGTTTCAGAACCGCGCGCGGAAACGCCGCCTGCCGCCCGAAACGGCCTCGGACGACGCGGCGGGGCGCCCCTGATTCCGGGGCGCCCCACGAGCGTTTGCGGCCGTCAGAAAACGTCATGCCCTCCGCAGGGCCGGAGTGCGTCCCAGGATCAGGCCCAGGGCGAGCATCGCTGCGCCGAGCGCGAAGTGGAGGATGTTGTCCGCCATGTTCACGGGCACGAAGTTGCCCGCCGACTCCTCGCCGAAGAACAGTCCGTACACGAACAGCACCAGGTAGATCACGCCGCCCCAGACCAGGAAGTTACGGGCCCCGGCCGCGCTGCGCCCGAGGATCAGGCCGGCCACGCCGAACAGGAGATGGACCACGTTGTGCAGGACGGAGACCTGGAAGATCCCGAGGAGCATGGCGTGCGAATGGTGGCCCGCAGCTTCCATGTCCCCCGACGTGATGCCGGGGACGAACCCCAGGATTCCGACGAGCAGGAAGACTGCTCCCACCAGGGTCGCGGTCAGACGTACCGGGCTCTTGCCCTGGATGACATTGCTGGACATTTCGTGCTCCTCACCTCGTGTTCCACGGCGCCCGATGCGCCGTCCGGTGACTTCAGCCCCCGGTGCGGACTTCCCGCATCATGGATTCGGAGCGGATGGCCCGGCGGATTGGAAAAGCCCGGGAGAATTTCTCCCGGGCTTTTCTCAGGTGTTCCCTCCGGACTTCAGGTGATGGATTCCACGAGGATCGGTTTGGTGGTCGGCTGCGCCGAGCCGCCTTCCGGTTCGACCGTGACCCCCAGGAAGGAGGCCGAGCCGATCCCGCCGGGCAGCTCATTCCAGGTGGATGCGCCACCGCCGCTTTCCAGCAGACCGGCCGGCTTCGCCGCACCCGCCTGGTCGATGAGCCAGAGCTCGTAGCTCTTGCCCTGCGGCGGAGCCGACATCCCGAGCGTCATGACGCCGCCGCGGCCCTCCTTCTCCGAGTGCATGACCAGCATGGTCGCGCCGCCGGGGACCGAGAACTGCTTCACCTTGGCGTCCGGGGCGGCGATGATCCTGTTCATCGCCTCGGCCGGGGAGTCCTGCGCCGCGGCCAGCCGCCGCTGCGCCTCGTCCCGCTGCGACTGCGCCTGGAACGCCCAGCCGGCCGTCCCCGCGGCGGCCACGGCGAGCACGGTCGCGACCGCGGCCAGCCAGCGCGTCGACGACGGCGCCCGGCGGACCGGGAGCGGCACGACATCGGCGGTGGCCGGCTCAGCCCGGGTGACCTGGGCGGAATCGGAGCCCTGCGCGGGAGTCACGTCGGCCGACGTCGTCGGCACAGGTGTCTGCTGCGCCTGCGGCCCCGGAACCTGCTGCGCCTCCGGCCCGGCGACCGCCTCGACCTGAGGCGTGACGGCGATCTGGGCCATGAGCCGTGCCTTCAGGTCCGCGGGCGGCGCCACCGGCGTCGTCCCGGCGGCCAGCAGCGCGGCTACCTGACTCAGTTCGCGTGCTTCCTCCGTGACCGGGTGGCCCGGGGTGAGCGACGTCTCGAAGTGGCGGCGTTCGTCCTCGTCCAAGGCGTTGAGCGCGTAGGCGCCGGTCAGCAGATGCAATTGATCATCCATGGCCAACTCCTAACGTGTCTCTCAGACGGATCATGCCGTCACGAATTCTGGTTTTCACGGTGCCCAGGGGCAGGTCGAGCGCCTGGGCCACTTCTCCGTAGCTGTACCCGCCGTAGTAGGCGAGTTTGATGGCCTGCCGCTGGACTTCGGTCAGCGACTCCATCGCTTTGTGGACCCGTTCGCTCTCCAGGGCCACCTGCACGCGGTGCTCGACGTCGTCGTAGCTCTCGCGGAACTCCTTGATGCCTTCCCGCAGATCCCGTTCCTGGGAGGCCTGCGCGGCCCGCACCCGGTCGACCGCCCGGCGGTGGGCCATCACGGTGATCCAAGCACGGGCCCGTCCGCGGTCGGCGTCGAAGCGTTTGGCCTGCTGCCAGACCTTCAGGAACACCTCCTGGGTGACTTCCTCGCTCTGCGCCGGATCCCTCAGAACCCGGAGCACCAGACCGTGGACCTGTGGGGCGAGGGCGTCGTAGAGACTGCCGAACGCGCCCTGGTCGCCCTGCGCCACCCGGTCCATCAACTCGTCGATGTCGGCGGAGGCGGAGGGGGGAGGTCCCGAACCAGGGGGATGCATGTACATCACTGTCTCATAGCCGCTCATGTCCAACCGCCACCTGTTGTCCGGAAGTGGAAAGGTGGCGGGCCTGACGGCCCGCCACCCGGGTCTCACCTGGGGTCCTGCTCCGTCCGGGCTACTTGGCCGGGGGCAGGAGGACCGAGTCCACCAGGTAGACGGTCGCGTTGGCGGTCCGGACGCCACCGCAGATCACGTTGGCGCCGTTGACCTTCAGGTTGTCGCCGGAACCGGAGACGGTGACCTTCTGGCCCTCGACCGTGTCATGCGTGCCGACGATCGACGCCGGCTCGATCTGGCCCGGCACCACGTGGTAGGTCAGGATCTTCTTGAGCGCCGGGGCATCCTTCTTGAGGCTGTCGATGGTGGCCGCGTCGATCTTCGCGAAGGCGCTGTCCACCGGCGCGAACACCGTGAACTGGCTGCCGTTCAGCGTGTCGACCAGGTTCACCTGCGGGTTCAGCTTGCCGGAGACGGCCTGGACCAGGGTCTTCAGCAGCGGGTTGTGGGAGGCCGCCACGGCCACCGGGTCGGTGGACATGCCCTGGACGGATCCGGGGCCGCTCGGATTGGCGGACGCGTATGCCTGGCAGCCGGGGCCCACCAGGTTGGCGGCCGGATCCATGCTGGGGCTGGCGGCTGCGCTGCTGGACGACATCGCCGGGGACGGCGCGGACGAGGTGGCGGCGCCGCCGCTCATCCCGCCGCTGCACGCCGCGAGCCCGAGGGGCACGACGGCTGCGAGACCGGCCAGGACGGACAGACGCTGGATCTTCTTCATGATGATGCTCCTCTTCAAAGGTGTGCGGTCCGCATCCAGAAGCTGGGCTGACCTGTTGGTGCCAGTACTTCGGAGCGGGGTCCGCCGACGGATTGGAGGAATGTGAGGAAACTTTCCGGTGGCGCATTTCCTGCTCTCCGGGGGTGCAGCGAGCGCTGCGAGGTGGCCGTCCCGGCGTCGGGCTGCGCCGCTCCCCTCCGCACACGACCAGAGCACGACGACGGCGGCTCCCGGCCCGCGGTCCGGGCCGCCGGTCAATCCATGGGTCCGATCCGCCCGTCCAATCCGCCGGGGCACGGCGCACCGAATACCCGGCATGGACACGAACATCATCATCGGCTTCCTGGGCGGTCTGGTGACCGGAATATCGCCCTGCATCCTGCCCGTCTTACCGGTCATCTTCTTCTCGGGAGGTCTGGACAGCGCACGGCGCGATCCCGGCGCCGCTCCCGGTGAAGACGACGCGCCCGCCCGGGCCGTCTCCCGGTGGCGGCCCTATCAGGTGATCGCGGGACTGGTGATCAGTTTCAGTGTCTTCACGCTGCTCGGTTCGCTGCTGCTCAGCCTCCTGGGGCTGCCGCAGGATATCTTCCGCTGGGCCGGGATCGCCGTGCTGGCGGCGGTGGGGCTCGGCATGCTCATTCCGCGCCTCGAGGAGTGGCTCGAACGGCCCTTCTCCTGGATCCCCCGCCGCCAGGTGGACGCCCGGAAACGGGGCGGCTTCAGCCTGGGCCTCGCGCTCGGGGCCGTCTTCGTCCCGTGCGCCGGTCCGGTCCTGGCCGCCATCACCGTCTCCGGCGCCACCGGCCGGATCGGCGCCGGGACCCTGACGCTCACGCTGTCGTTCGCCGTCGGCGTCGCGATCCCCCTGCTGTTCTTCGCGCTCGCGGGGCGCGGCCTGGCCGAACGGCTCAAGGCGTTCCGTCGCCGTCAGAAGGGCATCCGCATCCTGGCCGGCGTGCTCATGATCGCCCTCGCGGCCGGCCTGGCCTTCGACCTTCCCGCCGCCGTGCAGCGGCTCATCCCGGATTACACCGCGTCCTTCCAGGAGAAGCTGACGCCCTCGCAAGGCAGTCCTCTGGACCTGGGCGGCGTGGCCACGGACGAGAACAAGGACCTCTCCAAATGCACCCAGGGCTCCACCGAGCTGCAGGACTGCGGGCCCGCACCCGAGCTCCGCGGCATCAACGCCTGGCTCGGCTCGGATCCGTTGACGCTCCGTCAGCTCAAGGGGAAGGTGGTCCTCCTGGACTTCTGGGCCTACTCCTGCATCAACTGCCAGCGCTCCCTGCCCCACATCACGGCCCTGGACAAGGCATATCGTGACGCCGGACTCCAGGTGATCGGCGTCCACACGCCGGAGTACGCGTTCGAACGTGAGACCCGCAACGTCAGCGCCGGCATCAAGGATCACGGCATCCAGTACCCGGTGGCCCTCGACAACTCCTACGCCACCTGGACCGCCTACCGGAACCGCTTCTGGCCGGCGCAGTACCTCATCGACGCCCAGGGCAACGTGCGGCACATCCAGCAGGGCGAAGGCGGCTATGCGCTGACCGAGAAGCTCATCCGTTCCCTCCTGAGTTCCGCCCAGCCGGGCAAGGACCTGCCGGCCGCCGTGGAGACGGGGCCGGCGGGACAGGACGGGGCCCTGCCGCAGAACACCACCCGCGAGACGTTCCTGGGAGTGTCCAAGCAGGTCAACTACTCGGGCGCGGCCACCTACCGCTCCGGGACATCCCTCTTCGCCTACCCGGCGTCGCAGGCTCCGGACAGTTTCGCGCTCTCGGGTTCCTGGACCCTCGAATCCCAGCGGATCTCGGTCCCGCGGAATGCGCCCGCCCCGGGATCCGGGGTGCGGCTGACCTTCCACGCCGGACAGGTCCAGGCGGTGCTGGGCGGCACCGGCTCCGTCATCGTCAAGGGTCCCGACGGCGAGAAGACCCTCCAGATCTCCGGCCCGCCGAAGTCCTACGTGGTCCATCAGAGCGGCACCTCCGGCTCCGGGACCCTGGAACTGCGGCCGACGCCGGGCGTCCAGCTCTACTCCTTCACCTTCGGGTGAGGTGAAGGACTCCGTCTCCCGGGGTGCTGCGGGAGACGGCGGGGGGATTTGAACCCCCCGTCGGAAAATCCCCGAGAGCATTCGTGTCAACAATTTCATCGTTAATGTCAACGGCCCCGGAAACTCAGCTGAGTTTCCGGGGCCGTCTTGGCGGAGAATGGGGGATTTGAACCCCCGAGGGCGTTAACCCAACACGCGTTCCAGGCGTGCGCCATAGGCCGCTAGGCGAATTCTCCATTGCCCTAAGGGCAGGTATCAGCTTAGCGGACCTCCGCCGGGACCACCAAATCAAGGCCTGCCCGGCCCCTCAGTCCGCCCCGATTTCCCCGTCCGCGTCCGGGCCGCTAAGCTGGTGTGCGACTCCTCGCGTGGCGTCATCCTGCCGAACTCCCCCAGGACCGGAAGGTAGCAAGGGTAAGTGGGCTCTGGCGGGTGCGCGAGGGGTCTTCTACGTTAACGGCCCGGCCCGTCCGGAGCCGCGGAACGACGGCTTCTCCTGTCAGCCTCGATTGATAGGGTTTCCCTGTGACCCAAGCCAGCGCTCTCTACCGCAGATACCGCCCCGACACCTTCGCGGACGTGATCGGCCAGGAGCATGTCACGGTCCCCCTGATGACAGCCCTGAAGAAGAACCGCGTCAATCACGCCTACCTCTTCTCCGGCCCGCGCGGCTGCGGCAAGACCACCTCGGCCCGCATCCTGGCCCGTTGCCTGAACTGCGAGCAGGGCCCCACCGACACCCCGTGCGGCGTCTGCCCCAGCTGCGTGGAGCTCGCCCGTGGCGGAGCCGGTTCGCTGGACGTCATCGAGATCGACGCGGCCAGCCACGGCGGCGTCGACGACGCACGTGATCTGCGCGAACGCGCCACCTTCGCTCCCGCCCGGGACCGCTACAAGATCTTCATCATCGATGAGGCCCACATGGTCACGTCGGCGGGCTTCAACGCCCTGCTGAAGATCGTGGAGGAGCCGCCGGAGCACATCAAGTTCATCTTCGCCACCACGGAGCCGGACAAGGTGATCGGCACCATCCGCTCACGGACCCATCATTACCCCTTCCGCCTGGTCCCCCCGGAGCCGCTCCTGGCGTACCTGGAGCAGCTCTGCGAGCAGGAGAACGTCCCGGTGGCGCCGGGCGTGCTGTCGCTCGTCATCCGCGCGGGCGGCGGTTCCGTGCGTGACTCGCTCTCCGTGCTGGATCAGCTCATGGCCGGCGCCGGTCCGCAGGGCCTCGACTACGAACTGGCCGTCTCCCTCCTGGGCTACACGCACGCCTCGCTCCTGGATGACGTGGTGGACGCGGTCGCCGCCCATGACTCCGCCACGGTGTTCCGCGCCGTGGACCGGGTCCTGCAGACCGGTCACGATCCGCGCCGTTTCGTCGAGGATCTCCTGGAGCGTTTCCGGGATCTGATCATCGTGCAGGCCATGCCGGACAGCGCCGCCACGATCCTGCGCGGCATGCCCCAGGACCAGATCGCCCGGATGCGGCAGCAGGCCGTCACGCTCGGCCCCGCGGAACTGTCCCGGTCGGCGGACGTCACGAACGCCGCGCTCTCCGAGATGACCGGCGCCACCTCGCCGCGTCTGCACCTCGAACTGCTCTGCGCCCGTCTGATGCTCCCGGCATCGGACAGCACCGAGCGCGGCGCTGCGGCCCGACTGGATGCCCTGGAACGCCGTCTCGCCCTGGGCGGGGCTCCGGCGCAGACTCAAACCCCAGCACCGGCCCCCGCTCAAGTTTCCGCCCCGGCGCCGACTCCGGCCAGCGCGCCGGCGGTCCCCCGGAACGACGACGCCGCACCGGCCTCCCAGCGGCCCGCAGCTGCCCCTGCTGCCGCCCCCGTGGTCGAACCCGCGAGTGCTGCGGAGACCACGAACGCCCCGGACCTCCCGGTTCAGCAGGCGTCCACACCGCCGGCCCGTGAACGCCCTGCCGACGCCGCTCCCGCGCCGACCCCGGCTGCGGCTCCCCCTGCGGAACCGGTGTCCCGCGCCCGCGAGGCCGCGCCGTCGTCGGTCGCAGCAGCCCAGTCCACTGCAGCGCCGTCCGCGCCCGCTCAGACCCCTCCCCCGGCGCCCCAGCAGCAGGCCGCGCCCGCGCCTCAAGGCGGTGGGGACGTCGAGGCGCTGCGCCGCGCCTGGCCGCAGATCCTGGACCGTCTGGGCAAGATCAAGCGCAGCACCTGGGCGCTCGTGGCCCCCAATGCCACCGTGGCCCGTCTGGACGGCGACGCGGTGATCCTGTCGTTCTCCACCCCTGGCCTGGCCGGGGCGTTCGGCCGCGGTGACCACAAGACGCACCTTCAGACCGCGGTCAAGGAGGTCCTGGGCCTGGACTGCCGCGTCGAGGCCGTCGCCGGAGACGCGGCCGCACCCCCGCCGTCGTTCCAGACGAGCCGGCCGAGTGCACCCGAAGAGCCCTCGATGCCGTCGCCCGCAGCCGGTCCCGCCACGGCGGAGGAACCCCCGGGCTGGGGCGACAGCCCAAAAGCACCGGCTAGCCAGGAGAACATCCCCCCGGCTAGCGGCTCCGGCAGGACAGCGCCTCAGCGGACCGTTCCCTCCGGGGATTTCCACCCGCTGGATCAGCCGCGCGACGAGGACGAGCCGCCGCTGGATGACGAACCGCCGTACGACGACGGTCCCTCCGACTGGGGTCGCCCGTCGGCTCCCGCCACGCCGGCGACCCCCGCAGCACGTCAGGCGGCGCGGCCAGCGACGGCGGCCGCAACCGCCGCAGCTGCACCCACGGCTGAGCCGGCCGCATCCGGAGGCCCTTCGGCCGTGCTCCAGGACGACCCGTGGTCGCGGGCCCGTGAGGTCTCCCCCGGCCGCTGGACGGTCGGGACCGAGAGCAATGTGAGCACCGGCAACGGCGGTTCCGCCGCGTCCACGGCCATCCCCGGCCAAGGATTCCAGGAACCCGAGTTCGAGGACGAGGACCTTGCCGACGAGGACCTGTCCGGCTCCGGCCCGGCTCCGGCAGCCGCTGAGGCTCCCGCCGGTGACCCGTGGGGTCTCCCCGCCGAACCGGTGACCACTCCTGAGCGGATGGACGCCGCCGGCCCAGCAACCGCGGCGTCCGCCCCCGCCGTCGCCCCGGCGTCGCGCCCCACGGAAGCGTCCGCCCCCGGTGAGCCGGGCGCCGGGAACGATTCTCGCGACGGCAGCCAGAGTCTCTACCAGCGGCTCTCCAACAGCCCGCAGGCGCAGCGTGCCCGCGAGGAGGCCCGTCGGGCCGCCCCTCCGCAGGAGCTGAACCCGGACGGCAGCGTGGCGGGGTATGCGGTGGACGAAATCAGCGCCGATGATGAGACCATCGAAGAATCAAGCACCTTCGGGCGTGCGGCCGTGGAACGTCTGCTGGACGGGACCCTTATCGAGGAGACCACCCTGGACGGCACCCCGATCATCCGGCGCTGAGCGCCGGGAAGGCGCCGTCGCACACGCTGAACCGCACGAACGACCGGCCCGCAGCCAGGGCTGGACCGTCACAAGAACCGACCCGTAGCAAGAGCTGACCCGTAGCAAGAATTGACCTGTAGGAAAAGAGGACGCCGTGTACGAGGGCGCTGTTCAAGAGCTGATCGACGAGCTCGGACGCCTGCCGGGGATCGGCCCCAAGTCCGCGCAGCGGCTTGCCTTCCACATCCTCGAGGCGGACGCGGAGGACATGCGCAAGCTGTCCGAGGCGATCACCGCGGTGAAGACGCGGGTGAAGTTCTGCACGATCTGCGGCAACGTCTCCGAGCAGGACACGTGCAGCATCTGCCGTGACCCGCGCCGGGACGCGAGCATCATCTGCGTCGTGGAGGAGTCCAAGGACGTCATGGCCGTGGAGCGGACCCGGAGTTTCCGCGGCCGGTACCACGTGCTCGGCGGCGCGATCAGCCCGATCGACGGCATCGGACCGGAGAAGCTGCGCGTCCGGGAACTCCTCACCCGCCTCTCCGACGACACGGTCCAGGAGATCATCATCGCCACGGACCCCAATGTGGAGGGTGAGGCCACGGCCACCTACCTCATCCGCACCCTGAAGCCCATCGGCGTCAACGTCAGCCGGCTGGCCTCGGGCCTCCCGGTCGGCGGCGACCTGGAGTACGCGGACGAAGCCACCCTCGGACGGGCCTTCGCCGGACGCCTCGCGGTCTGAGCCCACCGCGCTGAGTCCACCGCGCTGAGTCCACCGCGCTGAGTCCACCACGGCTCGGCCGGGCTCCTCGGCGGAGGGTCGGCCGACGTCCGTACTAGATTGGCCTCATGGTCATCTCCGGGTCCGCTCCAAGCGTCCAGCTCCCGCCACCGATCACGCCCATCACCACCGACCGGCTCGTGCTCCGCCCCACCGAGCTCACCGATGCTCCGGCCCTGGACAGAATCCGCGGCAGCGAGGAGACCACACGGTACCTGTCGCACGAGGCGCTGGACCCCACACAGGTGCGCGAGCGGATCGCCTCCGATCAGGCGCGTGCGGCCTCGTCCACCGCCACCGTCTTCAGGCACGCCTGGGCCATCCAGTTGCAGGATTCCGGTCAGGTGATCGGGGAGGCCAGCACGTGGACCACCAGGAATCCTCCGGAACCCGGGCCCCTCGAACCCGGTCAGGCGGCGTTCGGGTACGTGCTCGATCCGGCGTTCCACCGGCGAGGGTACGGCAGCGAGGCCGCCCGGGCCCTCGTCGAGTGGCTCTTCACCCAGCGGGACATCCGGACCGCGTTCGCCGGCGTCTTCGAACCGAACGTCGCATCGCAGGCACTGTTGCGAGGTCTCGGGTTCACCCCGGACCTCTGGTTCACCGCCGAGCAGGACCAGAGCGGCAAGGGCCTGCCGTCCATCCGCTTCCGCCTCGACCGCCCGGACCCGGCGTCGCAGCGGTCCAGCATGTGAGTCACATTTTCCGCACTGCGAGACGACGGCGATAAAATGGCTGCACGCGGCCTGTGCCCTGCCCGGGCCGCACGTCACGGACGCAGAGGTCCGCCACCCCCAGAACCTGGCGCCGCCCGGCGCCCGACCAGTAAGGGTCCATGCATGAGTCTGCCCACCAGTGAGCTGCCCGCAGCGGAACTGACCACCGAGCCCGGGGCCGCCACGCCCGCCACCGGCAAAGCCAAGCAGCTCATCGTCCAGAAGTTCGGTGGTTCCTCCGTGGCCGACGCGGACGGCATCAAGCGCGTGGCCGCTCGTGTGGCGGCCGCCCGGAACGCAGGCAACGACGTCGTCGTGGTGGTCTCCGCCATGGGTGACACCACGGATGAGCTGCTGGATCTCGCCGCGCAGGTCACGGACGGCGCCCCGGCCCGCGAGATGGACATGCTCCTCTCCGCCGGCGAACGCATCTCCATGGCCCTGCTCTCCATGGCCATCAACAAGCAGGGCGCCGTCGCGCAGTCCTTCACCGGCTCCCAGGCCGGCATGCTGACGGACGCGATCCACGGCAAGGCCCGCATCATCGACGTCGACCCGCACCGGGTCCGCACCGCCCTGGACAAGGGCCACATCGCGATCGTCGCCGGGTTCCAGGGCATGAGCCAGGACACCAAGGAAGTCACGACGCTCGGCCGCGGCGGCTCGGACACCACGGCCGTCGCCCTCGCCGCAGCCCTGGACGCCGACGTCTGCGAGATCTACACAGATGTGGACGGCGTTTTCACGGCGGACCCCCGCGTGGTCGGCTCCGCCCAGAAGATCGCCACGATCTCGAGCGAGGAGATGCTGGAGCTCGCCGCATCCGGCGCGAAGATCCTCCACCTGCGCTGCGTCGAGTACGCCCGGCGCTTCGGCGTGCCGCTGCACGTCCGCTCATCCTTCAGCCAGCACGAGGGCACCTGGGTCCTGCCCAGCCCCGATGACAAGATCACCATCAAAGAGGGAGTTGCCTTGGAGCAGCCAATCATCTCCGGCGTCGCACACGACCGTTCCGAAGCCAAGGTCACCGTGGTGGGCGTCCCGGACATCCCCGGCAAGGCCGCCGCGATCTTCCAGGTCATCGCCAAGGCGCACTCGAACATCGACATGATCGTGCAGAACGTGTCCACCAAGGGCACCGGCCACACGGACATCTCCTTCACCCTGCCGATCGTCGAGGGCGCCGACGCGCTCGAGGCCCTCCGCGCGGCCCAGCCGGAGATCGGTTTCGAGAGCATCGACTACAACGCCGAGATCGGCAAGCTGTCGCTCATCGGCGCCGGCATGCGCTCCCACCCGGGCGTCTCGGCCACGTTCTTCAAGGCCCTCTCCGACGCCGGGATCAACATCGACATGATCTCCACCTCGGAGATCCGCATCTCCGTGGTCACCCGCGCGGACCTGCTGGATGACGCCGTGCGCGCGATCCACAAGGCGTTCGAACTGGACGGCGACGCCACCGCCACCGTGTACGGCGGCACCGGCCGCTGACGGCGGAGGCACCGGCCTCACAACGCAGACGACGACGGCGGGGAACCGCCGTCGTCGTGTTGTTTAAGTGCCTGCCGCCTCACCTCAGCGGTGGGGCTCCTGCGGGCCCGCCGTGCGCGTGGCGTAATGGTGGCCCTGCGAGTCGGTCTCGATCTCGAAGTGGCTGAGGTCCTCTTCCGAGGCCTTCTCGAGGTCGTCGTGCCGGTGGACCACCGGGGCCGTCGCGTCACCGCGCGCCGCCGGTCCGAAGAGCTTCGCGGCGTTCTCGGTCAGGTGCATGAATTTGTCGGTCATCGTGGTCATGCGTGCCACCTCCCTGCTCACGCCGGGCGGCCTCTCCACCCGGAGCGCTTAAGACGAGTTTAAGTCCGCGGCGGGGGAAAAGAGCCGGTCGATCAGGAAATCCTGGAAGCCCGGAGGCTCAGCGGAGCGAGTGGTCGTCCGGATTCCGCGAGACGACGTACGTGCTGCCGTCGGGCCGGGTCATCGTCTCCCACTGCAGCGTCTCAGCCTGGCGCTGAGCGAGGAGGACCTTGTTCTCCTCGGTCATCTCATGATCCAGCGCACTGCGGTTCGCCGGTCCGAAGACCGCCCGGAATTTCCCGGTGGCCCGCATGAAGCGCTGGGTGAAGGTCTGGTCGCTCATCTCTCTCCCTCGGTGCAGGGCATCCTCGACCCCCTCAGCATAGCAAATTATTTAGTACACTAACTAATCTCGCTTCTTGGCTCTCTCGACAGGGTCTTGACAGCTCGGACGATAGGATGGACCCGTGGATTCCAATGCAGACACAGATCTCTCGCTCGAGAACCAGCTGTGTTTCGCACTCACGGTCGCCTCTCGGACGGTCGTCCAGGCGTACCGCCCCGTGCTGGAACCGCTCGGCCTGACCCACCCTCAGTACCTGGTGATGCTGGCCCTCTGGGACCACAATCCCCTGAGCGTCAAAGAGGTCAGCGCCCAGCTGCTGCACGAGCCCGCCACCATCTCACCTCTGCTGCGGCGGCTGGAGGACATGGGTTACGTCCGGCGCACGCCGAACGCCCAGGATGCCCGCGCGCTCGACGTCGAACTGACCACTGAGGGCCTGGCCCTCAAGGAGAAGGCCCGCGCGGTCCCACCCGCCATGATGCGCCGGCTCAAGCTCAGCCGCGAGGAGGTCATGGTCCTGAACAAGGCCATGCACAACCTCATCGAAGCGGCCACCGCGGAGGACTGACCCGCCGGGCCGTGCGCGCCTACACTGGGATCATCGATCCGGAGCAAGGAGACGCCATGGCCCAGCACATCCCGTTCAGGACTCTTCCCGGCCTGCGGACCGGACTGCTGGGCCTGACCGCCGTCGCCTCCCTGATCGCACTGTCCGCGTGCACTCCGTCCGCCACGCCCTCCCCGGACACCACGACGCCGGGCGCCACCGGATCCGCGAGCGCCTCGTCGAGTCCGTCGCCGAGCAAGCTTCCCACCACACCTCCGGCCACCAACGACCACCCGGCACCCGACGCCTCCGCCACGGCCGATCTGACCATCACGGTCCTGGCCAAGCCCGGAGCCAAGCCCACCGAGACCAGACTGCTGTGCACGGGCAAGACCGCGAAGCCGGAGGCCACGGTCCCGATCGCGGACGAAGCGTGCGCCCTGGTCGAAGCCCATCCGGCATATCTGTTCCCCACGGCGAAGAACACGGCCCAGGCCTGCACCGAGCAGTACGGCGGTCCCGCGACGGCCACCATCAAGGGCACCATCCGCGGCAAGACCGTTGACCTCTCCCTGACCAGGACCGACGGTTGCAAGATCAGTCAGTGGACCGCCCTCGGGCCCCTGCTGGGCGAAGCCGGGGCGAACGTCTGAGGTTCACGGCGCCCCAACAACGACGGACCGTTCCCTGTCCCGCACCCCGCGCGGCGACGCGGGATAATGGAGGCGTGTCCGCCACCACCCCTGCCACCGATCACGTCCTGACCGAGGACGAGTGGCTCCCCCGCGCCGAGGCTCATGCCGCCCGCGTGGACCGATACGCGGTCCCCTTCCTGGAACGGCGCCACACCGGCCGCAAGCACCCCGTGGAGGACTTCCTCTTCACCTACTACACCCATAAGCCGGGGCAGCTGCGCCGTTGGCATCCTGGCGCCGGGACGATCCTGCTCGGCCCGGAAGCCCGTGAGCGCCAGGCCTGGAAGCACTACCGGGCCCTGACCTCTGAAGAGCTCGTCGCCCTTGGCCTGGCGCCCGACACTACCGCGGTCACCGTGGACGTCGAGGGATTCCTGGCGGACCGGCGTGAGGCCGTCGACTTCGCCCGCATCATCCTGGGTGGCACGCTGGCCCGTCCGGCGCAATTCGGCTGTTTCGGACTCCACGAATGGGCCATGGTGTACCGGCAAGAGAAGTTCGAACTGCGCCACGAGTACCTCGCGCTCCGGCTTGGCGGCGAGGCGACGGATCAGGTGGTCGAAGGCCATCGCATCCGGTGCAGCCACTTCGACGCCTTCCGCTTCTACACCCCGGATGCCACCCCTCTGAACGAACTCCAGCCCACCCGGGAGACCCAGCGCGATCTGGAACAGCCCGGCTGCCTGCACGCCAATATGGACGTCTACAAGTGGGCGTACAAACTCGCGCCCCTGCTGCCGAGCGAGTTCCTCATGGACTGCTTCGAACTCTCCTACCGGATCCGCGCCATGGACATGCAGGCCTCCCCGTATGACCTCGCCGCCTGGGGCTACGACCCCATCCGGATCGAAACCCCCGACGGCAAAGCCGAGTACGTCGCCCGGCAACGGGGCTTCGCCGAGGAGACGCAGGAGTTGCGCGCCCGCTTCCTGGAACTGCTGGACCGCACCGTCCCACCCACCCCTCAGGAGACGCGATGACCTCCATGGACCTGACCGTCTCTCTCACACCCGCCCCCGGAGCGCCCGAGGTGACCTTCCGTCTGGTCGGCGGGCCGGAAGGCCCCGGCCCCGCCTCGACGGTGCCGGATCCGGCCGCCGCGTACGACGCCGTCGTGCGGCACGGCGCGCGGCTGCTCCTGCCCGCCCTGCCGCGCAGGGGGGCGGCCGTCTCCGAGGCCCGGCCGGTCTTCGGCGGGGAACAGCGAGCGCACGTCACGGGCATGCTGGATGGCCGATCGGTGGACCGCCGGTTCAGCCGCTCCGATTCCCGGGAGACCGCCCCGCTGGGATGCGCTGGCGCCGCTGCTGGGCGGCTCCGAGGTCTGAGCGGCGCCAGGGAGCGTAGGATTCGAGCCATGGAGTGCTTCGCAGCGGGAAGGAACCGCGAGGTCTGAACCCCGGTCGCCGCCGTCCGGTCCCGGGGTTCGTTCGCGTCCTGTGTTCACCGGCCTCCGGGCCTCGGCGAAAGGCCTCCCGTGCATTTCCGCAACTCCACCCCTCGTGATCTCAGTCCCCTGGTCGACCTCACCCTGAGGGTCTTCGAACCGTTTTATGAGCAATCCTTCCGCCCGCTCCTGGGCGAAACCGTCTACGCCGTGCAGCACGGTTCCTGGCGGAGCGACTACCGGCAAGAGCTCCAGTCCCTCCTCGACCCGGCACCGGGCGAGGGTTTTCTCGTGGCCGAAGAAGACGGCATCCCGCTCGGATACATCGCCTGGCACACGGACCCCGTGCGCGGCCACGGCGAGATCACCCTCCTGGCCGTCGACGCCGAACACCGCGGACGGGGGATCGCGCGAGATCTGTGCGAGCAGGCACTGGATCGGATGCGGCGGTCGGGAGCCCGGATCGTGGAGATCTCCACGGGCGGAGACGGATTCCACGCACCGGCCCGCGCGCTGTACGAGGAACTGGGCTGCACCGCGATCCCCGTCGCCGTCTACTTCAAGGAACTCTGACAGCGGGAACCTGACGGCGGGGACCCTGCTCATCGCGACGGTCCCTGTGACTCGCGCGCCAGTCCCTCTGGAAACGCCGGAAGGGCCGGCGGGATCAGGTCCCACCGGCCCTTCCGGGTCACTCAGCGTTCCGGATCAACCGGCCGCCGGAGCGTCCTCCTGATTCAGGTCGGGACGCTTCTGCAGTTCCTGCTCCGCCTTGGCGCGAACTCCGGCATCCGGGCTCTCCGCAGCGGGGGCCGCCACCGAGGTTCCGGCGCCGGTCACCACGACGTTGACGAACGTCTGCACCGAGGACCCGGCGTAGCTGACGCGCCCGATGTAGGAGCCCGGGGTCAGGCCCTTCCAGGCGAGCGTGACGTCCGCCGTCTTGCCGTTCTTCAGCACGAGCGGGTTCGGCGTCACCGTGGCGTTGCCCACAGAGGCTCCGAGCACCGAGGCCTCCAGGCTCGCCTTGACGGACTGGTTGCCCGGGCTCGCGTAGAGGTTGGCCAGCAGCGTGTACTGGCCCGGCGCGGGGTTGCTCAGGGAGACCGACTCGCTCGCGGAAGCCGTGGCCGCCGTGTAGACCTTGCCGTTCGGGCCCAGGACCACGAGGTCGAAGTCGGCGTTGTCCTGCGAGGACACCACCGCGAAGCGGGCGAACGGCGTGCCGGCCGGAACCGTCACGGTCTTGGACGCGTTGGAGGCGTCCGCCGTGTCGCCTGCCGGGCCGGGCACCAGCTGGATCTGCGTGGCGTCCGCCTTGGAGAGGCCGTCCAGCGTCAGCTTGGTGGGACGGTCACTGCCGGAGGTCACCGGGAAGGTGGCCTTGTCCGTGCCCTTGGCGGTGGTGAAAGACAGGTTGGTGGCCGCCACGGCCGACTGCGGACGGACCGCGATCGGCGAGGTGACGCTCTTGCCCAGACCCTGCCAGCTCAGCTGACCCATGGCGAACTGGCCCAGCGGGGCCCCAGCGTTCTCGAAGCTGACCTTGAAGGTCTTCTTCTGCCCGGCGGCGTTGAAGTTCAGCACCGACGGGGTGACCTTGACGTTCACGCCCGGGACGTTGACCACGGCGCGGTACAGGCCGGGGGTCAGCGCGGTGAGCGTGCGGGTGACCTCGATGCGGCCCGTCAGGTTGCCGAGGGCGAAGGACGGGACGTTCATGTCACGGGTCTTGGTGGCGCCGAGACCCGGGATGCCCAGATCGAAGCCCAGGCCCTGGATGTAGCGCAGGTAGTCGTCCTGACCGGCGTCGTACACGAGGCCCGGGTTCAGGAACCCACCGGGGTTCACCTGACCCGCGCCCGTGGCGAAGAGATCCGTGTCCTTGCTGCCGTCGGCCTTCTTCAGATCCGTCGCGGTGGTCATGAGCGCCGACTTGATGGTGGCGGGCGACCACTTCGGGTTCTTGGAGAGAGCCAGGGCGCCGAAGCCCGCGATGTGCGGAGAGGCCATGGAGGTGCCGGACATCATGCCGAACAGCGCGCCGTGCTCCGCGATCGGGGAGACACCGGCGAGGACGGCGACGCCGGGGGCGGCGACATCCGGCTTCAGCAGATCGGAACCGGAGGCCAGCAGAGGACCGCGGGAGGAGAACCCTGCGACCTGAGGCTGGGGCTCCACCGGGAGGCCGGTGGTGTCATGGTTGACCAGGCGGGCCTTGATGGCCGGGTTCGCGGTGACCTTGTCCTTGATCTGCTGGGTCGCCGGAGGGTTGACGTGGACGGTGGGCACGGCGTGCATGTCCACGTCCTCGCTGGAGGCGCTCAGGTTCACCAGGACCATGCCGACGCCGCCGGCACGCTTGACCTCGGCGCTCTTGGCGACGCGATCCACCACGCCACGGTCACACACCACGATCTTGCCGCTCACCTTGGCAGGGTCGAGGCTGTCGGGTGCGCAGAGGTTCGCGTTGCCGGTGCCGGACGCGGCGTTCCCGGAAAGGACCAGGTTGCTGTACGGGACCTCGGTGGCCATGAGGCTGGCGCCGCGGAACTTGCTGCCGTCCTCGAACTCGACCGTGCCCTGCAGTTCGCTCGTGAACGAGCTGGCGGCCACGGTGGTCAGCCACGGAGCGCCGTGGTTGACGGTGCTCGCGGTCGGACCGCTGTTGCCGGCCGAGACCGAGACGAAGATGCCCGCCGAGACGGCCGAGAGGAAGGCCAGGGAGACCGGGTCGGTGGTGCTCGTGGCACTGCCGGAGATGGAGTAGTTCAGGACGTCCACGCCGTCCAGGATCGCCTGGTCGATGGCCGCCACCGAAGCGGAGGAGTAGCAGCCGCCGGTGTCCGGGTCGTCGTCCTCCCAGCAGACCTTGTAGATGGAGAGCTTGGCCGCCGGGGCGACGCCGCTCGTGATGCCCATGTCCCGGTCGCCCAGATTGGCGCGGACGTTGGCGTTGCCGGCCGCGGTGCTCGCGGTGTGCGTGCCGTGGCTTCCGACGTCGACCGGGGAGATCAGCTCCTCCGGCGCGCGGTGCTCCGGCGGGACGGTGTTCAGGAAGTCATCGGCGAAGTACCGGGCGGAGAGCACCTTGGAGTTGCACTCGGACCCTTCGAAGCCATCGCCTGCCTGGCAGTCACCCACGAAGGTGTCGCCGTCCGACTTGAGCATGGCGATCTTGCCGTCCTCATTGCGGTACGGGACACCGACCTTCGGGGCGCCCTGAAGGGGCTTAACCTCGTCACCGGCGAAGAACGGGCTCGACGGGGTGTAGCCCGAGTCGATCACGCCGACCACCACGCCCTTGCCGGCATTGTTCACGCCGCCGAGCTGCTGCTGCCAGAGGCCGGTCTTGCCGGGGAGCTTGAGGTAGTCCGTGCTGGAGTAGTCCGGAGCGTACTGGCGGTCCGGGGCCACGGCCAGGACCTTGGGGTCCTTCGCGAGCTTGCTCGCCTGCTCGGCGCTGAGCTGGGCGGAGAACGCGTTCAGGGCCGTGGAGAAGCTGCGCTTGATGGCCACGCCCTCCTGACCGGCCACCTGCTTCTGGACCGACTGGAGGTGCTGGCGGTACCGCTGGACGTTCTGGTTTCCGGCGTCGAGCTTCCGGCCCGCCTCCGGCTTGGTGGCAGCGAGACCCGGGGTCCCGCCGTCGTAGCTCGCGGCGGGCTTCTCGGCGAGGACCACGATGTAGCGTCCTGCCTGGAACTGCTGGATGCTGCTCTGCCCGGGCACCACGGTGGGTGCGGCCTGGGCGGGCGTCATGACGGCCGTGCTCAGGAGCACGGGGATACTGACGCCGGCCGCGAGGGCCTTGGTGAGCGCCCTGCCGCGCAGGAGGCCCTTCCCTGTTCTTCTCATGGGTGCGTGAACCTTTCACGAAGGTCCTCCAGTCCCTTGACCGGAGGGGTCATGCCCGATCGGCCGCGTTGTTACGCGGCTCACACTCAGGTTGACTCTTACCCTAATGGAGCAGCACCCAGTTGTGACAGGGTTATTTCACAGTTTGTTATCAGTTGCGTTATCGGCTGCGCTGTCAGCCGGCCGGGTCATACGTGAGGCAGTCCGCACGCTCGGCGCCGGGGCCGATCTTCACATCATGAGCGCCGCACATGAGGTGGTCGTTGTGCCGGCACTCGCTGCGCTGGCAGGCGCCGACGTGGGCCAGCACCTTGGGCAGGCCGCCGAGGGAACTCGTGTCGATGAAGGTGGCGCACTGGGCGTGGTGGTCGCTGCCGCCGATCGTGATGCCGTACGCCGTGCAACCGTCGTGGTTGAACGAACAGGCATCCACACTGCAAGCGGACACTTCGGTGACGTGAGTGCTCATCATTCCTCCTGCTGGTTTCTCGCGGCGGGGGTCCCCGCTTCTTCAACGGTACGACCGTCCGCAGCGGTTTGACCCGGCGGAAATGCGTATGTGTGTTTTCGCTAATACGCCCAGGTCAGCCTCAGAGCGCGCTCATTCGGCAGCGTCAACCCTCATCCAGCTGCGTCGACGTAGTACCAGCGCCCGCCCTCCCGCACGAAGCGGCTGACCTCTTCCTGCACTCCCCGCACGGTGCGCGACGACGGCGCCCCCGCACCGCCGTCGTCGGCCGGGGCGCGGTAGTGCGCACGGAAGGTGACGGTCCCTTCGGTGTCGAAGGGGCCTCCCGCCGTGGTGGCGGTGATGTCGAGCCTGAGCCAGCGGATGTCCTCGTCCAGCTCCAGGTCCCGCGGACGGGTGTCCGGATGCCAGGTGGCGAGCAGGTAGTCCTCGTCCAGCACGGCGAAGGCGCTGTACCGGCTCCGCATGAGTGCCTCGGCCGTGGCGGGCCGGCCCTCACCCGCATGGAAGCGCCCGCAGCAGGCGCCGTAGGACTCCCCGCTCAGGCAGGGGCAGGGACCAGGTGCGGGGCTCTTCCGGGCGTTCATCCACATAGCCTAAACACGGCGCGGAGGCCCGGGCGCACCCGGTAGAATGGGAGGTGCAAGCTCGCGGAGCGTCGCTGCCACCGTTTTCCCCGCCCCTCCACTCCTTCCGGGAGTCCCTGCGTGGAAACGGGAAGCGCGTGAGACGGCAACACTTCCGTGACGGCCCTGGCCTGGGGCGACACCCGGCCCAGGTTCAACGCACGCACGCACACAGGAGTTGCCGGATGCCCCGGATCGTCGTCGACGTCATGCCCAAGCCCGAAATCCTTGACCCGCAGGGCAAGGCCATCGTGGGCGCGCTGCCCCGCCTCGGCTTCACCGATTTCGTGTCGGTCCGCCAGGGGAAGCGCTTTGAGCTCGAAGTCGAGGGTGAGGTGACGGACGAGATCCTGGCCAAGGCCCGTGACGCGGCCGAGACCCTGCTCTCCAACCCCGTGATCGAAGACGTGGTCAACATCCAGGTTGTCGAGGCCTGACCATGACCGAGATCCCCCTGATCGGCGAGGCCGCGGCCGCGGCCATCGCCCCTCTCGCCGGCGCCCGGATCGGCGTCGTGACCTTCCCCGGAACGCTGGATGACCGCGACGCCGCCCGTGCCGTCCGCCTCGCCGGCGCCGAGGCCGTTTCGCTCTGGCACGCGGACACCGAGCTCGCGGACGTGGACGCCGTGGTCATCCCCGGCGGCTTCTCCTACGGCGACTACCTGCGCGCCGGCGCCATCGCCCGCTTCGCGCCCCTCATGGGCAAGATCGTGGACGCCGCGAACTCGGACGCCAAGCTGCCGGTCCTCGGCATCTGCAACGGCTTCCAGATCCTGACCGAGTCCCACCTGCTGCCGGGCTCCATGATCAAGAACGACCACCTGAAGTTCATCTGCCGTGACCAGGTGCTCCGCGTGGAGAACGCGAACACCGCCTGGACCGCGGATTACACGCAGGGCCAGGAGATCACGGTCCCGCTGAAGAACCAGGACGGCCAGTACATCGCCGACGAGAAGACGCTCGACGCGCTCGAGGCGGAGGGCCGCGTGGTGTTCCGCTACGTCGGCTTCAACCCGAACGGCTCGCGCCGTGACATCGCCGGCATCTCCAACGCCGCCGGCAACGTGGTGGGCCTCATGCCGCACCCGGAGCACGCCGTGGAGGCCGGTTTCGGCCCGGAGCAGGACGGCGGCCACTCGGTGGACGGCCTCGGCTTCTTCACCTCCGTGCTGACCCAGATCGTGGGAGGAAAGTGATGACCCAGGAAACCACCGCCAAGTTCAACATCGACACCGTCGCCAACGCGGCGGGCACCCCCGAGGTCGAACTGCCGTGGGCCGAGCTGGGCCTGAAGCAGAACGAGTTCGAAGAGATCGTCAAGCTCCTGGGCCGCCGCCCCACCGGCGCCGAGCTGGCCATGTACTCCGTCATGTGGAGCGAGCACTGCTCCTACAAGTCCTCCAAGAACCACCTGCGCCAGTTCGGCCAGAAGGTCACGGAGGAGATGAAGAAGGACATGCTGGTGGGCATCGGCGAGAACGCCGGCGTCACCAACCTGGGTGACGGCTGGGCCGTGACCTTCAAGATCGAGTCCCACAACTCGCCGTCGTTCGTGGAGCCGTACCAGGGCGCCGCGACCGGCATCGGCGGCATCGTGCGTGACATCATCTCAATGGGCGCCCGTCCCGTCGCCGTCATGGATCCGCTCCGCTTCGGCGAGATCGACCACCCGGACACCGCACGCGTCATGCACGGCGCCGTGGCCGGCATCGGCGGTTACGGCAACTCGCTCGGCCTGCCGAACATCGGCGGCGAGATGGTCTTCGACGCCGTCTACCAGGGCAACCCGCTCGTGAACGCCCTCGCCGTGGGCGTCATGCGCCACGAGGACATCCGCCTGGCGAACGCGTCCGGCAAGGGCAACAAGGTCGTGCTGTTCGGCGCCCGCACCGGTGGCGACGGCATCGGCGGCGCCTCCGTGCTGGCCTCCGAGTCCTTCGACGACACCAAACCCTCGAAGCGCCCCGCCGTCCAGGTGGGTGACCCCTTTGCCGAGAAGGTGCTCATCGAGTGCTGCCTCGAGCTGTTCAAGCACTCCCTCGTGGAGGGCATCCAGGACCTGGGCGCGGCGGGCATCTCCTGCGCCACCTCGGAGCTGGCCTCCAATGGAGACGGCGGCATGCAGGTCGAGCTGACCAGCGTCCTGCTGCGCGACCCCACCCTGACCCCGGGCGAGATCCTCATGTCCGAGTCCCAGGAGCGCATGATGGCCGTCGTGACGCCGGAGAACGTCGAGGCGTTCGAGGCCGTCATGGACAAGTGGGCCGTGGAGTACTCCTGGCTCGGTGAGGTCACCGACACCGGCCGCCTCATCATCACCTGGGACGGCGAAGTGATCGTGGACGTGGACCCGAAGACGGTCGCGCACGACGGTCCCGTCTACGACCGCCCCTACGCCCGCCCGTCCTGGCAGGACGCCCTGCAGGCGGACACCTTCACCGGTTCGGTGCAGGACGCCGGCCGCCCCGCCACCTCCGGCGAACTCGCCGCCGCCGTGACCGAGCTGGTCGCGTCGCCGAACATGTGCGACAAGTCCTGGATCACCAAGCAGTACGACCGCTACGTGGGCGGCAACACCGCCCTGGCCTTCCCGGACGACGCCGGCGTGGTCCGCGTGGACGAGGAGACCGGTCTGGGCGTGGCGCTCTCCACCGACGCCAACGGCCGCTACACCTACCTGGATCCGTACCAGGGCGCGCAGCTGGCGCTGGCCGAGGCCTACCGCAACGTGGCCACCGGCGGCGCCGTGCCGATGGCGGTCTCCGACTGCCTGAACTTCGGCTCCCCCGAGGACCCGGACGTCATGTGGCAGCTCGCCGAGTCCATCCGGGGCCTCTCGGACGCCTGCATGGAGCTGGGTGTCCCGGTCACGGGCGGCAACGTCTCCCTGTACAACCAGACCGGCACCACGCCGATCCACCCCTCCCCCGTGGTCGCGGTGCTCGGCAAGCTCGACGACGTCGCGCGCCGCACCCCGTCCGGCTGGCGTGAGGATGGCCAGGCCATCTACCTCCTGGGCACGACGGCGGCCGAACTGGACGGCTCCGAGTGGTCGAAGCTGCGCGGTCACCTGGGCGGCCTGCCGCCTCGCGTGGACCTCGCCGCCGAGCGCACGCTGGGTGAGATCCTGATCAACGCCTCCCGTGACGGCATGGTCGACGCCGCGCACGACCTCTCCGAGGGCGGCCTGGCCGCGGCTCTCGTGGAGTCGGCACTGCGCTACAACGTCGGCGCCCGGATCGGCCTCGATGAGGTCGCGGAACGCGATGGCGTGGACCTGTTCACGCTGCTGTTCTCCGAGTCCCAGGCCCGGGCCATCGTGTCCGTGCCGCGGAGCGAGGAAGTCCGCTTCAACGACATGTGCACGGCCCGCGGATTCGCCCACGCCCGCATCGGTGTGGTGGACTCCGCCTCCGGCGCTCTGGAGATCAACGGCGTGGATTCCCTCCCGCTCGGCGCCCTCCGCGAAGCCCACGAGGGGACCCTGCCGAAGTACTTCGGCTGACCCTTCCCCTCATCGACTGCTCCATAGGATGTCGTTTTCCGCCCTTTCCGGCGGATTCCGGCATCCTATGGAGCAGTCGATGGTTGTTTAAGCGGCCTTTCGCCAGCCACGGGATACCAGGGCGTCACGGACCTTCCGGATCGCGAGCCGATGGTCGTCCAGCGTGTGCTCTTTCGAGAGCCTCACTTCCAGCCATCCCGTCCGCGCGTACTTCTCCGCTCTCCGGATGTCCCGCCCCACCTGCGCGACCGCGCTGTGGTGCTCGCCGTCGTATTCCACTCCGACCCGGTACTCAGTGAAGGCCAGATCCGGCTGGAACTCGTCCCCGGACCCGGGCACCGTGACCCGAGGATTCACCGACGGCTCCGGGAACCCGGCCCGCTCGAACGCCAACCGCAGCAGCGTCTCCTGGGGCGAGTCAGCCCCCATCCTGAGCAGATCAAGGGCTGCCCGCGCGGAGCTGATCCCCCGCTTGCCCCGATGGCCCCGCACGACGCCGCTGAGCTGCTCGAGCGTGGCGTGCGGCTCGGTCCGGGGTTCGAAGTCCGGCCGCGGGATCCGGATGCAGGCATCCCCCGCCACCACGAGGTCCTCCAGCGTCACGACGGCGGCGAGATCGAGCCACGTCCGGGCCGGGGTGGTGACCGGAACGCCCTCGAACCAGCACACCTCCCCCGGAAGGAGCCTGGCCCGATGGGCTTCGACGAAAGGCCGTGCGAGGTCGGCGGCGGTGTCGGGCCGGAGGACGTGGATCCGTCGATCGCCCCGGTCCCACACGGGCAGTTCCCAGATCCTGGCAGCTGTCCAGAGCGAGGCCGCCACGCCGCGGTTGGTCTCGAGGAACGGAGCGATCCACTGCGCGAGGGCGGCGCCGCTCAGGCCTTCTGGAACACCATTGACCTCCGCCAAGGACCACGACCAGACCCCCTTGCCGAGACGCTGCGCTTCCAGACGACGGAGCACCCGGGTCGAGTAGCCCGAACTCGCGGCGGACCGCGTTCCAAAAGGACCTGTCAGCTCCGCCCCGGGCAGCGGTCTCTTGATCGTCATGAACCACATCAAACACCGAATCCGCTGATGATGCGTCCGGTTATCCACAGCCCCTATCGACTGCTCCATAGGAGGTCATTCCGCCCCGATTTCCCTCGAAAACGACATCCTATGGAGCAGTCGATGGAAGGAGGAGAGGGGCGAGGCGGGGTACGGGTGGGGTGGGGGGTACGGCAAGGCCCCCGGACCGTCGTGCGGTTCGGGGGCCTTGATTCGGGGCTTTGGAGAGTCCGGCCGTCGTGCAGGGCCAGGGCTCGATGTCTAGCGGGACGTGCCCTGCGACACCGAGCCCTGCAGCTGACGCTGGAAGATGATGTAGACCACCAGGACCGGGATCACCGTGATGGTGACCGCGGCGAACAGTGCGCCGAAGTCGACGGCGTATCCCATCTGCTGCGCGAAGGCCGCCAGGGACTGCGAGAGCACCTTCGGACCGGCGGCGTTGATCGTCACCGGGATGAGGAACTGGTTCCACAGACCCAGGAAGTTGAAGATCGCCACGGACGCGAGGCCCGGCTTGGCCATCGGAAGCATGATCTGGAAGAAGGTCCGCCACTCGCCCGCACCGTCGATCGCGGCGGCTTCCGCGATCTCACCCGGCAGGTTCTTGAAGAAGCTGTGCAGGAAGAACACGGTGAAGGCCAGGGCGAAGCCCACGTACGTGAGGATCAGGCCGAACAGGGTGTTCAGCAGGTGCATGTTCTCGAGCATCTTGAACAGGGGCACCATGGCCAGGAAGACCGGGAAGGTGTTGCCTGCCAGCAGCAGGATGTAGATGAAGCGGTTGCCCCAGAACCTGAAGCGGGCCAGGACGTAGGCCGACATGGCGCCCAGCAGCATCACGAGGACCAGGGACGCGCCCACCAGGATCAGCGAGTTGCCGAAGGCCTGGCCGATGCCCGCCTCGGTCCACGCCCGGGTGTAGTTGTCGAAGTGCCACACGCTCGGCAGGGCGAACGGAGAGGCGAAGATCTCCGCCGAGGATTTGAAGGAGGACATGAAGGTCCAGAGCAGGGGCAGGACCACGATGGCGGACCACAGGATCAGCACCACATGGCTGCTTCCGGCCACCACACGGTCGCTCACCGTCGACTCGGCCCTGCGCTCCACATGACCTTCGGGAGCCCTCGTCTTGTTGAGAATGCTCATACGAGTTCCTGATCCTTACCACCGGTGAGCCGGTTCACCAGGAAAACGAGTCCTGAGAAGATGAGCGTCGCCACGGCCATGACCACACCCATGGCGGTCGCGGTGCCGAACTGGCCACGCTGGAACGCGGTGAAGAACAGCTGCTGGGACATGACCAGCGTGGTGTTCTCCGGTCCACCGGCGTTCGGGAAAAGGGCAGCCATGTAGACGAAGGCGTCGAGGGCGAGGATGCCCAGGTAGACGTACGCGGTCTGGACGTTGTCCCGGATCATCGGGATGGTCAGGCTCACCGCGGTGCGGAAGCGCCCAGCGCCATCGATGCGCGCCGCCTCGAACAGTTCGGCGGGGATGCCCTTGATGCCGGCGATGAACAGGACCATGTAGAAGCCGACGAAGCCCCAGATGATCACGAACATGGACGCGAACATCGCGGTGTCCGAGTTGCCCAGCCAGGCGAAGTCTTTGAAGTTCTGCAGCCCCATGGCGCGGAGCAGGCCGTTCAGCAGGCCACCGCTCGGGTCATAGATCTGCCCCCACATGATGCCGATGGCGATCGCGGGGATGGTGTACGGGAAGAAGGAGACCACGCGGTAGAAGCTGGACCCCTTCAGGCCCTTGACCTGGCCCTTGCTGCTGCCACCGACGGTCACGACGACGGCGAGTGCCAGCGAGAGGACGATCGTCACGAGAGGGACCACGATCAGCAGCAGGATGTTGTTACCCAGTGCCTTCAGGAACAGATCGTCCTGGAAGATCTTGACGTAGTTCGCGAGGCCGACGAAGTTGGCCTTCGGGGAGAACCCCGTCCAGTCCGTCAGGCTGTAGTAGAACGCTTGAATGAAGGGCCACACCACGAAGAGGATGTAGATCACGAGGGGCACGCCCAGGAACACCAGCATGAAGCTGACCTTGTCCCAGGTGAGCGCCTTCCGCCGCCGCGGGGCGGCGGCCTGGAGGCCGCCGCCCGTGGTGGTGCCCGGAACAGGCAGGGTCACTTGATTTCAACCTTCTTGATGGAGGTATCGGCAGCGACCTTGTCCGAGATCTTCTGCAGTGCGTCGGCCAGCTCGTCAGCGGAGCTCTTGCCATCGAGGAAGGCGTTCCACACGACCAGCTGGTCCTTGTTGGTGCCGTACAGGTCGAAGACCTGCCAGTTGAAGACGTTCTTACCGGCGGCGTCGAGCATCTTCGTCTGGGAGACCAGTGCCGTGGAACCGAAGCCGTCCGCGGGAACGGTGCCCTTGACGACGGTGGGCGAGAGCTTCGTCTTGGCGAAGTTGGTGGCGGCCTCCTTGGAGAGCATGGCCCGCAGCAGTTCCTTGCCGCCGGCGACGCTCTTGGCCTGGGACGGGACGATGAAGGGCTCACCGGCGCCGGAGTGCAGCGCCTCGAACGGGAGCTTGGACCCGGAGGTGACCGTGGGCACCGGGGTGCCGGTCATCTGGAAGTCCGCCTTGGTCTGGTCCTTCATTTCGTTTTCGATCCAGGAACCGGACGGGTACAGCAGCGCTTCCTGCGAGTTCGACCACTGGGCCTGCGCCGCGGTGAACTGCGTGCCCGAGCCGCCCGGCTTGAAGTGCCCGGCCTTGACGTGCTTCTCGAGAGCCTTGAACACCTTCATGATGGCGTCCTGCTTCCAGGCGCCCGGCTTCAGGTTCTCGATATTCAGGCGGACGTCCTGGCCGCCTTCCTTGATCGCGGAGGCGAAGGCGAGTTCCTGGTAGTACGTGGCGGCTTCCTTGCCCCACAGGAACAGGAACTTGCCCTTGGCCTTGGCCTTCTCGCCGAGTTCGAACGCCTCGTCCCAGGTCTTCGGAACAGTCCAGCCGTTCTCCTTGAAGAGGGAAGCGGAGTACCAGAGACCGTAGACGGTGAGGACGTAGTTGATCGCCGCGACCTTGTCACCGAAGGTGCCCGGAGCGAGCACGCCTTCGTACAGGGTGTCGGAGATCTTGGTGCCCTCGTAGTTGTTGGCGTCCACGACGGACTTGAGGTCCTCGAGCTGGTCCAGGATGGTGGAGATGCCGATGGACTGTGCACCCGAGTTGTCGATCAGGTCCGGCGGGTTGCCACCGGCGAAACGCGGCTGCAGTTCCGCGGAGATCGCGGAGGAGGCCGAGACCCTGAAGGTGCTGCCGGAGAACTTCTTCTCAGCGGTCTTGGCGGCGAACTCCACGTAGTCCACACCGTAGCCACCCTTGAAGATCACCGCGTCGACCGTGGCCTTGTCCGCCAGGCCGAAGGGGTTCGTTGCAGAGACGTTGCCCGTGGCGGCCGGAGCGGCGCTGTCGCCGCCGGATGCGCAGGAAGCCAATGCGCCACCCATGGGGATGACCGCGGCCGTGGCGAGCGCCCCCCGGAGGAATCCACGCCGCGCGAACGGCTGATTCTGCATTTTCATATCGTTACCTTCCGATGACTCAAAGGAACTGGGCGGGTCATCTGCGACTTCGACCAGCGTGACCTGGATCCAAGCAGACCCGCGTCTGTGTGATATGCAACACCATCTTTGAGCGAAACGCAATATTTCCCGGGAGTTTTGATCAACTTCTTTCATTGCGATTTCATAACCGCCAGGGGTCCGCGAGGTTTCGGAGCCCCACTCGGCTGGGCGCCCTCACGAGGATCGCCGCAGATCAGCTCCCCATTCCCCCGCCCCGGACCACGATCCGGCCCGGATCGGCGGCCGGTCACGGACCGGGTACGGCCCGTGACGCCGTCGAGAATCGAGTAGTCACTACTTGGGGGTGGGCTCTCCACTCGGCGCTAACCTGCACAGTACGCGGCACGGCGGTCTCAGGGGTAGCCCCCCGGAGCGCGTGCTGCGCGCCTGCGGACGGGAATCGGGGGATTCCCTCCGCGGGTGACAGGGCGACTGTTTTAGGAGGCGGTCACCCGGTGCCCGGGACCTGGTCCTGGGAGAAGTGGTGGGGTCCGGCCCAGGGCGTCCCTGTTGCCCGGTCCGGCCCCGCCACCCTGCCCGACCGTCTGGCCCGTCGCCCCGGCCGGAAAGCCCGCAAGAGCGCCCGGTCAACCGCGCTCGACCAGGCCCTTCCAGCTCAGCTGTTCCTGCTGGCGACGGCTCAGCCCGGACACGACGAGGTCATACGAATCCTCGATCATGTTCCGCAGCAGCTCATCCGGCAGCCCGTCCAGGAGCACGCCGTTCCAGTGCTTCTTGTTCAAGTGCCAGGCCCCGGTGATCTGGGGATAGCCCGCCCGCAACTGCAGGGCCAGCACGGGATCACACTTCAGGCTCACGGAGAGCGGGACGGCGCGCAGCCGCGTCAAGGCGAACATCTTCGCCGGATGCCGGGCGCCCTCCACCTCGGACGCGACCTTGAAGACCGACGTGTCCGGGTCGAACGGGAAGTCCTCCACCGCGCCCGGGAACCCCAGGCAGAATTCGCGCAGCTCACGGGCGTCCATGTCCGCTCCTCCTCGCCAGGCCGCCGTGTGCGGCTCTCAACCGTGTGCGACGACGCCGGGGCCGCCCGCCGTCGTCGTGCGTGCGTGTGCGGGGCGCTCAGGCCGTCGCGGCGCCGTCCGTGTCCAGACGCCGGCCCTCCTGGGCCCAGCGGTGCAGCACCCGGTCCGGGCACTCGTTCATGATGACGTCCAGCCCGGCGGCCTCCGCGCGTTCGGCGGCGGCCTCGTCCACGACGCCGAGCTGCATCCAGACCGCCTTGGCACCGGTCTCGATGGCCTGATCGACGACCGCGCCGACGCGTTCGGAGTTCACAAAGCATTCCACCACGTCCACCTGGCCCGGCACTTCGGAGAGCAGCGTGTAACCCTTCTCGCCGTGGACGTCCTCGCCCTTGGGGTTGATGGGGATGATCTCCATCCCCATGCGGTCGCGGACGGTGAGGGAGACGTCATAGGCGGCGCGCCATTCGTTGGTGCTCAGCCCGACCACGGCCCAGCGGCCCTTCGTGGTGATGAGCTTCTCGATGACGGCGGGATCGTTGACGTGTGCCATGCCCCTAGCCTAAGACCTTTGCGCGAAGCCGGCTCGGCAGACGGCTGGAGGGGTGCACTTTCCCGGAAGCGGCGCATCGCGCCTCGCAGCGAGGAACGAGCGCAGAGGCGTGTCTAAGCCGCGGGGGAAAGCGCACCCCTCCAAGGGTGCTGAGGAGGTCAGTCCTCGATCAGGTCGTGGACGACGATGGTCTGCTCGCGATCCGGGCCCACGCCGATGGCGGAGAAACGGGTGCCGGAGAGGCGCTCCAGCGCGAGGACGTAGTTGCGGGCGTTCTCCGGGAGGTCGTCCAGGGTCTTGGCGCCGCTGATGTCCTCGGTCCAGCCGGGGAAGTACTCGAAGATGGGCTTCGCGTGGTGGAAATCCGTCTGGGTCATCGGCATCTCGTCGTGACGGACACCGTCGACGTCGTAAGCCACGCAGACCGGGATCTGCTCGATGCCCGTGAGGACGTCCAGCTTGGTGAGGAAGTAGTCCGTGAAGCCGTTGACGCGGGAGGCATGACGGGCCAGCACGGCGTCGTACCAGCCACAGCGACGCGGACGGCCGGTGTTCACGCCGAATTCGCCGCCGGTCTTCTGCAGGTAGAGACCCATGTCGTCGAACAGCTCGGTGGGGAACGGGCCGGCGCCCACACGCGTGGTGTACGCCTTGATGATGCCGATCGACCGGGAGATGCGCGTGGGCCCGATGCCGGAGCCGACGGACGCGCCGCCCGCGGTGGGGTTGGACGAGGTCACGAACGGGTAGGTGCCGTGGTCCACGTCCAGGAAGGTGGCCTGGCCGCCCTCCATGAGGACCACCTTGCCCTCATCCAGGGCCTTGTTCAGCTCATAGGTCGAGTCGATCATCAGGGGGCGCAGGCGCTCGGCGAAGGAGAGGAAGTACTGCACGATCTCCTCCACTTCCACGGCGCGGCGGTTGTAGACCTTCACCAGGAGCTGGTTCTTCTGGTGCAGGGAGCCTTCCACCTTCTGGCGGAGGATCGATTCGTCGAAGACGTCCTGGACACGGAGGCCGAGACGGGCCACCTTGTCCATGTAGGCGGGGCCGATGCCGCGGCCCGTGGTGCCGATGGCGCGCTTGCCGAGGAAGCGTTCGGTGACCTTGTCCAGCACCTGGTGGTAGGGGGCCACGAGGTGGGCGTTGGCGGAGACGCGGAGGCGGGAGGTGTCCGCGCCGCGGGCTTCCAGGCCGTCGATCTCCTGGAAGAGGGCCTCGAGGTTCACCACGCAGCCGTTGCCGATCACCGGGATGGCGTTGGGGCTGAGAATGCCGGCGGGAAGGAGCTTGAGCTCGTACTTCTCACCGTTCACCACGACCGTGTGGCCGGCGTTGTTGCCGCCGTTGGGCTTGACCACGTAATCCACGCGCCCGCCCAGGAGGTCGGTGGCCTTTCCCTTGCCTTCATCGCCCCACTGGGCTCCGACGATCACGATTGCTGGCATTAGATCCTCCCCGAGGATTCGGCAGGGGCGTTGACCTACCCAGCTTAGTCGACCGGGGCCGACAGCCCGCATCGGGCCGCTTCACGACGGTCAGCCGATGTTCGTGCAGGACCCGCCCAGGCCTCCCACGAGGCCCGGATTGGCGCGGACCTTGACCGGCACGGAAGGCCAGGTGCCGCTGTTGATGACGATCGCCAGCTCCAGATCGGTGCCCAGGCCCAGGAGACCGCCGAGGAGGTTCACCGGGACGCTGGTGGTGTATTCCGCAGTGGTGCCGGTGGTGTTCGACGTCATGGAGAAACCCCGTCAGCGGAGCCAGCGCCGACCCGAGACCACTCTGCGAGGCATAAACGGTCGCATCGGTCAGGGTGAACCCGGCCGGCGGCTTCCAGTAGATGATGACCTTGGCGCCGAGCCCCGCGATCCCTGCGTTGTAGGCGCACGCCTTGGTGAGAGTGGCCGGCGGCACCGTGTACGTCCCGATCCCGGCGCCCGCGGTCCACTCATGGTCACTCCACGCGGCGGAGGCGGGCACGGCGGAGACGACGACGGCGCACGCGGCCAGCGCTGCGGCGATCCCGCCCTTCCTCCTCACGATGCTCCTCCGTCCTTCTCCTTGTCGTGTCCTTCTCCCCTGCTCACCGCGGCCGGAACCCGCCGGAACGCCGCCCACAGGGCGGCGCCCGCCAGCAGCGCCCCGCCGCCCAGCAGCGCGAAGCGGCTCCCCTCGAAGCCCGTCTCGCCCAGGTGACCGTCCGTCGGCGAGGTGGGCCCGGCGTCGTCCGCCGACTGCGCGGTGACCCCGAGACCGAGCCGCAGGCTGCCCGGCGGAGCCGCCGGAGTCCCGTGCGGCGCCTCCAAGGTGACCGCCAGGTACGAATCCTGCCCGCGGGGCAGACCAGCCAGGGTCACGCTGGTCTGCGGGTCCACCGTCTTCAGCGCCTGGCGGTCGACGCGGAGCACGGGAGGCGCCGGGCAGCGGAGTTCGGCGCCCACGCCGCTCGCCCCGTTCCAGGGCTCCGAGCACTCGCGCACCGTGACCAGATATCCCCCGGTGGCCGCGAGCGCACCCGTGGCACTGAGCCGCAGAGCGGTTCCCGCAGGGTCGCCGTCGGCCACTCGTAGCCGTAGCTGCCAGCTGTACTGCTGGCCCGGACGCAACGAAGGGAAGAGCAACGGATACGGCGAGGACGCGAGCTGGAGATGCCCCTGCGCGCCCGTCTCCGGGACCGGCGTGAAGACCGGTCCCTGGTCCGCGCCGCTCGCCGCCGCGCCCCCGGAGGCCAGGGCCAGGGTCGCGAGCAGGAGACGCGCGAGGAGCAGTGCGGCGCGGCGGCCGGCCCGTCTCATGACGACTCCTGAGGACCCGCCTGCTGCCCTCCGCGGTGCCGCGGCTCCCGGTGCGGCCAGAAGGCCCAGGTCACCAAGGCGGCGATCACCAGCGTGGCGGCGCCCAGGAACCACGGGCCACGGGTGGCCATGACCCAGGATCCCAGGACAGGGACCGTGAAGACCACGCGCTGCGCAGACATCACCTGGTACGGCAACGGGTCCTGAGAGCCGTTGGCATCTCCCTTGAGCACCAGGGTCGCCGCGCCCTTCCCCGCGCCGGGCTCGGGCGTCACGGAGACCACGCGGTGCGTGACCAGGGTCTTCGTGCCCTGACGCGTCACGGAGGCCACCTCCCCGGGCTTGAGTTGGTCAGCGGGAACCCGGACCGTGAGGGACAGGGCGCCCACCGGGTACTCCGGTTCCATGGAACCGGTCCGGAACACCACGAATCCCGCACCGCACAGCAGGGCCGCCAGGACGGACAGCAGACACAACAGGCCCAGGACGGCCGCGACGCTCAGAAGAACTTCGCGGACCGTCCTGATGCTGCGCGTCAGCACCGATCAGGAACCGACGGTGCTGGTGAAGCGCCAGAGCGGGGTGGTCTTCTTGCCCTGGAGCGTCGGATCCGCGGTGGTCGGCAGCGTGATCGCCAGGCAGACGTCCACTCCGGTGCCGGCCGTGACGGCATCCGGGCCGGCCGGCAGGCTGATCGGGGTGGCCGAAGTGGCGGTCAGTGGCTGACCGGCGGCGACCAGGACCGCGCCGTTGCCGCTGAAGCCGGCGGCGTTGCACTGGGCCTTGGTGACGCCGGACTTGGCCGAGTAGGTCAGAGCAGCGTAGAGCGCCGAGTTGTTCGTGGGGTCCACCACGGGAGTGGCCTGCACACCCTCGGCGAGGGTGGCGGTCAGCGCTTCGGAGCCCACTGCCGCGCGAAGCTGCATCGGCGCGTAGACCGTACTGCCCGGGACGAGGCTTGTCCGCGTTGACGGCGAACGTCAGAGCCCCGCCGTTCTTGGCGCCCTGGTCGCTCCAGGCCGCGGCGCCCGCGGTCCCGGTCCAGGTGTTCTGCTCCATGTGGTACGTCTTGGTCCCCGGGCCGCCGGTGCCTGCGTCGTTCTGGCCGAAGACCCATTCATTGTCGGTCCAGGCGGCGAGCGTGAAGACCGCGCCTACTCCCAGAACGAGACCTCCGGCCAGGATGGCGCGGGCCTTCCGGGAACGGAATGGACGAGTGGTGGACTGATTCTCCATGGTGATGCCTTGTCATAGCAGTTGAGTGATGAAAAGCACCCGGCCCCCTACTGCTGCCATGCAGTGCTCTTTTCAGTGGACCATCGGGGGCACACCGTGTCAACGGGTAGCAGATTGCGATCTGACATCTGTCAAGTCGCACGCCCGGGCCGGTCTGGACCTCTCGCCATTTCCGCTGCGATCACCCATACTGACCGGTAACCAAGGCACCGCGGCCCTGACGGCGCCTGGTACCGGCACGCAGGAGGCACCGTGTTCAGCAGCCCGTTCCCCGACGTCGACATCCCCGATGTGAGCGTTTATGACTACCTTTTCGGCTCACTGGATGACAAGGACCGGGCGCGGATCGCCCTGGTCGACGGGACCACCGGCGCCGAGACCGACTACGGGACGCTCGTGGCACAGATCGACGCGGTCGCGGGCTATCTGGCCGCCCATGGCGTGCGGCCGGGAGATGTGGTGGGGCTCTTCTCCCCCAACATCCCGGCCTTCGCCGCCGTGTTCCACGGGATCCTCCGCGCCGGCGCCGCCGCCACCACCATCAATGCGCTCTACACGGCCGACGAAGTGGGTCATCAGCTCGAGGACGCCGGGGCCGGCTGGCTCTTCACGATCTCGCCGTTCCTGGAGCGCGCCGAAGCCGCCGCGGCCCATCAGGGCATCCCCGCGGAACGCCTCGTGGTCCTCGACGGTGCTCCGGGACACCCGTCGCTCAAGGACGTGCTGACCGCCGGCCACCCGGCACCCGAGGTGCACCTCGACCCCGCCACCCACATCGCGGCACTGCCCTTCTCCTCCGGCACGAGCGGCAAGCCCAAGGGCGTCATGCTCACGCACCGCAACCTGGTGGCCAACGTCCAGCAGAGCCGGGCGCTGCTGGAGGTCGACCGCGACGACGTGCTGCTGGCGCTGCTCCCGTTCTTCCACATCTACGGGATGACCGTGTTGCTGAACCTGGCCCTCGCCGAACGGGCGCAGCTCGTCACAATGCCCAAGTTCGACCTCACGGAGTTCCTGCGCATCATCCAGGAGCACCGCGTGACGTACCTCTTCATCGCCCCTCCCGTGGCCGTGGCCCTGGCGAAGCACCCCCTCGTGGCGGACTACGACCTCTCCAGCGTCCACACCGCCCTGTCCGGGGCCGCGCCGCTGGATGAGGAACTGGGCCATGCCGTCGCGGAACGCCTCGGCTGCACGATGCTGCAGGGCTACGGCATGAGCGAAATGAGCCCCGTCTCCCACCTGATCCCCCGCTCGGCGGAAGGCGTGCCGCTGGGCAGCTGCGGCTACACGGTGCCGAACATGGACATCCGGATCGTGGACCTGGCCACCGGGGAGGACATCGACCCGCCGGCCGAGGGCGTGAGCGAACCGGGTCATCTGCTCTGCCGCGGGCCCAACGTCATGGTCGGGTACCTGAACCTCCCTGAAGCGACGGCGGAGACCCTCGACTCCGACGGCTTCCTGCACACCGGGGACATCGCCACGGTCTCCTCCACCGGCGTGGTCAGCATCGTCGACCGGCTCAAGGAGCTCATCAAGTACAAGGGCTATCAGATCCCGCCGGCCGAGCTGGAGGCCCTGCTGCTCACGCACCCGGAGGTCGCCGACGTCGCGGTGGTCGGCGCCTTCGACGAGGACCACCAGGAGGTGCCCAAGGCGTTCGTCGTGCGGCAGCCCGGTTCGGAACTCGACGCCGCCGCGGTCATGGAGTTCGTGGCGGCCCACGTCGCGCCGCACAAGAAGGTCCGGCAGGTCGAGTTCCTGGACGCGATCCCGAAGTCGGCGTCCGGGAAGATCCTGCGACGCGAGCTGCGGAAGGCCTGAGCGGACTCAGCAGGAGGGCTGAGGGCGGGTACGACGACGGCGGGCGCCTTTCGTGCGAAAGGCGCCCGCCGTCGTCGTACAGCCCAACCGAAGCTCAGAGGGCCTCGATGGCCGCCTTCGCCGTGGGGTCCGAGTCGTTCAGGAACGTCGAGATCCGCTCCGGCTCGTCGGGCTCACCGATCGCTGCGGAGGCGCGTCCCAGGGCGTAGAGCGCCCGGAGGAAGCCCTGGTTCGGCTCGTGCTCCCACGGGATGGGACCGGCGCCGCGCCAGCCGTTGCGGCGCAGGGCGTCCAGACCGCGGTGGTATCCCACGCGGGCGAACGCGTAGGACTCGACGGTCCGGCCTTCAGTCCAGGCCTGCTCGGCCGCGAGGGCCCAGAGCAGGGACGACGCCGGGTACTTCGCCACGAGCTCCTGAGGGTGCGCGCCGAGGGCGAGGTGCTGGTACACCTCGGTCTCGGCCGGCAGCTTCGTGGGCTCGGGCCCCAGGAGGTTCGAACGGAATTCGTCGGACATGCTTACTTGCCGCTCTTGCCGGCGGAACCGAGCTGCTGAGCGGCTTCGACGATGCGGGCCGCCATGCCGGCCTCGGCGGAGGCGCCCCAGACGCGCGGGTCGTAGGCCTTCTTGTTGCCGATCTCGCCGTCGACCTTCAGCACACCGTCGTAGTTGCTGAACATGTGGCCGGCCACCGGACGGGTGAAGGCGTACTGGGTGTCCGTGTCCACGTTCATCTTGATGACACCGTAGGAGACGGCGTCCGCTATCTCCTGCTCGGAGGAGCCGGAGCCGCCGTGGAAGACCAGGTCGAACGGGCTGGCCTTGCCGATCTTGGCGCCGACCTCTTCCTGGATCTTCTTCAGCAGCTCGGGACGCAGCTTCACGCCGCCCGGCTTGTACACGCCGTGCACATTGCCGAAGGTGAGGGCCGTGATGTAGCGGCCGTTCTCGCCGGAGCCCAGGGCCTCGATGGTCGCCAGGGCGTCCTCGGTGGTGGTGTAGAGCTTCTCGTTGATCTCGTTCTCCACACCGTCCTCTTCGCCGCCGACGGTGCCGATCTCGACCTCGAGGATCATCTTGGCGGCCGCGGTGCGGTCCAGGAGCTCACGGGCGATGCGCAGGTTCTCGCCGAGCTCCTCGTGGGAGCCGTCCCACATGTGGGAGTTGAAGAGCGGGTCGCGGCCGGCCTTGACCTCGGCCTCCGAGGCTGCGAGCAGCGGCAGGACGAAACCGTCCAGCTTGTCCTTGGGGCAGTGATCCGTGTGCAGGGCGATGTTGATGTCGTAGTTCTTGGCCACTTCGCGGGCGAAGGCCGCGAAGGCGAGGGAACCGGCCACCATGTCCTTGACGGAGGCGCCGGACCAGTAGGCCGCGCCACCGGTGGAGACCTGGATGATGCCGTCAGAGCCGGCCTCGGCGAAACCACGGAGGGCCGCGTTGAGGGTCTGCGAGGAGGTGACGTTCACGGCCGGGTAGGCGAAGCCGCCTGCCTTGGCACGGTCGATCATGTCGGCGTAGATTTCCGGGGTTGCGATAGGCATGCTGACTCCTGGTGATGCAACGGGATGGGCCGGACAGCAGGGATGGTGCCGACCGATTCGCGCTATTTCCGCGTGACTGAACCCATCCTAGCCAGCAAGCACGCGGGCATGGAATGTGGCCCGGATCATGACGCGAGGCACTGCCCGGGCCCGGGGGCCGGGTCAGGACACGTGCTGCCCGAACACATGGCGGCGCACCCACGCGTGCATGGCGATCGCCGCGGCCGAGGCGGCGTTCATGGACCGGGTGGAGCCGAACTGCTCGATCGACAGCGTGGCCTCCGCCGCCCGGTGGACCTCCTCGGAGAGGCCCGGACCCTCCTGGCCGAACACCAGGACGCAGTTCTTCGGCAGCTCGTAGGTCTCCAGCGGCACGGAATCCGGGAAGATGTCCACCCCGAGGATCGTGAGTCCTTCGCCCTGAGCCCAGGCCACGAAATCGTCGACCGTGGGGTGGTGCCGGATGTGCTGGTACTTGTCGGTCACCATCGCCCCGCGGCGGTTCCAGCGGCGGCGCCCGATGATGTGGACCTCCTTGGCCAGGAAGGCGTTGGCGGTGCGGACCACGGTCCCGATGTTCAGATCGTGCTGCCAGTTCTCGATCGCCACGTGGAAGTCATGCCGCCGGGTGTCGAGCTCGGCCACGATCGCGTCGTGCTTCCAGTACCGGTACTGATCCAGCACATTGCGCCGGTCCCCGTGCTCCAGGAGTTCAAGGTCCCAGTGGTCCCCCTCCGGCCAAGGCCCCTCCCACGGCCCGACGCCCACTTCCGGCGCCGCGACGGCCTCCGGCGCACCCTCGGCATCCGGCCCGACTACGGCGCGCGCCCCGGCGTCGTCGTCCGTGTCCTGAGGGGAGGCGGGCAGGCCGTGGTCGCCGGAGGTCTGTTCAGTCACTCTTCAACTGTAGTGGGACGCGCAGAGCCCGGACCGACGGCCCGGGCTCTGCGCGGAGTGCCGGTCTCAGACGGGACCGGCCGTGACGGGTGGGCCGATCAGGGCATCCGCCACTTGTTGATGCGGAAGGAGTTGGCCAGCTCCGCCATGAGACCCGGGTGCTGATCCCAGTAGCTCTGGTGACCGCTCACCCCGAGCAGCTGCGGCGTGCCCCAGGGGGTGATGGTGAAGAGGTTGACGCCCTGGATCGCGTCGCCGCCGGAGGTCTTGCACTCGAAGCCGACCACCACGGCCAGGCCGCGGAGGAAGGACCGGATCTCCGGCTTGGTGGTGCGGAAGTCCGAGGCGCACTTGTGGCCGACCACCACGGAGGCCAGCTGATCCTGCGACATCCCGGCGAGCTTGGTCTCCAGCTGCTTGATGAGGCCCTTGATCTTGGCTGGATCGGAGCCGTACTTCTGCGATTCGGATTCCGCGAAGAAGGAGAACGCGACTGACAGCCCGTCCGAGTCGAGCTGGTTGGTGCCCGCGGCGGCCCGCTGCATCTCCTGGCCGCTCTCCGGATCCTTGGTGATGCCGAGGCTGACGTCCGTGGACCATTCCTTCAGGCGGGCGAAGCTCGACTCACCCGTGACGAAACGGCTGAACTTCGTGTCGCCGTCCACCGGAGCGTTGTCCGGGCTCTTGTAGACCTTCCACTCCTCCGGGAGCGGGATGGCGCCGGCCGGCGGGGTGACCACCGGGGCGGCCGTGTCCTCGGGAGACGGCTCCTCGGAGGGCTGCTCCGACGGGGTCTCCTCGGGGGTGGATTCCGGGGTGCTCTGCTGGGAGGCGGTGTCGACGGCGCGCGGCTCCTTGTTGCCGGACAGCGCCGGCACGAGCCAGGCGAACACGACCACGAGCACCACGACGAGTGCCGCGGCGATGCTGCCGAGCACGATCGCCAGGGTCTTGCGGTTGCCGGACGCCGGGGGCGGCGGCACCGGCGGCAGCCCGTTGCGAAGGACCGTGTGGTCCTCCTCTTCGGGGATGTGCACCTGGAAGGACTGCTGCTGGCCCGGCTGCTGCTGGCCCGGCTGCTGGGGGTAGGGCTGCTGCTGGCCTTGACCGGGATAGGAGGCTCCCGGGTACGGGTTCTGCTGCTGTCCGCCTCCCGGGTACGGGTTCTGCTGGCCGGGATACGGGTTGCCCTGGTTCTGGGCACCCTGGTTCTGGGCACCCGGGTACTGGCCGCCGGGGTACTGCTGCGGATTCTGGCCGGGCCGGCCGGGGACATCCCGGGGGTCCAGGGGGCGGGTGCTGCCGGTGGGCGGCTGTTCAGATTCGTTATTCGGGTCCATGGGAAGTCTTTTCAGGAGGAGGAGTGATGAGACCTATTAAATCAAGACGTTGGATTCACTGGGGAACTCTATCCAATTTCGCCACATTCCGGGCTGTCGCGCCAGTCATGACGCGGATTTCACGTTCTGTTCAGACCGGGGGCGGAACGTAGAGTGGAGACAGGCCCATCTGAGGAGGAATCATGAGCGACGCCGAACGCAGTCCCTTGCGCAATCACCGGAGCGGTCAGGAGATCGAATGCTGGCTCACCGACATGGACGGCGTGCTGGTTCACGAGAATCACGCCATCCCCGGAGCCGCGGAACTGATCCAGCGCTGGGTGGACACCTCCAAGCGCTTCCTCGTCCTGACCAACAACTCCATCTTCACGCCGCGTGACCTGGCCGCCCGCCTGGCGTCCTCCGGCCTGGAGGTGCCCGAGGAGAACATCTGGACCTCCGCGCTGGCCACCGCCCAGTTCCTGAAGGAGCAGGTGCACAGCTCGGACAGCGGCAACCGCGCCTACACGATCGGTGAGGCCGGACTGACGACGGCGCTCCACGAGGCAGGCTTCATCCTCACCGATCAGGACCCGGACTTCGTGGTGCTCGGCGAGACCCGGACCTACTCCTTCGAAGCGATCACCATGGCCATCCGCCTCATCCTGGCGGGCGCGCGGTTCATCGCGACCAACCCGGACGCCACCGGCCCCTCGAAGGAAGGCCCCATGCCGGCCACGGGCGCCATCGCCGCGCTCATCACCAAAGCCACGGGCCGCGAACCGTACATCGTGGGCAAGCCCAATCCGATGATGTTCCGCTCGGCCATGAACCGCATCGACGCCCACTCCGAGACCACGGCCATGATCGGCGACCGCATGGACACCGACATCGTGGCGGGCATGGAGGCCGGCCTGCACACGGTGCTCGTGCTCTCCGGCATCACCCGGAGCGACGAGATCAGCTCCTACCCGTTCCGGCCCAACCAGGTCCTCACGAGCGTCGCGGCGCTTGTCGACCAGATCTGAGCCGGGCCGGATCTGGGCCGTGCGGGATCTGAGCCGGCCGGGCCGACTCGCGCCGGGCTGTCCGGGACGGCTCAGGCCGCGGGCCCCAGCCTGCCCAGGCCCGTGGCGAAGTCGGTCGCATAGGCGAGTGTGACGTCCCGCCCCGGGGGCAGCAGCAGGGAGGCCGTCTGCGTCATGTAGTCGGCCTGGACATATACGCTGACGTGGCAGGACCGGTCCGCCGGGATCTCGAAGGTCATGTACCCCCAGAACACCACGTAACTGCGCCCGTCGATGCTCACCACCGGCCGGAACCGGCCCGAGGCCATCACGTTCTGAGTGGTCACCTGAAGGGTCAGCAGGCGCCGCTCCCCCTGGTGGTACTCGACGTACGGGATCACGCCGTTCGGCAGGGGCTGCCCGGAAATGCTCATACCGCCCTCCTCAGGGATGAGTTCGTCAGGGATGTGCTCATGAGAGATGCGCTCGTGAGAGCGCGACGGCGGACCGGAGGCCGGCCCGCCGTCGTGCTCTGAGGCCCAGTGCTCAGAGGCCCAGTGCTCAGAGGCCCGGTGCTCAGAGGCTTGAACCCAGCGGTCAGACCGTCGGCTCGACCGGGGGCAGGGAGGACCACGGGAAGGTGATCCACTTGTCCGTGCGGCGCCACTCGAAGTCCGGCGCCAGGATAGTGCGGGGCTTGGTGTAGAGGCAGACGGTCTTGACCTCGGCGCCCCAGTCACCGATCAGGTCGACCACCTTGGCCAGGGTGCGGCCGGAGTCGGAGACGTCGTCCACCAGGAGCACCTTCTTGCCGCTCAGCGCGCCCTCGTCCAGCATGGGCGGCAGCACCACGGGCTCCGGCAGCACGGTGCCGATCCCGGTGTAGAACTCCACGTTCAGGGCGCCACAGGCCTTGGCCCCGAGGGCGTAGGCGATGGACCCGGCCAGGAGCAGGCCGCCGCGGGCGATCGCCACCACCACGTCCGGCTGGAACCCGCTGTCCACCACGGTCTGGGCCAGCTCACGCGACGCGTCGCCGAAGGTGTCCCAGGTGAGGACTTCGCGTTCGGGCTCGGGGAGGACGTCCACCCCGGAATCATCAAGGTTGTTTGCCATGTACCAAAGTTACCGGTGCGCCCGCTCCGGCGGGTAGTCGGGGCCGAACGCGACAGTGTGCCCGTCACAGTGCGCCCGCCTGCGGTCACAGCGGGAAGTAGCGATTCATGATCTGCTCGAGGATCGGGTGGTACACCTGCGGGCTCCACTGTGGGCTCGCATGGGCCGGGACCGCACCCCGGGTCTCGATGTCGGAACTGAGCAGCTGGGACGGGAACGCGTTCCGCCAGCCCTGCCGGGCCGTGTAGTAGTCCACCGTGCCGTCCCCGGGATTCCCGATGAACACCAGGCTCGTGTAGGACAGCCGCTCGGCCAGCGAGCGCACGTCGAAGTCATACACGTAGGCCGCCTCGCTCTGGATGAGGAACGACGACGGCGCCAGCGGGCTCAGCTGCTCGGCCGTCTGTTCCAGGATCTGCCGCCAGGTCCGCTCGTGTTTGTTGACGATCCGCTCCCCCAGCTCGTACCCGCCGCGGACGATCGTGGGGATCGGCACGCCCTGTTCGTAGCTGTAGACCACGCCGCCGAACGAGTCCTGGTCCAGCACGTCATAACGGCTCGCGGGGCTCGAGTCGAGCAGGATGAACCGCACCTGGATCTGATGCCGCTCCCACAGGAGCACCGCCGTCTGCACCGCGAGCATCCCGCCGAAACTGTGCCCGTAGAGGAACACGTGGCGGATCCCCCGGACCCGCGTCGACGCGGCGATGGCGTCCACCACGTCATGGACGGACAGGCCGAGATTCGAATAGCCGACCGCCGCCATCCGCCCCCAGCGGCCGATCGCCGGTTTGAGGGTCGTCAGGATGAACAGGGCCTCGTCCCAGCTGGTCTTGAAACCGGGGAGGAGGTACCAGCCCGCGTCGGGAGGGGCGTCCCCGGGCGCGTCGTCACCGAGGGTGAGGATGGTGGTCTGCCGTCGCTGCTCGGCGATGGCTCTCGTGTAGGCGAGATCCGCGGCGAGGAACGCGGAGGCGCCGCCCAGCCAGAGGAAACTCCGCCGCGAGAACCGGCGCATGCGGCCGGCGGTGCGCAGCAGGGACGCGAGATCGCGACGGCGGGCCGCGCCGTCGTCGTCGCGCCCTGTGCCCGGACCGTCAGGCCCGGGCACAGGAGGCGGGAGATCAGTCGAGTCCGAGTTCATCCTTGGAGAAGGCGAACAGGTAGGGGACGCCCGCCTCGGCTTCGATCTTTTCCTTGGCGCCGGTGTTGCGGTCCACGATCACGGCCACGGCCTTGACGTTGCCGCCCGCGTTGCGGACGCCCTCGATGGCGGTCAGCGCGGAGCCGCCGGTGGTGGAGGTGTCCTCGAGGACCACGACATCGCGGCCGTCGACGCCCGGGCCTTCCACCTGGCGGCCCATGCCGTAGGACTTCTGGGCCTTGCGGACCACGAAGGCGTCGATGGAGCGGCCCGCGTCGCCGGCGGCGTGCATGAGCGCGGTGCCCACGGGGTCGGCGCCCATGGTCAGGCCGCCCGCGGTCTCGAACTCGATGCCGGCGTCGTCCAGCAGCTGGAGCATGACCTGGCCCACCAGGCGGGAGGCCTCGTGGTGCAGGGTGATGCGGCGCAGGTCGACGTAGTAGTCGGCCTCCTTGCCACTGGAGAGGGTCACCTTGCCGTGGACCACGGCGAGTTCCTTGATGAGGTCGAGCAGGCGGGCGCGGGCAGCGGCGGCGTCGAGGGCAGTCATACGAGAAGTTTATCGACTGGCGGCGGCCGCGCCGTCAGCCGGCTCCTGGACGGGTGGGATTGCGGATGCCCACCGCGGAGACCAGACCGCCCACCACCAGCAGAAGCGCCGTGACGAGGAGGACCCGGTGGAAGCCGTCGAGGTCCAGCGTCGGCCCCACGATGAGACCGAGCACGGCAACGCCCACCAGACCGGCCACCCGTGCGACGGCGTTGTTCACCGCTGAGCCGATGCCCGATTGCTCCTCCGACACCGAGCCGAGGATCGCCGCCGTCAGCGGGGCCACCGTCACGGAGAGGCCGAAGCCGAACAGCAGGATGCCCGGCAGCAGCTGGGTCCAGTAGTCCACCGGCATGCGGGTCGTGACCATGAGCAGATACCCCGCGCCACCCAGGATCGGGCCCAGGGCCATGAACCACCGCGGTCCGTAACGTCCCGCGAGGGATCCGAACCAGCTGGAGAGCGCGATGTTCAGGATGCTGATGGGCAGCGTGGCCAGGGCGGCGAAGGTGGCCGGGAATCCCGCCACCTGCTGCAGGAAGAGCACCACGATCAGGCCGCCGATCGAGAGCGCCGCGTAGATGAAGGTGGTGGCGATGTTTCCGACGCCGAAGTTGCGCACCGTGAACAGGCTCAGCGGCATGAGGGGCTGCTTCGCCGTCGCCTGACGCCAGAGGAAACCCGCCAGGCACAGCACGCCCACGACGAACGGGATCCAGATGCCGGGACTCCCCCAGCCCAGGTTCCCCTGCTCGATCAGGGCGTACACCGGGCCGCCGAGGCCGAGCACGCAGAGGACGGCCCCTGCATAGTCGATCCGGACACCCTGCGCGCGGGTGTCCTTCATCCCGAGCACGGCCAGCAGGTAGAGCGTCACGGCGATGGGCAGGACGTTGATCCAGAACACGGAGCGCCAGCCGACCGTGTCCACCAGGACGCCGCCCAGGATCGGCCCCGCGATGAAGGCCACCGTCGTGCCCGCGGTCCAGTGACCGATGGCCTTCGCCCGTTCAGGTCCGCTGAAGTTGGCGGTGATGAGCGCCAGCGAACTGGGCACCAGGAGCGCCGCGGCCGCGCCCTGGAAGCCGCGGCCCACGATCAGGACCTCCGCCGTCGGGGCGAAGGCGCACACGAGCGAGGTCACTCCGAAGCCGATCAGTCCGGTCCGCAGGATGAGGATCCTGCCGAGCACGTCCGAGAGCGAACCCGCCAGCAGGATGAGGGCGCCCAGCGTGATGAGGTACGCGTCCACGACCCACTGCTGCGTCGCCAGTCCTCCGCCGAACTCACGGTCGATGGCCGGCAGCGCGACGTTGATGACACTGCCGTCCAGGAACGAGACGAAGGACGCCAGGATGGTGATCCAGAGAATGAGCCGCTGGGCGGCGGGGCCGGTCTTCATGCCGAGGGACTCCGGTTCTGCAGCGCGATGCTCCCGGACGGGATGGACCCGGGGAACGACGGCGGGTGCCGACCGTACCATTCTGCCCCCGGGAGGGTTCGAGGTCTCCCCTCAGTCCGTTCGGTGCAGCCCGTCCCGGTTCAGCTTGTCCCGGCGCGCCCGGCTCAGCGCACTCGGCTCATCCCTGGTCAGCCCGCGGCTGCACGGCACGCGCACGGAAGCGGTGTAACCCTCGCGAAACGTGGTGCGAGTACCCTGGGCGTATGCGCGCACTTCAGGCCCAGATCATCGAAGAATTGGGCGTCAAGCCCGAGATCGACCCCGCGGCGGAGGTCGCGGCACGGGTGGACTTCTTGGCGTCCTATCTGCGGGCGACCCGTACCAACGGCTTCGTGCTCGGCATCTCCGGCGGTGTCGACTCGTCGCTCGCCGGGAAGCTCTGCCAGCTCGCCGTCGAGAAACTCTCCTTCGAAGGGGTGGACGCCGCCTTCGTCGCGGTCCGCCTGCCGTACCGCGTCCAGCACGATGAGGACGACGCCCAGGCGGCGCTCGCCTTCATCAGCCCTCACACGGAATGGACCTTCAACGTGGGCCCAGGTGTGGACGGCGTCGAGGAGGAGTTCCTGAAGACCACGGGCTCCGAGATCTCCGATTTCAACAAGGGCAACGTGAAGGCCCGCATCCGCATGGTGGCGCAGTACGCGCTGGCCGGCGAACACAACTACCTCGTGGTCGGAACGGACCACGGCGCCGAATCGGTGACCGGGTTCTTCACCAAGTTCGGCGACGGCGGGGCCGACGTGCTGCCGCTCTTCGGTCTGAACAAGCGCCAGAACCGTCAGCTGCTGGAGCACCTCGGCGCGCCCCGCCAGGTGTGGGAGAAGGTCCCGACCGCTGACCTTCTGGACGGCAAGGCCGGGCCGCACCGACGAGGACGAACTAGGCATCAGCTACGACGACATCGACGACTACCTGGAGGGCCGCGAAGTGCCCGAGGGCGTGGCGTCGACGATCGAGGAGAAGTACCTCAGGACGCGCCACAAGCGCACCACCCCGGTCACGATCCACGACGAGTGGTGGAAGCAGGGCTGACCTCGTGGCCGTCATCCACCGGGCGACGCTGAAGCCCTCGAAGCTCGAACTGCTCGCGCCCTGGCTCGACCGTCAGCCCTGGTCCGGCAACGGCGGCGAACTCGAGCGGATCGGCAGCTACCGCTTCGACGACCCCGCAGGCGAGGTCGGGATCGAAGGATTCCTGCTCCGCCGCGGCTCGGACGTCCTCCACGTGGTGCTCACGTATCGCGGAGCGCCCCTGAATGGCGCCGACGACCGGCTGATCGGCACCATGGAACACTCCGTCCTCGGCACCCGCTGGGTGTACGACGGCCTCGGCGATCCCGTGAGCCAGGAGGTGCTGCGCCGAGCACTCCGCGGTGAGCAGGAACAGGCGCTCCTTGAGCTCCACGACGACGCCGGAACCGTCGTCCAGCGGCCCGAACCGGACGTCCGGGTCAGGGTCGTCGTGGCCGACGCCGCGGCCGGCGCCGCGGCCGGCGGAACTCCGGCGGACGTGACGCCGGCGGACGCCGGGGACGAGGACGGCTTCGACGCGGTGGGCACGGACGGCGAACGGTTCCTCGTGGCCCGCAGGCCGTCCGTTCCGGGTGTGGGGTCCGCTCCGGGAGTGGCTCCTGGTCAGGGTGGATCCCGGCTCGTCGCCACCTGGGCGAACGGCGAGGCCGTCATCGCGGCCCAGGGCTGACCACCCGACCCAGGGTTGAACCCGCACCTCCGGGCTGGGCTCTTGACCCAGGCCTGAGGGCTGTCCGGACGGTCAGCGGCGCTGCCTCCACCGGCTTGTGTGCTCAGTAGTTGCGGGTCGTGGCACCGAACACCCGCGACTACTGAACACGCAACACCTCAGCACCTCGCCGTCAGTCCCGGTTGAACTCGGCCGGACGCTTCTCCTGGAACGCCGCCATGCCTTCCACCTGGTCCGGTGTGCCGAACAGGGAGTGGAACAGCCTGCGCTCGAACACCACGCCCTGAGCGAGACCGGTTTCGAACGCGGCGTTGACGGCCTCCTTGGCCATCATCGCCACCGGCTTGGACTTCCCGGCGATCGTCTCCGCGACCGCGAGCGCCTCCTCGAGGAGGGATTCCGTGGGCACCACGCGGGAGACCAGCCCGGACCGTTCCGCCTCCGAGGCGTCCATCATCCGGCCGGTGAGGACCAGGTCCATCGCTTTCGCCTTCCCCACGGCCCGTGTGAGCCGCTGCGAGCCGCCCATGCCGGGGATGACGCCGAGGTTGATCTCCGGCTGACCGAACTTCGCGTTCTCAGCGGCGATCAGCAGATCGCACATCATGGCCAGTTCGCAGCCGCCGCCCAGCGCGTATCCGGAGACCGCCGCGATCACGGGGATCCGGACCCGGGAGAGCTCCTCCCAGCCGCGGAACCAATCGGCCCGGTACATCTCGAGATGATCCTTGGAGGCCATCTCCTTGATGTCCGCACCGGCGGCGAACGCCTTGGCCGACCCCGTGAGGACCACGGCGCCCGTGCCGGAATCCACGTCCGCAGCCCGGATGGCGTCCACCACTTCGGTCATGGTCGCCAGGTTCAGCGCGTTGAGCGCCTCCGGCCGGTTGAGGGTCACGATCGTGACGCGCCCACGGCGCTCTACCAGGATGTTCTGCACGGGTGCTTGCTCCTTCGCAATCGACGTCTGTGGAATGGGGAATGCGGGCTAAGTGCTGCGGTGTCGGGCGCTGGAGGCAGGGCCTCCAGGATCAGAGTTTCAGATCGCCGCCGTCCGTCTCGCCGGGTTCGAACGGGGCGAAGTACGAGGCGACGAGTTCGGGGCTGACTTCGGTCAGCCCGGGGTGCTCCCAGCGCGGGGTGCGGTCCTTGTCGATCACCTGGGCGCGGATGCCCTCCCGCATGTCCGGGGAGGCGAGGCACCGGACCGCGACGCGGAACTCGTCCCGCAAAGCCTCCTCGAGCGTTCCGGAACAGTGCCGGCGCACGGATTCGAGCGCCACGGCCACGGAACGCGGGCTCTTGGTCCTGAGGGTCGCGGCGGCCGCCTGGGCCTGCGGGTCCGGATGGGTTTCGAGGCGGCTCAGGATGACGGCCGCGGACGCGTCTCCGGACAAGGCTCCCGCGTAGCAGTCCTCGATCCAGGGGGCCGCGCCATCCGCGTCCCCGGCTGCGGCGAGCACCGCCTCCGGCGCCATGCCGGAGAAGCGGGCCACGGCGTCGTCGGCCGTGTCGGTTTCCAGGAAGACGAGGAACTCGGGGAGATTCGCGGCCGGCACGAAGGCATCCGAGAGACCCAAGTGGATCGCGTCCCCGGCACCCACATGGTCACCCGTCATCGCAACGTGGACCCCGGCGGTGCCTGCATGGCCCAGCAGCCAGGTCCCGCCGACGTCGGGGACATAGCCGATGGTGACCTCCGGCATGCCCATCCGGGTGTTCTCGGTGACCACCCGGTGCGAAGCATGGGCGGAGATGCCCACACCCCCACCCAGGACCAGGCCGTCCTGCACGGCGATCACGGGCTTGGGATAGCCGAAGAGGAGCGAGTTCATCCGGAACTCGGCTCGGAAGAAGTCATGGGAGGCCCGCTCCCCGGCCACGATGTCCCTGTACATCGCCACGACGTCGCCGCCGGCGCACAGTCCGCGCTCCCCCGCCCCGGTGATGATGACGTGTTCGATCGTCGGATCGACCGCCCAGGCCCGCAACTGTGCGTCCACCGCCTCCACCATCCCCTGGTTCAGCGCATTGACCGCACGCGGCCTGTTGAGGATGACCACTCCGGCGTGGCCACGCTGGTCGAACTCGACCTCCGCTGACCTCACCTCCGCGTCAGGCTGCCCGGCCGTGGGGGCGGAGGCTGAGAGGGTGGACGGTGCGCTGGTACTGGAAGGCTCCATGGGTCTAGCTTGCCCGAAAGGCGGACCAGTTTCATCTGCAACGGCTCCCGATGTGGAAAAGCCTCCTCCTCCATCGGTGGACGGAGGAGGAGGCTGCGCCGGGCGCGGATCGCGGCCCGTACCCGGGCGCCGAGGCCTCAGGCGAGGACGTCCTCCGGCGTCTCGCCGAGATCCTTGGTGCGGACCTTGTACGTCTCGCGGAGGCCGAGCACACACAGCGCGAGGACCAGGCACGCGGCGCCGGAGTACAGCGCGATGCCGAGAGAGCCGCGGTTGAACGCGATGAACAGGGCCGTGGCGATGCTCGCCGCCGTGCCGCCTCCCAGCGCGGCTCCGGTCTGGTACGTCGCGGAGATGGACGAGTAACGGCTCTCCTTGGAGAACTGCTCACCCAGGAAGGCCGGGATGCAGCCCTGCGGCATGGCCATGAAGATGTTCACGAGGATGAAGGCCACGGTCGCGAGGAATGCGACCCGGCTGTCCACCATGCCGAATAAGAGGAAGAAGAACACCGCGTAGATCACGGCGCCGCCGGCGATCACCTTCTTGCGTCCGATCCTGTCCGAGAGGAGACCCATGAACGGGGCGGCGAGCATGAAGGCGAACGAGCCGGCCACCTGGAAGAGCAGCGACTGGGTGTCCGTGTAACCGCGTTCCTCGGTGTAGGTGACCGTGAACAGGGAGCCGATGTAGGCGATGGTGTTGTAGCCGAACGCGACGCCGATGGCCAGGAGCATCTGCTTCGGGTGCTTCCGGATGGCCGCCAGGAGGGGCACTCGCGGGGCGCTCTCCTTGTTCACCGTCTCGTGCGGCATGCGGGTGCGGGCGATCAGGCCCACGAGGACCAGGAGACCACCCAGCCAGAACGGCACACGCCAGGCCCAGGCGGTGAGCTCGGACTCCGGCAGGAGCGTCATCACCGTGAACACGCCCGTGCCGAAGAGGCTGCCGATGCCGATGCCGGTGCTCGTGAAGCTGCCCCAGAGGCCGCGGCGGTTCTCGGGTGAGTTCTCGATGCCGAAGAGCGACGCGCCACCCCATTCACCACCGGCCGCGAACCCCTGCACGAGTCGCAGGATCACCAGCAGCACGGGAGCCAGCAGGCCGACGTTCTGATAGGTCGGGAGACACCCGATGAGGAAGGTGCTGCCGCCCATGAGGAGGAGGGTCATGATGAGCATGGACTTGCGGCCGATGCGGTCACCGAAGTGACCCACCACGATGCCACCCAGGGGCCGCACGATGAACCCGGCGCCGAAAGCGGCGAAGGCCACCAGCGTCCCCGTCAGCCGGTCCGCGGCCGGGAAGAAGAGCGTGGGGAACACGAGGGCGGCGGCCAGGCCGTAGACGATGAAGTCGTAGAACTCCAGTGCCGTGCCGAAGCCGGAGATGAAGAAGGTCCGCAGCGCGGTGGTGGCCTGGGTGCCCAGCGTCGGGGCATCCTGCGGCGCCGGGGCGGCGGCCGGCGGGGGACTGGGTGTGGGACATGAGAGTGGTTCCTTGAGGAGATGAAGCGGGGAGGAAGGGGAGTCAGAAGCGCGCAAGGCCGTGAACGGCGGCTTCGTCCGGGCGGCCGGCGAAGTAGTCGAGAGCGAAGTGCTCGACGTCGACGCCGATCGTCAGCAGGGTGCCCCACTGATCGATGACGGGCTTGGTCGTGTCCGGGGACATGCAGATGGGGGCGGCGGACCCTTCGCCTCCGCAGGCTGCGCGGGCGCGTTCGACGGGCGCCAGGCCCGTGAGGGTTCCGCGGACGGCGTCGAGGTGCTGATAGCGCTCGGCGGTGGAGGAGTCAGCGGGCATGGTGTCGCCCTGGAAGAGGTCCGGATCGAGGAAGTGGTTGGTGTGGAAGAGCCAGCCGTCCTTACCGGGCCGGACGACGCCGAGGCCGGCCGGGGCGAGTTCCAGGCTCACGGCGCGGGAGCCGCCGTCGTGGAAGTCGAAGACCGTGAAGACGGTGGAGGCGCTGACCGTGGCGCTCGCCGCGATGGCCTGCGCCTCCTCGACGGTCGTGGCCTCCTCCAGGATGCGGCGGGCGATCGCGTGGACCGGAACGCCGCCCTGATCGGAGTCGCTGCGGTGGGACAGGATGTTGAAGTGCAGGCCGAGCCCGGCGTCGTTGACCCCGATCTTCGCGGCGGTGCCGAATTCAGTGAACAGCTTGACCCGGCGACCGGCCGGGGTGGTCAGGTCCAGCAGCAGCCCGTCCGGCACCAGGAATTCATGCCAGTCCCAGGTCTGCAGGGTCTCCGGGGCGCGGTCCTCACCGGTGAGGACCGCGGTGGAGCATTCACCCTCACCGCGCGGCGGCTCGGCCGCGAGGATCTCGGTGCGGGCGCCGACGGCGGCGAGCTGCCAGAGCTCGAGGCCGGCGGCCGAGGCGATGGCCTCCGTCTCCGCAGCCAGGCCGGGCGCCCAGTCGGCCAGTGCCGCGTGGCTCGCCTCGGCGATACGCCGGACGGTCTCCGCAGGGATCGTCAGCGCCGCGAAGTGCTCGAGATACAGCCCGGCCACGTGCTCGAAACGGTCGCCGAATTCCAGCCCGAGATCACGGCCGCGGGCAGCCGGGTCCTGCGTGGTGGAGGTGGCGGTGAAGAGCTTCATGAGAGGTTCCTTCGGGGGGACGATTTCTGAGGTGCAGATCACATTAGGGAAGTAAAACGTTTTATGCAATGATGATTTTCCACATGGCCACCCGGAGGCGCGTGCAGGCGGTCCCGCCCCTGGTGAAATGTGGGTACGACGATTTCAGGAGGGTCCGTGGCACGTGGCAAAGGAGTGACGATCCGGGACGTGGCGCGCCGCGCGGGGGTGTCCATCACCGCCGTCTCCCATTCCCTGAACGGCAAGGGGACCATCAGCGAGGAGACCCGGGCCCGGGTGAAGGCCGCCGCGGACGAACTCGGTTACCAGGCGGACGCCTTCGCCCGCGGCATGCGCCAGGGCAGCATCGGCGCGATCGGCCTGGTGATGCGCTCCCTGGACGCCCTGGGCGATTACACCCCGGCCGGCGTCGACGTGTTCGAGCGTTTCGCGGGGATCCTGTCCTCTCGGGCGCTTGCCCGCGGGCTCAGTCTCACGCTCGTGCCGGATCTGACCCGCAGTCCGGTGCCGCCGCTGGCGTTCTCGATGGACGGGTACGTCATCATGAGCCCCAACGCCCAGGACCCGGTCATCGAACTCCTGGACCGGCGCGGCATCCCCTACGTCTGTTACGGCAAGCTCCTGGACAAGCCCGACTTCACGCGCTGGTCCTCCGAGGACGACCCCCTCGCGGCCCGGCAGATCCTGGCACATTTCGAAGCGGCCGGGGCCCGCGAGGTGGTGCTGGTCTCCGGAACGGACCGGAACGCCTGGAACGCGGACTTCCTCCAGGAGTACCTGTCGTGGTGTGAGCGCCACGGGGTCACGCCGCGGGTCTACGAACAGTCGGAGCGCTCCGGGCTCGACGGCGGCCGAGACGCCGGGCTGCGCATCCTCGCGGACGGCGTGCCCGAAGCGGTGTTCTGCATGACCGGGCGGCACGCGGCGGGCGTGCAGCAGGAGATCCTGGCGGCCGGGCTGACCGTGCCGGGTCAGGTGATGATCGCCGCGGCGTCGGATTCCGAGCACGCCCGGTCGAGCCGACCCGCCATCACGGCCTTCGAACTCAACCCCGCCGGCACCGCGGACCTGCTGCTGGACATGCTGCAGGAACTGCTCAAGACCGGCGAGACCGTGGGTCCCCGCCTCACGCGGGCCAGGCTCCGCCCCCGCGCGTCGACGCGGAAGGAGTAGGTCCGGCCCTCTGATCGACTGCTCCATACGATGCCATTTCCCGCGGATTTCCGGGGATTTCGACATCGTATGGAGCAGTCGATCAGGGGGAGCAGTCGATCAGGGGTGGTTCCAGGGGTGCAGTCAGGGGCGATGCGATTCGAGGATCCGCACGATCTCCGTGAAGCCCATCCGCCGGGCGTTGTCGAGGGCCGTGCGGCCCTGCGGGTCTCGGATGCCGGGGTCCGCGCCTGCGGCCAGGAGCAACCGGACCGCCTCCTGCTGGCGGGGTCCACCGGTGTTCAGGAGGATCGCCTCCTGCATCCCGGTCCAGCCGAGACGGTTCACGTGATTCACCGGGACCCCGGCCGCGATCAGGATCCGGATCGTCTCGACGTGTCCGTGTTCGCAGGCCGGGATGAGCGCGGTCCCGCCGAACCGGTTGACGCTCCGCACGTCCGCGCCCGCTGCCAGGGTGAGCCGCAGGACGTCGTTGAACCCTTCGGCGCCGGCATAGAGGAAGGCGGAATCCTGGATCGAATCCTTGGCGTTGACGTCGCCGCCCTGCTCGATGAGGCGCTTCACCTCGGTGGGGTCGTTCCGCTTCGCGGCGCGGATGAGGTCCTGATCCAGCCGGGCCCGTTGTGCCTCGGTCAGGCGGGCTCGGGCGGCGGCTCGGCCCCGGGCGTCCACTCCCGTGGGCGACGGCGTGCTGCCGCTGTCCGCGGCGGGTGACCCTTCCTGCGCCGGGGACGACGCCGGCGGCGAGGTGCGCGCGGAGGGCGCGGCGCCGTCGTCGGACGGCTGCGCTGAACTCGGCTCAGCGGAACCGGGTGCGCAGGCGGCGAGGAGCCCGACGGCAACGACCGCCAGGCTCCCCTTCAGCACTGCGCCACGCGTCGGCATGGCCTCCATCATGCCTCCTAGCGGCCCAGGATCGCCTCGGCGCCGGCCGTGGCGCAGGCCTCGTCGAGGGCGCCGTCGGGTGCGCCGCCGACGCCGATCCCCGCCACGGACACGCCGTTGACCTTGAGCGGGACGCCACCGGCGAGGAACAGGGTGCCGGGCAGATCGGCGATGGAGGGCTTGCCGTTGCCGCTGATGCGCCCGGCCAGCTCGCTCGTGGGGGCGCCGAAGGCCGCCGCGGTGTAGGCCTTCTGCTTCGACGCCTCGAGGGTGTGCTGGGCGGCGTTGTCGCCACGGAGGACCGCCTGGACGGTGCCGAACCGGTCCACGACCGTGACGGAGACGAACGGGAGCTTGTCCCCCACGCACTTGGCCAGGGCGGCCTGGACGGCCTTGGCGGAGGCGGTCGCGGAGATCCGGTTCTGCGAGACCGTGGTGCCCTCGCCGGCCGGGATGCCCGCCGTGGGAAGGCGCTTGGCGGTCTCCGCGGCAGGCACGGCTGCAGGCTGGGACGCCTGCCCGGCATTGGCGGCCGCGGTGACGCCGCCGGTCAGGAGGAGTGCCGCAGCCGCTGCGGAGAGGACCTTGATGTTGCTCTTGCTGATGGCCATGATGTGCCTGCCCTTCGGGAATGGATCGTGCATGGATCGGAATCGGTGGTCACTGTGCGAGTCCACGGACCCCGGCGTACCGGGTCTCACCGGCCTTCCTGACGGGTCCGTGAACTCCTGACATCCATCCTTCCGAGACGCGGTTCCGGGCACATCGGCAGTTCCGGCAGGGGTTCCTCATGCCTTCGGGTGGCCGTCTCAGCCAAAAGGATGAGACGCGCTTATCCTGTCGGCGCCGTCTCGTAGAGTGGCCCCATGATCACCGCACCCCCGGCAGGCCGCGAGCGCTATCTCGGCGTGGCGGTGCACTGTGGCTTCGCGGTGCTCCTGACCGCCTCACTCATCCGATTCGTCCTGCGGCATGGACCGGAGGAGAACCTCCTCGTCCTGGTCCTGGCTGCCGCGCTCTGCGTGCTGTACGCGGCGGCGGTCCGGCTGCGCGGACCCGCCCGCCCCGTGGTCCTGTGGATCCTCGTGGCGGTCTGGGCGGCGCTCGTCATTCTCGCGCCGAGCTTCGCCTGGTGTGCGTTCGCGGTGTTCTTCGTCGGCCGGTCCGCGGTGTCCGGAAAGGCCGCCGCGCTGGCGACCGGACTGACAGCGCTGAGCACGTCCGTGGGTCTGTTCAAACTCAGTGGGTACACGGATGTGGCGGCCCTCCTGGGCCCGGCGGCCGCGGCACTCGTCCTGACTCTCGTGTACGACCGTCTGGAGGACGCCTTGTCCCGCCAGGCCCAGCTCAATGCGGAACTGCGCACCGCGCAGGCCCAGACGGCGGCCGCGGAACGGGCCGCCGGGACGCTCGCGGAGCGGGAGCGCGTGGCCCGCGAAATCCACGACACCGTGACGCAGGGCCTCGCCAGCACCGTGCTGCTCCTGGAGGCGGCGGACCGCACGGAAGGACTGAGCCCCGAGGTTCGCCAGGCCACCGAGCAGCTCCGGGTGAACCTTGCGGAGACGCGGGGGCTGGTCCACAATCTCGCCACCGCCCCGGAACCCGATCTGCCGCTCGAAGAAGCCCTGGCCGCCGCGGTCCGGCGTCATGTTCCGGCGATGCGGATCAGCGTGACCGGCACCCCGCGGGCCCTGCCGCCCGAGGTGCGGCACGCCGTCGTGCGGATCGCCCAGAGTGCCGCGGCCAACGTCGAGCGGCATGCCTCCGCCCAGGCGGCGAGCGTCACCCTCGGCTTTCTGCCGGGGTCCGTCACGCTGGATGTGTACGACGACGGCGTGGGCTTCCGGCCCACGGCCGCCGCAGAGCCGGGGCCTGGCGGAGGGTACGGACTGCGCGCCATGCGACAGCGGGTCGAGCAGCTCGGCGGCACCTTCGCGGTGGAGTCCACTCCGGGCGAGGGAACCGTGATCGGGGTGGAGATCCCGGCCGGGCATTCCGGCGTGCTGGAAGACAGCGCAGTGGAAAACAGCGCAGTGGAAGGAGGAACGGCATGATCACGGTGCTCCTGGTGGATGACCATCTGGTGGTGCGGAGCGGCCTGCGAGCGCTGCTCAGCACCCAGCCGGACATCGGGGTGGTGGCCGAGGCCTCCTCGGGCGAGGGTGGTGTGGCGGCGGCGCTGGAGCATGCGCCGGACGTGGTGCTCATGGACCTGGCGATGGGCGCGGGCATCGACGGCATCGAGGCGATCCGGAGGCTCCGCGCCGAACGACCTGCACAGGCCGTCCTCGTGTTCACCACCTACGATTCGGACGCGGACATCGTGCGTGCCGTCGACGCCGGAGCCATGGGGTATCTCCTCAAAGACGCCGCCCCGGACGAGATCTTCGCGGCGGTGCGGGGTGCGTCACGAGGGCAGAGCCACATGAGCGCACCCGTCGCGAGCCGGCTTTTCCAGCAGATGCGCAACCCCGACGAGGCGCTGACACCCCGGGAAGCCGAACTGCTGACGCTGCTCACCCAGGGCCTCTCCAACAAGGAACTCGGGCGGAAGCTCTTCATCTCCGAGGCGACCGTCAAGACCCACCTGGCGCACATCTACGCGAAGCTCGGGGTGGACTCCCGGGCCGCCGCCATCGCGAAGGCGCTCCGGCGTGAGGGGATGCGATGACGGTGCCGGCGGCGGAGATCGCAGAGCTCGTCTCCCGCAGGCAAGGGCCCGTGCGGTTCCTGCTGTTCGCCGCCGGGCTGGCCGGTCATCCTCTGGACGATCAGGACGACGTGTTCGCGGCGGCCGTCGAGGACCTGGGCGGCGATGCGGTGCTGCTGGGCGAGACTCCCCTGCTGTTCGCGGGGCTCCACGCCAAGAACCTGTTCGCCCGGCGGCAGGAAAGCGTCGGGTTCCTCGTGACGGATCAGGCGGTTCACGTGCGGGACGCCCCCTCCACGCCGTTCGAACCGGCGACACCGAGGGCGGTGCCGCTCCTCGCCTCCCCTGACCCGGCGGAGGCGGCCCGGAAAGTGGTGCGCACGGCGTCTGCCACCTTCGACCGGAAGTGGGCCGAGACGCTGAGCGATCCCGGCGCGCTGCGGGAGGCACTCGACGTCGTGCGCGAGGTCATCGAAAAGGTGCTTGAGTCCGGCGGAGGGGTCGACAAGGACTTCGGGCCGGACGACTGGGTGGACTGAGCGGACCGCTGAGCGGCTCGGCGCGTGAGCCTTGCCACGTCCCCGGCCCCTGGCCCCGATGAGCCGCGCGGCCGATGACATACTCGGGGGCATGGGAGATCAGCAACTCATGTCGGGGATCGTCGCCATCGGGCTCGGACTGGTGACCGGGGTGCTGCTGTTCGTGCCGTTCGTGGCGGTCAGCTACCGGCGGCGCGGCAGTCTGACCTTCGGCCGGGGGCTGCTCTGGGCAGCGGCCGTCGTGTACTTCTGGGCGATCTGGACGTACACCCTGCTGCCCCTGCCGGATCCGGAGACGGTGCGGTGCGCAGGCGTCAATCTCGAACCGTTCCACTTCATCGCGGACATCCGGGAATCCCTGGCCCGCTCGGGCGCCGGCCCCCGGGCCGCCCTCACCGACACCGCGGTCCTCCAGGTCGCGTTCAACGTCCTGCTCTTCGCCCCGCTCGGCTTCTTCGTCCGGGCGCTCGGTTCCCGGGGTTTCCTGATCTCCACCGTCACCGGGCTGGCCGTGTCCGCTTTCGTGGAGTTCACGCAGCTGACCGGCGTCTGGGGCATCTACCCGTGCGCCTACCGGGTGTTCGACGTCGACGACCTGATGGCGAACACTCTCGGCGCTCTGCTCGGCTCGCTCCTCGCCCTCCCGTTCTTCGGGCGACGCCGCCACGTGGCCCCGGCCGCCGCCGTCGCGCGCCCTGTGACCAAACCGCGCCGCTTCCTCGGCATGCTGTGCGACTGGCTCGCGTTCACCCTGCTCAGCGTCGCCATCACGGTGGGCATCCGCGCATTCCTGCTGTACGTCCTCAACGACCGCGAGGCCCTCAACCGGGACGACTACTCCGCGCTGGTCGGGACCGGCGTCGCCTTCCTGCTGTGGCTGGTGGTCACGCTGGTGAGCGGCCGCACCGTCGGCGATCACGCGGTCCAGCTCCAGTACGACGGCGGCACCCTCCCCCGCCCGCTCGCGCGGGTGCTGCGTCTGCTCGGGGGCATCGGCGGCTACGCGCTGCTCGGCTTCCTTCCGGAGGGACTCGGCTGGGTGGGCTCCCTGTTCGTCCTCGTGTCCCTCGGAACCCTGGTGTTCAGCGCGAAGGGCCGTGGCCTGCCGGGCCTGGTGTCGGGCCAGCAGGTCCGGGACGCGCGGGAAGCAGCGCCGGCGCAGGTCACGGTCCCTCAGGGCTGAACGTCCGCACTCTCGTTCCCCGTCCCACCCCGAAACAGTGGATTCCCGTCGAAACCGCGTGTTGAACACACTGTTTCGACGGGAATCCACTGTTTCAGCGGGTGCGCCCTGCGGGACTCACCTCACCAGTGAGCGCGCCAGTACTGCGGTGCGAACGGGGTCTTGTCCAGGGGTTCGCCGAGCGACCGGGCGGCGAGCGCGGGCCAGTTCGGCTCCTTGAGGGCGGCGCGGGCGATTGAGACGCCGTCCGCCTGGCCATTCACCAGGACCTGCTCGGCCTGCTGGGCTTCGTTGATCATGCCGACGGCGCTGACGAAGGCGTCGTTCGCCACGCCACGCTCCTCGGCATCCGCTGCCAGGGCCTTCTTCACCTCGGCCGCGAGCGCGATCTGATACCCGGGGCCGGTAGGGCCGTGGTACGCGCCGATGCCGCCGCTGGACAGGTCGAACACCGTCACACCTTCGGCGCGCAGCTCCACCGCGAGACGGGCGGTCTCCTCGATGGTCCAGCCGCCTTCGACCCAGTCGGAACCGGAGAAGCGCACACCCAGCGGCTTGTCGGCCGGCCAGACCTCACGCACCGCGGCCACGACCTCCCGCAGGTACCGGGTCCGGCCCTCGTACGAGCCGCCGTAGGAGTCCGTGCGCGTGTTGCTCAGCGGGGACAGGAACTGGTGCACCAGGTAGCCGTGGGCGGCGTGGATCTGGATGAAGTCGAAGCCGGCCTCATCGGCGCGACGGGCGGCCGCGGCCCAGGACGCGACGGACTCCTGGATCTCGTCGACGGTCAGCTCGTGCGACTCGGCCAGGCCGTGGATCGAGGTGACGGACGGCGCGACCGTGACCCAGCCGCCGTCGTCCACCGGGACCGACCCGGTCAGGCCCTGGTCCACCCAGCGCGGCAGCCAGCCGTACGTGGAGGCCTTGCCGCCGGCGTGCGCCAGCTGCACGCCGGCCGCGGCGCCCTGGCTCTTGATGAACGCGGTGATCGGCTTGAAGGCCTCCACCTGCTCGTCGTTCCACAGGCCGAGGTCTTCCGGGGAGATCCGTCCCTCCGGCACCACGGCGGTGGCCTCGGTGATCACCATGCCGAAACCGCCGGCGGCGCGGGCGCCCAGGTGCGCCTGATGCCAGGCGGTCGGCACGCCGTCGCGCGCCTCCACGGAGTACATGCACATGGGGGCGAGGAAGGTCCGGTTGCGCAGCGTGAGCTGGCCGGACGGGGCGGACAGGACTGCTTCAGTGAAAAGTTGGCTCACGATGATGGGCAACCCCGCGTCGCCGGATCGTATTCCGATGGTGACGCCGCGGGTCACCAAACTGTCAGTCCGCTTTGATAGCTTGGGAGCGTGAAGATCGCCACCTGGAACGTCAATTCCCTCCGTGCCCGCGCCGACCGTGTGGAGGCCTGGCTGGAACGCAGTGACTGTGATGTCCTAGCCATCCAGGAGACCAAGTGCAAGGACGAGAACTTCCCCTGGGAGCTCTTCGAGCGCATGGACTATGAAGTGGCGCATTTCGGGTTCAGCCAGTGGAACGGGGTGGCCATCGCCTCCCGCGTGGGTCTGGAGGACGTGGAGCGCACGTTCCCCGGCCAGCCGACGTTCGGCAAGGGCGGCGTGAACCCGGAGCAGGAGGCCCGTGCCATCGGCGCCACCTGCAACGGCGTCCGCGTGTGGAGCCTGTACGTGCCCAATGGCCGCGCTCTGGATGACGAGCACATGCCGTACAAACTCGAGTGGCTGGACACCCTGAAGGCGAACGCCGAGGCCTGGCTGGACACCGACCCCGCCGCCCAGATCGCGCTCATGGGCGACTGGAACATCGCGCCCCAGGATGACGACGTGTGGGACATCGACTTCTTCATCGAGGAAGGCCTCACGCACGTCTCCGCTCCGGAGCGCGCCGCCTTCCACGCCTTCGAGGAGGCATCCTTCACGGACGTCGTGCGCCCACTCAACCCGGGCCCCGGCGTCTACACCTACTGGGATTACAAGCAGCTCCGCTTCCCGAAGAAGGAGGGCATGCGCATCGACTTCGTCATGGCGTCCCCGGCCCTGGCCTCCCGCGTGACCGGCGCCGTGATCGACCGTGAGGAGCGCAAGGGCAAGGGCGCCAGCGACCATGCCCCCGTGATCGTCGAACTCGCGGACTGAGCCATGCCCAGCGCGCGGCCGGGAAGCCGATGACCTTCTACGACTCCCCCATGGGGTTCCCCTACATCTCCGCCCTGCGCGTCTACCAGCCGCTCGACGCCTTCGGCGCCCCGCAGCGGCGGGCCATCGTCGCGCAGTACGGCGATCTGACCGAGCGCGCCATCCTCAGTGCCTCGGAGCTGCGGCAGATGCGCGACGACGTCGAGCGCCGCGAGCTGCGCAGCACCCTTCACCGCCTCCTGCGGAAGCCCAACGACCCGTACCCGGGCAGCCGCGCCGAGCTGTCGCGCGCCCTCGCCGATCCCAGCGAGCGGGGAGCTCTGCTGTACTGCCCGAACCAGACGGTGCTCCGTTCCGCGCTGGCCGCGGAGGAGCTGGCGGACGGTTCGAGCTCGGAGAGCCTGGAGCGGATCGTCCCCGTGGACGCCACCGAACGGCATCAAGAACGGCTCAAGACCTTGGTGGATTCCGGTCTGATCGATTCGGATCTGCTGTTCACCCGCACCGCCACCTGGGGTGTTCCGTTCGCGTGGTTCATCTTCTTCCACGAGTCGGACCGCCAGGAGATGCTCAACAACCGGGACGGCAGCATCGCCACCCTGCGCCTCTACACCCCGGTGACGGAGGCGATCTCGCGTTCCCGCACCCTCGTGGCCGCCCTTTCCCTCGGCGCCCCGGAGCTGGATTTCCTGGACGAGATGACCCGGGTGGTCGCCTGGCTGGAGCGCTTCCACACCAGCAGTGTCCTGGAACTGGACTACGGCGCCCTGGCGGACCGGGTGTACCCGGACGATTCCCCCAGCGACGTCCGCATGGGCATCGAATGCCTCGCGGAAGGCGATATGACGGGCGCTGCGGCCGCGTATCAGCGCCTCATCACGCGCTGGGTGCCCTTGCGGCACCTGGGCCGCGCAAGCTGAGATAGGCCCGCGCGAGCCGAGCCGAGCCGCGCCAGCTGAGCCAGGACCACGCCGGGGCCCGGACGGCAGCTAGGACAGCGGCGCGGTGGACGTCCGGCTCTTCAGTTCGAAGTCCGCGTGCACATCGTGGACGGACCCCGCCTTGCCGGCCAGCTCGTCGAGCAGCATGCGCGTCCCGAGCCGGGCCTGCGCCACCGGGTCCTGAGCCACCGTGCTGAGCCCCATGACCGGCGAGAACTCGTGGTCGTCGATCCCGATCACCGAGAGGTCCTCCGGCACCCGCAGTCCCCGCCGCTGCGCCTGCAGGATCACGCCCATCGCCATCTCGTCGGAGGCGCACATGAGCGCGGTGGGCTTGGGGCCGGGCCGGTTCCAGAGCTCCTCGAACGCCTCGGCCCCGCTCGCGAGGGTGAAGTTCCCCCGCACCTCCCACTCCGGGTGGTACTCGACCCCGGCACGGGCGAGTTCCTCGTGGAACCCGTTCACGCGGAGTTCGGGGACCTGGAAATTGAGGTCCTCGTCATCATCCTGGCCGTGCAGGACCCCGATGTCGCGGTGTCCCAGGTCCAGCAGATGGCGGGTGGCGAGGGCCGCCGCGTCCACATCGTTGATGCCGATGCTGGAACAGCCCTCCACCGGCCCGCCCACCGCGACCAGCGGGATGTCGAGCCGGCGGAGTTCCTGGATCTCGTCCATGGACAGGGCCATGCAGAGCACCAGGAGGGCGTCGATGTGCTTGGCGACCATGGTCTTGCTGAAGGTCCGCTGCCGTTCCCCGGAGCGGCTGTCGAGGCTGAACAGGGACAGGTTGTAGCCCTGTTCGTGGAGTTCGCGCTCCACGCCTTCCAGCGCCTTGTAGAAGAACCAGCGGTCCACGTACGGCGCGAGAACGCCGATGGTGCGGGTGCGGCCCGTCGCCAGGCCGGAGGCCGCGGACGACGCGACGTACCCGAGCTCGGAGGCGACGTCCAGGATGCGCCGACGGGTCTGTTCGGACACGCGCGGGAGCCCTCGGACGGCCCGGGAGACGGTCGCCGTCGAGACACCGGCCGCGGCGGCCACGTCCTCGATGCTCACGCCATGATGCCCACCACGGGCGGCACGCGCAGCCATGCCAGTCACACTCCTCAGGTTCTCCGGATCATGAATTGAACCACGCGTGCCATGTCACGTCACAGTCGATGACGCCTGACGCTCAGTTGCGACGGCCCATGGCCCGGGACGGCAGACGCCTGCGGAGCCTGATCAATCCCCAGACGGCGAGCACGGCCGCGAGCAGCCCCAGGGCCCAGCCGAGGGCCGGCTGTCCCGTGAGCTCCATCCACACCGTGGTGCCGAACAGGACCAGGGTCCAGAACCCCACCATCCCCAGGACGATGTCCAGATCCTCGGCGCTTCGGAGGAGGCGACGGCTGGGCTTCCGCTCCGGCTCCTCCTGCACCGGACCTTCCCAGCCACCCACGATCCGTCCGCGGGCGACGGTGGCCCGGCGGCCGTCGTCGTCCGCGGAGGACTGCTGCTTGCTCACTTGACCGCGCCCGCGGTCAGACCGGCGACGATCTTGCGCTGGAACACCAGCACGAGGATGACCAGCGGGATGGTGACCACCGTGCCGGCGGCCATGACGGCCGTGTACGGCTCCTGGTGCGGCTGGGCGCCGGCGAAGGAGGCGATGGCCACGGTGACGGTCTTGGTGGCGTCCACCGAGAGCTGGCTGGCGATCAGGAACTCGTTCCAGGCGCCGATGAAGGTCAGGATCGCGGTGGTGAACGTCGCGGGCGCGGCCAGTGGAAGGATGACCTTCCGGAAGGCCTGGCCCTGCGTGCAGCCGTCGATCCGCGCCGCCTCCTCCAGCTCCCACGGCATCTCACGGAAGAAGGACGTGAGGGTGTAGACCGCGAGCGGCAGGGAGAAGGAGATGCTCGGGATGATCAGCGCCTGGTAGGTGCCCATCCAGCCGATCCCGGTGAAGAACTGGAACAGCGGGGTGATCAGGGCGACGGCGGGGAACATCGACGCGCCCAGGATGAAACCGAGGACCAGTTCCTTGAAGCGGAACTTTAGGCGGGCCAGGGCGTAGGCCGCGAACACGCCGACCACCAGGGAGATCACGGTGGTGATGCCCGCGACGATCAGGCTGTTCAGGAGGTTCTGGGCGAAGTGGTTGCCCAGGCTCTCGTCGAACACGGTCCGGAAGTTGTCGAAGGTGACGTGGGTGAAGAACGGCGTGGGGTCGAAGGTGAAGCCCACATCGCGGAACGCCGTGACGATCATCCAGTAGAAGGGCGCGAGACACCAGACGAGGATGACGGCGGCCTGGACGTAGGTGCGGGCCGGCGCCCAGCTGAAGGCACGACGGCGCGTGGTTGCGGAGGCGGTGCTGACTGCGTTGCTCATGTCACTTCTTCTTCGGTGCGGCGGTCTCCACGGCGTTGGCGCCGAGGAAGCGGACAAAGATGAATGCCACCAGGAAGATCACCAGGAAGGTGATGGTGGACAGCGCGGACGCCCCGTTGAGGCCCTGCCGGACCTGCTGCACCACCAGGATGGAGAGCGTGGTGGTGTTGTTGGCGCCGCCCGTCATGATGGCGGGCAGGTCGTACATGCGCAGCACGTCGAGGGTGCGGAACAGGATGGCGACCATCAGGGCCGGCCGGACCAGGGGAAGGGTGATCTGGGTGAAGCGCTGCCAGGCACTGGCGCCGTCCACCTTCGCGGCCTCGTAGACCTCGTCCGGGATGAGCTGGAGACCGGCCAGGATCAGCAGCGCCATGAACGGGGTGGTCTTCCAGACGTCCGAGATGATGATGGCCCAGCGGGCGGGCCCCTCGGAACCGGTCCAGAGGATCTGCGTGCCGAAGAGCTGATTGATGATGCCGTCGAAGGCGAACATGAAGAAGAACAGCTTGGCCGTGACGGCGGTGGGGATGGCCCACGGGACGAGGACGGCGGCGCGGATGAGGCTGCGGCCCTTGAAGGCGCGCGCCATGATGATGGCCATCCAGAAACCGAGGATGGTCTCCAGGATCACCGTGATGATGGTGAAGAAGAAGGTGGTGCCCATCGCGTTCCAGAACTGGGAACCGAGGGTGCCGGGAGGGCAGGCCTGGCCGTTGCACTGCTGCAGGAGCCAGTGGACGTAGTTGTCGGCTCCGGCGAAGCCGCCCTGGACGAAGAAGCCGGTGGCCGGGTCGAGCCCGGCGTCCTTCTGGAAGGACATGATGATGGCGTTGATGATCGGGTAGACGATCACCACGGCCAGCAGGATCAAGGTGGGCGTGAGCAGCGTGTAGGCCCAGCGGCCCTGCGTCACTTCGCGCCGGTCGGCGCTTTCCGCGCCGGCCAGGCCGGGTCCGCCTTTGGACCCTTTCCCCGCGCCGCCGCCGGTGGTGGTGCCCCGCGTCTGCGAGGGGGCATCTGTGGACATGGTGACTCCTCTGTGGTGTTCCCCTGGTCGATGGCCCCGCGCACGGGGCGATGGTGGGGGCCCGCCCGTGGACGGGCCCCCACCTGGTCGGCTACTTGGACGCGCTGGCCGCGTCGATGGCGGCTTGCATGTCGCTCAGTGCCTGGTCGACGGTCTTCTCACCCTTCAGGGCGGCGTAGGAGTTGTCCTGAACCGCCTTGGTGACTGCCGGGTAGAAGGGGGTCACCGGACGCGGGACCGCGTTCTGGATCGAGGTCAGCAGCGTCGGCATGTACGGGAGCTTGGCCACGATGGCCGAGTCCTTGTACAGCTCGGAGCTCACCGGAGCCAGGGAGCCCTGGGTGGCGAAGAACTTCTGCTGCTCGTCCTGGATCAGGAAGGTCGCGAAGTCATGCGCGGTGGCCTTGTTCTTGGAGTACACGCTGATGGCCGCGCTGTGGCCACCCAGCGAGGAGGCGCCGGGGCCGTCCTTGCCCGGGAGCGGCGCGACGCCGAAGGTGTCCTTCACCTTGGAGGCGCCGTCGCTCTTGGCGAGGTTGTAGACGTACGGCCAGTTGCGCAGGAAGAGGAGCTTGCCGTCCTCGAACGCCTGGCGGCCCTGTTCCTCCTGGTAGGTGATGCCTTCCTTCGGGATGTTGCCGCTCTTGTAGGCGTCCACGAGCTTGGAGAGACCGGCCTTGGCCTCCGGCGAGTTCACGGTGGCCTTGCCCTGGTCATCGACGATCTTGCCGCCGAAGGTGTTGATGGCCTCGGCCGCGTTCACCGTCAGGCCTTCGTACTTCTGGTACTGGCCTGCGTAGCAGCTCATGTTGTGCTGCTTGGCGATCGAGCACATGGACATCATCTCGTCCCACGTCTTCGGAGGCGTGGGGACCAGGTCCTTGCGGTAGTACAGGAGGCCGCCGTCCGAGGAGTTCGGCACGGCGTAGAGGGTGCCGTTGTAGGTGGCGGCCTTGACCGTGGCAGGCAGCAGCTTGGCGGTGTCCACCGCCATCTTGTCCTTGAGCGGCTGGAGCCAGCCCTTGGCAGCGAATTCCGCGGACCAGACGACGTCCACGGTCACGACGTCGTAGTTGGCGTCGTTGGCCTGGAAGTGCTGGACCAGGTCGTCGTGCTGCTGGTCAGCGTTGTCGGTCTGTTCCTTGAGCGTGACCTTCTGGTCCGGGTGCGCGGAGTTCCAGCGGTCGATCGTGGGACGCCAGACGTTCGAGTTGTCCTTGCCGGTCACGAAGGTGATGGGGCCGCGTCCGTCGAGGCCCTGTGATGCGGCGTCGCTGCCGCCTCCTCCGTTGCCAGACCCACTCCCGCCGCCACAGGCGGTGAGGGTTACAGCCAGAACAGCGACCGCTGCGGCCGGCACAAGGAATTTACGTGGTTTCATTGCAGATGACTCCTCAGTGAGCGAAGCACGTCTTCCCAGTCGGGTTGATGTTGCGTAGATCACATTAGTAAGCTTCCATCGTCCGATGCAAGCGTTTACATAGAATCGTTAGGAAGGTTCTCCCGTGCCGCAGACCGCACCCGAATCCCACGAGGCACGCCACGGCACCTGGTGGTCCGACGCAGTGGTATACCAGGTCTATCCGCGCTCGTTCGCTGACGGGAATGGCGACGGCATGGGAGACATCCCGGGAGTCTCGCAGCAGCTTCCCTACCTGGCCAAGCTGGGGGTCGACGCCGTCTGGCTGAGCCCCTTCTACAAGTCGCCCCAGGCGGACGCGGGCTATGACGTGGCCGATTACCGCGTGGTCGACCCGCTCTTCGGCAGCAACGAGGACTTCGACGCCATGCTCGAAAAGGCCCATGAGCTGGGCCTGAAGGTGATCGTGGACCTCGTGCCCAACCACACCTCGGACGAGCACGTCTGGTTCCAGGAGGCCCTCGCCGCGGGCCCCGGCTCCCCCGAACGCGCCCGCTACATGTTCCGTCCGGGCAAGGGCGAGAACGGTGAGATCGCGCCCAACAACTGGAATTCCATTTTCGGCGGACCGGCCTGGACCCGGACCACGAACGCGGATGGAACCCCCGGCGAGTGGTACCTCCACCTCTTCGACACCAAGCAGCCGGATCTCAATTGGGATAACGAAGAGGTGCGGGAGGAGATGCGTTCCGTCCTCCGTTTCTGGCTGGACAAGGGCGTGGACGGCTTCCGGGTGGACGTGGCCCACGGCATGATCAAGGCCAAGGGACTCCCGGACTGGGAAGGCGCCGCCGCCATGGTGGAAGGGTCCATCAGCGAAGGCGAAGCCACCCAGGAGAAGGGCACCGGCAGCGGCCAGGACCTCTCCAAGGCTCCCTTCTTCGACCAGGACGGCGTGCACGAGATCTACCGCGACTGGCACCGGCTCCTCGCTGAATACCCCGGCGACCGGATGCTCGTGGCCGAGGCCTGGGTGGAGCCCGCCGAGCGGCTGGCCCGCTATGTCCGGCCCGATGAGATGCAGCAGGCCTTCAACTTCGACTTCCTCCTGGCCGGCTGGGACGCCGAACGCCTGGCCACCTCGATCGACGCCTCGATCGAGGCCGTGGCCGCCGTCGGTGCGCCCGTCACCTGGGTGCTGAGCAACCACGACACCGTGCGGCACCCCAGCCGTTTCGGTCTGAGTGATCCCACCACGTTCCCCAAAGGCATCGCGGCCGAAGATGAGCAGCCCGACGCCGCACTCGGCCTGGCGCGGGCCCGCGCCGCCACCCTCGTGGAACTGGCCCTGCCGGGTTCCGCCTACCTCTACCAGGGTGAGGAGCTGGGTCTTCCGGAGCACACCACGCTCCCGGCCGAGGCACGTCAGGACCCGTCCTTCTTCCGTACCCATGGTGAGGAGCGAGGCCGTGACGGCTGCCGTGTCCCCCTCCCGTGGACCGCTGACGCCCCCGGGTACGGCTTCAGCCTGAACGGTCCGCAGGACGGCGCCAAGCCCTGGCTCCCCCAGCCCGAGTCCTTCGCGCAGCACGCCGCGGATGTCCAGCACGGCGTCGACGGTTCCACGCTCGAGCTCTACCGCGCGGCGCTGGCCTTCCGCCGCCGGCATGAACTCGGCCGAGGATCCCACGTCTGGTCCGCCCTGCACGACCCGGCGAACGGCGTCGTGGCGTTCCTGAACAAGGGCGTGCTGGTGCTGACCAACATGGGCGACTCCCCCGTCGCGCTGCCCGCCGGTTTCTCTCTGGCCCTCGCCAGCGGCCCGGTCGAGGACAAGGTGCCGTCGGACACCACCGTTTACCTGGTGCCGAACAAGAGCTGACGGCGGCTCACCCGCAGCGCACGACGGCGGGGCACATGACGAAGGGCGGGCGCCGGATCACTCCGGGCCCGCCCTTCGCGGTGTGTTGCTTCAGTCAGTGACTCTTACTTGTCGCCCTTGAAGAAGCCGGCGATCTTGGCGCCGAGACCCTTGGCGTTCTCCACCGCGTCCCCGGCGAACTCCTTGACGTTCTCGGCGGCGTCGCCCGCGAACTCCTTCACGTTTTCGACGGCGTCGCCCGCGAACTCCTTCACGTTCTCGGTGGCGTCCCCGGCGAACTCCTTGACGTTCCCCACGGCATCCTCGGTGAAGTTCTTGACGTTCTCGACGGCGCCGTCCACGAATTCGCGGGTGCCCTCGGGTGCGTTCTCGGCGGCAGTGTCGGCCGCGTTCTTCACTGCTTCGCCTGCGTTGTCCGCCGCGTTGTTGACTTCCTCGGCGCCCGGAATGTTCTCACTCATGATGACTCCTGCATGCTCGGTGGGTGTGCAAGCGCTGGTGTGCTGCTTGCCCGGTGTCAGGCTGACTCCACCTTCAAGCTAGACGGCGGACCGCCCCGGAGCAAGGCCGATACGGCATCGGACGTGGTCACCGGCGGGGGCGACGTCTTCCTGAGACACACTGCCGCACCCGAAAAGTCCAGGCGGCTGAGACCTCAGAGCACCCGTTCCTCGCGAGTGAACAACGCCCGGGTACCGGTTCCCAGATGGAGCAGCACCGGGGTGTGCTGGCCGATCGCCGCATCGAGGCCCTGCAGGAGCACGCCGACCTCCCGGACCAGCTTCTGCGGCGAGGCGCCCTTGCGCGGGTAGAGCCGGACGCGGAGCCCAGTGACGCCGCGGTACTGATACGTTCCGACCGACAGGCCCAGCAGGTCGCTGCGGCCCGCGAGCGCGGCGCGGAGCATCTGCTCGGCGACATTGCCGCTGATGGTGACATCGCCCGGCGTCGGGGAATCGTCGGCGCGGTCCACCAGGAGACTGACCCGGCCCTGGCCCTGGACCGAGATCCAGCGGACCGCGAGAAGTGCGACCACCAGCAGCACGGCGACCGCCACCAGATAGATCCAGCTGCTGGCCAGCAGCGGGGTCGATTCATAGCCCCGGTGGAACCACTCGACCCACTGCTTCGCCGCGGCGTGCCACGCCTGTGCCACCGCGGGGACGGCAGAGACCACCATCAGGAAGACTCCGGCGGCCAGCACCAGCAGTCCCACCAGCCCGGTGAAGAAACGGTTGATCCTTCTCGGTGTGCCGTTCATGCGCCCACCACTCCCGTGCTCGCGATGTTGACCGTGACACCGGGCCGCGGTTCCAGGCCCATGTTTCCGAGTTCGTCTGTGACCGCCCGTTCCACGGCCTCCGGCGTCACCCGCAGTCCCGAGGTGGGGCGGACATTCACGACCACCTGGGACTGCGCCACCGTGACCATGACCTGGGCCGAGGAGACATTCGCCGCGAGCCGGGCACGCCGCGCCAGGGCGGACGCCACCACTTCGTCGTCCACCACCACCGCCAGGGCGGGATGGGGCATGCTGTGCCGGGCCCGGCGGCCCGGGAACACGGCCACGAGCAGGAAGAACAGTCCGATCATTGCCAGCACGGCGCCGCCGAGGGCGAGGACCGGGGCGGGCCCGCCGGCCGGCAAGGTCGCGATCCAGTCGAGGGCGAGGTCCGGGTCGATCAGCCACCCCGGCAGGCGGAACAGCGCCAGCACGGATTCCAGCATGAGGTAGACGCACAGCAGGATGACCAGGATTCCGGCCAGGAGTGCCGCGACGGACCGCGACGGCGTGAGCTCACGGCGGGTGACCTCGTCGAGGAAGCGACGCTCCTCTTCGGCGGACAGCGGTTCAGTGGACACGCTCGCTCACCTGACCCTTCCCGCGGTGCGGAGCACCACGCCGGAGATCCGGACGTCCACGCGGCTCAGCTCGGAGCCGCTCAATTGCATCACCCGTGCCCGGATGGCCGATTTGGCGTTGACGGCGCGGTCCCAGACACTGCCGCCGGCCAGCACCGAGGCATCCCGGACCACGTCACCCAGCGCGGGGATGCTCACGGGGCTCACCACGCTCAAGGCGAGGAGACCGTCGTCGTCGCGCCATTCGACGCGCACGTCCTGCGCCGGGACGTCCAGGGCTTCGGCACAGGCCGCTTTCGCCAGGCTGGTGAGCGCCTGCGTGCTGAATCGGTTGTGACCGGCCAGGACGCGCTCCTGCGGTGCGGGGGTCCCTGCCGGTGCCACGGCGGCGTCGGTCATGAGGAGGAGCGCCGTCCCGTCAGGGCGTCCAGAACCCGGCGGAGGTCGATCCGGCCTTCGGCCGCGCGGCCCAGGATGGCGCCGACGGCCATGAAGATGAGGGAGACCAGGAAGCCCCACCAGCCGAACTGGAAGGACATGAAGGCCAGGAAGGCTCCGATGGCGATACCGCTCAGGGTGTGGTTCATGGGACTCGCTTTCCTTCGACGACGACGGCGTCCGGCCCGGTCCCCTGCTCGAGCTCCTGCGGGGTCGGGGCGGCTGAGCCACGGGCGGTGCGGTTCTCCTGCTTGGTGCCGGGCAGCTGGACATCGTTGATCTCGATGTTCACTTCGATCACGTCCATGCCCACGAGGTCCTCCACCGCCTGGTAGACGGCGGCGCGGACGGCGTTGGCGATGTCGTGGAAGCGGTAGCCGAACTCGGCCACCAGGGTGAGATCCACCGCCACCTGGGTCTCACCGACTTCGGCGCGCACGCCGGGGACGTGATCCGGATTGCCGACGGCGTCACGGATGGCGCCCAGCGCGCGGGGCGTGCTTCCGGTGCCGAGGGCATGGACACCCGCGACGGCGCGTGCCGCGAGGCCGGCGACCTTGGCCACCGCTGAATCAGAGATCACGGTCCGTCCGCCTGCTGTGTGCTGCTCGAATTCAGAGTCCACTGTGCTCCCTTTCCCTTGGCCCCAAGCCTAGTACGCGAGGGGCCCCGGACGAGCGAAGCGAGTTCGGGGAGCGTACTAGGCGCTAGTACGCGTACTAGCGGACGTGGGGAGCCCGCCCTGCCGGAGCGGCCCCGGAACCGGTGTTTCCGGCACGGTGTGACGAGGCTCCCAGGATTTCTTCAGGAGCGTGGAAAAACCGCGGAATCCCGGGGTCTTCACAGCAGTCATACCGCATCACAGAAGGCGTCTTGAGCGCCCCCGATTCCATCAAATTGCGTCAACGGGACTAAACTTGAACGTCATCGCGGGGCTGGACCCCGCACAGAAGTGCAAGTCGCAAGCAAATGACCTCCCTCAAGGAGAAGCCCAAATGCCCACAGACCCAGACTCACAGAAGACCGTGACGGCCCCTGGTGACCGACCCATCGAGGACGCCCACGGCGCCCGCTCGGCCTTTGCCGGCGGCACCGACACCGTCGTCCCCGCTGCCGCACCGAGGCGCCCTGGGGGGCCCGCCCGCAAGTTCCGTCTTCCCAGCTACCGGCTGAAGGTCTCCGACGTCAACGTCGTCAACAAACCGATGCTGAAGAAGGCCATCGGCGGCACGATCGTCGGCAACACCATGGAATGGTACGACGTCGGCGTGTTCGGCTATCTCGTGACCACCATGGGTCCCGCGTTCCTCCCGGAAGCGGACCCGTCGGTCCAGACCCTTTTCCTTCTGGGCACCTTCGCCGCCACCTTCATCGCCCGTCCGCTGGGCGGGATCGTCTGTGGCTGGCTCGGTGACAAGGTCGGCCGCCAACGCGTCCTGGCCGCAACTCTGATGATCATGGCCGCCAGCACCTTCGCCGTCGGCCTGTTGCCCACGTACGCCCAGATCGGCATCTGGGCCGCGGTCCTGCTGGTCGTTCTGAAGCTAGTCCAGGGCTTCTCCACTGGTGGCGAGTACGCCGGCGCCACCACCTTCGTCTCCGAGTACGCCCCGGACAAGAAGCGCGGCTACTTCGCCAGCTTCCTGGACATGGGCTCCTACCTGGGCTTCGCCATCGGCGCCGCCCTGGTCTCGGTCCTCCAGCTCACCCTCGGCCAATCGGCGATGGAGGAGTGGGGCTGGCGTATCCCGTTCCTGCTGGCCGGACCGCTCGGTCTTATCGCCATCTATTTCCGGTCCAAGATCGAGGAATCCCCTCAGTTCCAGGCCACCCTGGACGCGCAGGAGGCCAAGGTCAGCAGCGCCACGGAGAAGGACCCGTCCACGAACACCGGTCCCATCACGCTGGTGAAGACCTACTGGCGTCAGATCATCCTCGCGATGATCCTCGCCGCCGCGGCCAACACCGTCGGCTACGCCCTGACGTCCTACATGCCGACCTACTTGACGGGCCCCATGGGCTACGACCCCATCCACGGCACGTTGCTGACCATCCCGGTCCTGGTGATCATGGCCGCCTGCATCCCGCTGACCGGCCGCCTGTCCGACCGGGTGGGCCGCCGTCCGGTCCTGTGGGTCGGCGCGGGCAGCACCATCGTGCTCTCGATCCCCGCCTTCATGCTGATCGGCGTCGGTGAGATCTGGTCCACCATGCTGGGCCTCGCGCTGGTCGCGTTCCCCGTGACGTTCTACGTGGCGAACCTGGCGTCGGCGCTCCCGGCCCTATTCCCGACGTCGAGCCGCTACGGCGGCATGGGCATCGCCTACAACTTCTCCATGGCGATCTTCGGCGGCACCACGCCGTTCATCGTGGCGGCTCTGATCGAGGCCACGGGCAACGACATGATGCCCGCGTACTACCTGATGATCACCTCGGTGATCGGCGGCATCGCGATCTACTTCCTGCCGGAATCGGCACGTCGCCCCCTGCCCGGCTCCATGCCGAGCGTGGCCACCGAAGAGGAGGCCCGCGAGCTCGTGGCCACCCAGGAGGAGAACCCGCTGCTGGATCTGGACTCCCTCCCCTTCGAGGACCGTCCGCTGGCCGGCGCCGGAAAGTAGCCCACCCCCTCATCGACTGCTCCATACGATGCCTGAAATGCCCGGATGGGCGTCGGAACGGCATCGTATGGAGCAGTCGATGGTGCTTTAAGGGCTGGAGGGTGTTTTCAGGGCTGGTCCAGCGGCCTCCGTGCCGGACCTCGCGCGAAGCGGGCGGGCAGGAGCCTCGTCGCGGCCACCACGGCCTTGTACCGGAGACTCGGAATCGACACGGCCTTGCCGCGGGCGTTGCCGGCCAGGCCGTCCCGCACCACCCGTCGGGCGTCGAGCCACATCCAGCGGGGCATGGCCGCCTTGTCGATGCCCATGCGCTGATGGAACTCGGTATGCGTGAAGCCCGGACACAGCGCGGTGACCTTCACTCCGGCCGGTCCGTAGTTCACGTTCGCCCAGCGGCTGAAGCTCAGTTCCCAGGCCTTGGCCGCCCCGTACGTGCCACGGGTCGCGAAGGCCGCGACGCTGGCCACATTGATGATCCGGCCCGTGCCGCGTGGCAGCATCTCCTGCAGCGCCGCGTGACAGAGCTCCAGCGTGGTCTGCACATGGAGCCGCAGGTGGTTCAGCTCGTCCTCGACCGGGTTCTCATCGAAGGGCTTCTGGAGTCCGATGCCCGCGTTGTTCACGAGCACATCGACCGGCCGGGAAGCGTCCCGCAGACGCGCGACGACGGCGGCCACCCCGGCGTCGTCGGTCAGGTCCGCGGGCAGCACCTCCACGGTCACGCCGTAGTCCCGCTCGAGGCGGCCGGCCGCCGTGGCGAGCCGTCCGGCGTCGCGCGCCACGAGGATGAGGTGGTGGCCCTCCTCGGCGAGCTGACGCGCGAATTCCGCGCCCAGCCCCGCCGAGGCGCCCGTGACCAGGGCCGTGTAAGCGTCCGCTCGTGCCGTCATGACCCCAGGGTAACCCTCGGAATCCCCTGGCGGGCCTGCGGGGTTGCCGCCCCGCGGCGGAACGGCAACCACCAGGCGTCAGCGGTCCCGGAACGCCGCGAGCGGATTCCTGAGCATCCCGGCCTTCTGCAGGCCACCGGACGGGTCGTCCAGGTCCAGCATGTGCTGGTTGTTCCGCAGCTGGAGGCGGTTCAGGCAGGAGAGTTCGAACTCCTCCACGAACAAGTCGTGCGCCGCGAACTGCTCCGCCAGCTCCGGATGCCGGGCCTGGTACTCGTGCAGGGCCTCGGCCGCGGTCCGCCAGAAGGCCTCCTCCTCCAGCACTCCGTCCTCCGCGAGCTGTGCGGCCAGGAACCGGAAGATGCAGTCAAAGACGTCGGTGAAGATCGCCGCGGCCTTCTCGTCCTCGGGGATGGGCGCCTTGATGCGGGCCACGTCCTCGGGGACCTCCACCCGGTCGCCCATCAGAACGATCTCCTCGGCGATGTCCTTCATGATCGCTCGGACGGGCACACCGTCCTCCAGCACGAGGATCACGTTCTCGCCGTGCGGCATGAAGGCCAGCTCGTAGGCGAAGAGGCAGTGCGCCAGCGGCACCAGATAGGCGTCGAAGTACCGGCGCAGCCAGACCTCCGGAGCCAGCCCCGAGCGCTCGATGAGTGCCGAGACGAACGGCTTGCCCTCCTGGTCCACGTGCAGCAGCGACGCCATGGTCGCCAGCTGCTGGCCGTCCTGCAGGAGATGGATCGGGCTCTCCCTCCAGAGCGCGGACAGCATCTTTCGGTATGGAGAGCCCTTCGCGGACGCCGCCTCGTAGTAGTGGTTGTGATAGCCGAGCGCTGCCTTCTCCTTGATCAGGGCCAGGCCGTGGCGCTGGAGTTCGGCGTCCTGGCCGATCAGTTCCTCCAGCCAGTCGTTGATGGCCGGCGTGGCCTTCATGTACTGCGGGGAAAGCCCGCGCATGAAGCCCATGTTCACCACGGACATCGCCGTCTTCACGTAGCTCTTCCCTGGGGCGGAGACGTTGAAGAAGGTACGGATGGACTGCTGTGCCTGGTACGAGTCGGTGCCCGTGCCCAGCAGCACAATCCGCTGCTGAGCGATCTCGGCGGCGAACGTCACCGTGATCTTGTGCTCCCACTGCCACGGATGCACCGGCATGTAGAAGTAGTCCTCCGGATCCAGTCCCGCGGCGGACAGCTCCGCGTCGAAGAACGCCACGGCGTCGTACCCGAGTTCGTCGGTCAGGTGCCGGCGGTAGTCCAGGCCCTCCTCCGCGCTGAACACGGCGCGGCTGCGGTGCACGGCGATCCAGCGCAGCCGCACCGGGGCTCCGGTCTCCGGGGCGAACGCGTGATAATCCGAGATTCCGAAGCCGAGCCGGCCGTTGTTGGCCACGAAGCACGGGTGCCCCTCCGTCATGCCCCGTTCGATGGCCTGGAAGTCCTGAGCGACGTCGGAGCCGCCCGTCACCCCTCGCGCCAGCAGACCGGACGGGACGCCGTGGCCCTGCTTGTAAGCATGGCCGGACAGGGTGCTGCTGATCTCCTCCAGATAGACCGGCAGTTGTTCCAGCCGGATCGTCAGGCTGGTCTGGAACTCCGCGATGAAGTCCAGCGCGTCGAGCGGGAGTTCCTCGTCCTGGCCCGCGCGGTGGCGGAAGATCGACGCGGCCGGGATGCTCCAGTGGTCCAGCCCGCGGAGGGTGGCCTCGAAGCGGTACTCGGTGCCGCCGTCGTCGCTCAGGAGGCGGTAGGCGCCGCGGCCGTCCGTGCCGTGACCGGTGCGCTCGGGGACGAAGAGCCGCTCGTGCGAGAACTCGGCGAGTGCCTTCCGGACCAGGTGGCGGTTGGCCACCGCCCACCGAGCCGGTTCCAGGTGGGCCACTCCACCGGCTTCCTGGCCCGGAGCGGCGGGCTCGCGGCTTTCCTGAGCGCTGCTTTCCTGAGCGTGGCTTTCCTGAGCGCTGCTTTCCTGAACAAGGGCGGTGGAGGTCATGCGGAGGCTCCTTCGGTGGCGGGGGTGGCGAGCGGGGTGAGGGTGGCGAGGAAGTCGTCCCGCGTGCAGAAGCTCAGCAGGGCCTCCTTGGTGCTTTCGGCGGGATCGACCGGGGGCAGCGTCACGACGGAATGCGCGTGGAAGCCGACCCGTTCGTTGAGGACGTGGATCTTGTGGTTGCGCACATCGGGTTCGACGACGACGCGCTCGGCCCCCGTGTGTTCGAACAGCCAGGCCATGACGGACTGCATCACATCGAGGGTGAAGCCGGGGATGGTTCCGGACGACGACGGCGGCGCCACGAGCAGGTGCATGCCGACGTCGCCGGGCTGCACCTGGTAGACCGCGTTGAGCGGCGATTCGGCCGGCCGGTACCGCTCGACCAGGAATTCCGGAACGCCGTCCCGGAGACCCAGGAACGCCTCGTGATGACCGGTCGCGGCCAGGCCGTCGTACTCCTCCCGCACGTCCTCGACGGACGCCGCGAGCATCCCCCAGAACCGGGCGTAGGGCTGCGTGACCCAGCCATGCAGCAGCTCCGCGTCGGCGGCGGGGTCGACGGGGCGGAAGGCGTGGTTCATGCCGTCACCGCCAGGGACTCGGTGGGCTCGCTGGCTTCCGCAGACTCCGCGCGCTCCGCCGCTTCCACACGCTCCGCCGCCGGGACGCCGAAGTGCTGGAAGGCGATGCTCCGCTCCACCGGGTACACCTCAGTGCCGAGGATCTCCCGCAGGATGCACGAGTTGCGGTACGCGGCCATGCCGAGGTCCGGGGTGACGAAGCCGTGGGTGTGCAGCTCGGCGTTCTGGACGAAGATCTCCCCCGGCTCGACGCCGATGCCGTACTGCCGGTCCACGTCGAAGCGTCCGAGCTCGTCGCGCCGGATCCGGTCCGCGATGCCCGTCAGGAACGCCGGTTCCTGGTAGGAGTACCCCGTCGCGAAGACCACGGCCTCGGACTCGAGCGTGAACTCCCCGCCCTGTTCGGCGTGGCGGAAGGTGAGCGTGTGGGTGCCGGCGTCCGCGTCCCACGCAGCGTCCAGCAGCTCGGAGTGGGTGAAGAGCCGGGTGTCCACCATGCCGTTCAGGCTCTTCGCATAGAGCAGGTCGTAGATCTCGTTGATGAGCTCCGAGTCGATGCCCTTGTAGAGGTTCTTCTGGTGCGCGATCAGGTGGTCGCGCTGCTCCGCGGGCAGTCCGTGGAAGTAGTCGACGTACTCGGGGGACGTCATCTCCAGGGTCAGTTTGGTGTATTCGAGCGGGAAGAAGCGGCCGCTGCGCGTCACCCAGCTGAGCTGGTAATCATGCACGTCGATCTCCTGTAGAAGGTCCAGATACACCTCGGCGGCGCTCTGTCCGCTCCCGACGACGGTGATGCTCCGCCGCGCCTGGAGCTCCTCCTTCCGCTGGAGGTACTCCGCGTTGTGCAGGGCCGGGCCGCCGGCGTCGAGCACCCCGCGGCCTGCTTCCGGGACGCCCGGGGTGGTGCCGGTGCCCAGCACGAGGCGCCGCGTCCGGACCTGCTCCGTGCCCTGGGGACCCTGAACGGTGAGGGTGTAGACGCCGTCGTCGTAGCTGGTATTCAGCACATCCGTGCTGAAACGGATGGAGTCGAGCTGCCCGGCCACCCACTGGCAGTACTGGTTGAACTCGGCGCGCAACGGGTAGAAGTTCTCCCGGATGTAGAAGCGGTAGAGGCGGCCGGTCTGCTTGAGGAAGTTCAGGAAGGAGTAGGGCGAGGTCGGGTCGGCGAGCGTGACGAGGTCCGCCATGAACGGCACCTGGAGGTGGGCCGGTTCGAGCATCATCCCGGGGTGCCAGTCGAAGCTCTCCCGGCGTTCCAGGAAAAGGTGGTCCAGGCCGTCCAGCGGCTCGCTCAGCGCGGCGAGTCCCAGGTTGAACGGGCCGAGGCCGATGCCCACCATGTCGTGGATGCGGCCGTCTGCGGTGTTCTCGGTGATGGTCATGCGGAGAGGTCCTTCTGGTCTGAAGAGGTGAAAGGAGAGGCGGCGTCGCGCGGGGCGATCCGGGCGGCGAGGAGGTCCGCGCCAGTGCGGCGCAGGAGTTCGATGATGTCCTGGATGTCACTGAGGCGCGTCTCGGCGTTCAGGAGCGTGAATTTGAGGTGGTGACGCCCGTGTACGGTCGTCCCGGCCACCACGGCCTCACCTGAGGCGAACACGGCGGCGCGGATGGCGGGGTTGAGGCGGTCCGCGAGGTCCTCACTCAGGGGAGCGCCGCCCACCTGGGGACGGTAACGGAATACCAGGGTGCTGAGCTGCGGCGCGGCCGCGAGTTCGAAGTCGAGGTCCTCATCGAGGAGGGTCCCCACGCGGGCGGTGAGGTCGATGGCTTCGTCGAAGAGCGCCCCGATGGCATCCGCGCCCATGGTGCGGAGCGTGAGCCACAGCTTGAGGGCGTCGAAGCGGCGGGTGGTCTGGATGCTCTTGTCCACCTGATTGGGGATCTGGGCCTTGGCGGCGCTCTCCGGGTTGAGGTAGTCCGCGTAGTAGGTCACGTGACGGAGCATCGCGCGGTCCCGGACCAGGACGGCGCTGGAGCTGACGGGCTGGAAGAAGGTCTTGTGGAAGTCGACCGTCACGGAGTCCGCCAGGTGGATGCCGTTCAGCAGCCCGCCGTGGCGCGGCGAGACGAGCAGCCCGCCACCGTACGCGGCGTCGACGTGCATCCAGGCGTCATACGCCTTCGCCAGCGCGGAGACCTCGTGCAGCGGGTCCACCGCGCCGAAGTCGGTGGTGCCGGCCGTCGCCACCACGGCCATCGAGATCAGACCGGCCTCCCGGGACTCGGCGAGGGCGGCGCCGAGAGCGGCCGGGTCCAGGCGGTGGTCCGGCGTCGTGGGAACCGGGATCACGGCGTCGAAGCCGAGGCCCAGCATGGCGGCCGACTTCTGGATGCTGAAGTGGCTGTCCGCGGAGGTGAAGATCCGCAAGCGGTCCAGGAGCAGCGGCAGCCGCATCTCGCGGTGCTCGGCGGACTCGGCGCGGAGGCGCGCGACGGCGTGGTTGCGGGCCATGAGCAGGGCCTGGAAGTTGGACTGGCTGCCGCCGGAGGTGAACACGCCGTCGGCGTCCCGGCCGAGGCCGATCCGTTCCGCGGTCCAGTCGATCAGTCGCCGCTCGATGAGCGTCGCGCCCGCGCTCTGATCCCAGGTGTCCAGGGAGGAGTTCACGGCGGAGAGGATCGCCTCGCCGACCAGCGCCGGGATCACGACCGGGCAGTTGAGGTGCGCGGCGTACCGGGAATCGTGGAAGTAGACGGCGTCCTTCAGATAGAGCTCGTCGAGTTCCTCGAGCGCCGCGGTCAGATCAGGGAGCGGCTGATCGAGTTCGACGGCGGCGACCTGGCGCTCCAGGCCTGCGGGCGTGACGCCGGTGAACGGCTGCGAGGTGCGCTGGATCTTGGTGGCCACGGCGTTAACGCCCTGGAGGACTTGCGCCACGTAATTCGGGGAGTTCCTGGCGTTGAGGAGCTGATTGCTCGCCGCCAGCGCGAGTTCGACGCCGGAACCGAAGTCCTGGCCTGGGGAGAGTTCGACTCGGGACGATGTCACAGGACACTACTTTCCGTCGGGGATCGGGGACGCCCAACGACAGCGATTAACGTTAGGCAAGCCAAGCCTTACTTAGGCTTGCCTTTACGTCAAATTAGTGTGCCGTAATTCACGGAGTATATGTCACTCCTCGACCGCTGAAGTCTGCGCTTCTGTGACTCTTCAGCGCGACGCCACCGGCCACCGGGGGATCCAGCAGCGCACCGTCTCGCGGTAACGGCGGTACGGTTCGCCGAACCGGGACTCGAGGTCTTGCTCCTCCAGCGGCCGGATGCCGACGTTCCAGAGCAGCGCCCCGCCCACGGCGTACACCACCACGAGCCAGGACCCGAGGATCAGCCCCACCGACGCCGCCTGAACCACGCCCGCCACCGCCATGGGATTGCGGACCCAGCGGTACGGCCCGGCGATCACCAGTTCGTTGGGCATCGCCGACGGCAGCGGCGTCCCACGGCCCCGTGAAGACATGACGACCGCCGAGCAGATCCCCAGCAGGCTGGCCAGGCCGAAGACCGTCCAGCCGACGACGGCGGCCCCCTCCGGCAGCGCCAGGCCCACCTTCCAGCGCTCCTCCAGAGCCCGGATGATCAGCGGGAGGACCCCGAGGAAGAGGCCCCAGACCACGACGAGCTGCGTGAACGTCCAGCCCACGTGTCCCGCCGTCGCGCGCCGCCGATCCGCCGTCCGGAAGGCGAGCGGTCCACGGGTGACCCACTCGAAAGGAATTCTGCCCAGCCACACCAGGCTCAGCGCTAGCAGCGAACCGAGCGCCGCGGCGCCCATCGCGACCACGCCCCACCCGGCTTCGGTGGTGAGCGTGGCATACAGCGCCATCAGCACCGTCACCAGAAGCGTCCAGACGGTGTTCACCAGGGCCGCCACTCGCGATCCCGCCGCGGCCAGCCCGGCGGCGGCCACGAAGAGCGGAAGGTCGAAGATCGCCACGAGCGCCGGGTCCAGTGAGCCCAGAGTGATGTGCCGGACCAGCGGGGACAAGGGGACGAGAACCCACCAGAGCAGGCCGGCCGCGGACTGCACGGCGAAGTAGGCACGGCCCCACCGGACGGCGGGCGGCACGGGCGCGGTCATCAGCGGTCCCCCAGGGCTGCTTGGAACTGTTCTTGCGGTCAGCACGACTCTAGCCGCGGCGCGTCATGTCACGGGCGCACGGCGGCCCCGGGTCAACCGGCGGTTAAACAAAGAAACCGCCCCGGAAGGCGGTTCGTGAAGCGGTCTCAGGGAAACCGCCGTTAAATTGAAGAAACCCTCACCATGTAGAAGCTAGGCGAGGGTTTCAGTGGCTCCGACCGGCGTCGATCCGGTGACCTTTCGATTTTCAGTCGAACGCTCTACCAACTGAGCTACAGAGCCTCGGTGACTTGTCACCATGATCGCCGGATAATTCCAGCCATCAAAGCGACCCTGACGGGACTTGAACCCGCGACCTCCGCCGTGACAGGGCGGCGCGCTAACCAACTGCGCTACAGGGCCTTGGTGGTACTTCTACCGTTGTTTTCACCGGAATCGCTCCCGGCTCACAAGATTTCATCTTAGCAGATCTTTCGATCCGCTTTCAAATCGCATCTCATGCGTACCCCCAACGGGATTCGAACCCGTGCCGCCGCCGTGAAAGGGCGGTGTCCTAGGCCGCTAGACGATGGGGGCCTTGACACACCTGCTCGGTTCCCGGCTGCTGCCGCGTTCCTCGCGAAGTGGACCAGTAAAACTTTAGAGCATGGTCCGGGAAATTCCAAAATGCGGGCCCGCGCCCCGGACCCGGCGCGGACGGCTACCGTGGAAGGCATGGACAGCAGACCGGAACCGGACTCCTCGCGACCACTCCCCCGCGGCCTGCCCATCCGCATCTGGCCGCCCGGGCCCCGGTGCACGCTGCGTGGCGAGCCCGGCTTCGAACACCTCGAGCGCACGGAGGCCGCAACCCTCAGCCTGGACGAGTTCCAGGCCCTCGCGCTGCAGGCTCTCGAAGACCTCCCTCCCGAGATCTCCCGCCACATGGACAACGTCATGCTCTTCATCGAGGACGACGGCGTGGATCCGGCCACCGGCGAGCCTCTGCTCGGCCTCTACGAAGGCACTCCCCTGACGGAGCGCGGCGAGGGCTGGGCCGCAGGGTCCCTCCCCGACCGCATCTCGCTCTACCGCCGGCCCATCCTCGAGATCTGTGCCAGCCGTTCCGAGGTCCTGTTCGAGATCCAGGTGACGGTCATCCACGAGATCGCCCACCATTTTGGCGTGGATGACGCCCGCCTTCACGAGCTCGGCTGGGGCTGATCCGGCCGGCGTCGGGCACCTGGCCCGGAGGCCCTGCGCGAGCCCTCCGCAAGCACCCTTCAGAGCCCTCCCGGACCCCCCGAAATCCGCGCCAGCACTGCGAATGAGTCGCATTCCGGACATGCATTCCGGCCCCTCCGAAGCTAGCCTGAAAAGCATGGGCCACAACCACGATCACACTCAGGGAATGACCGGCACCGGCAAGCACCGGAAGCGCCTCGTCATCGTCCTCTGCATCACGCTCAGCGTCGTCGTCATCCAGGTGGCCGGCGCGGCCCTCTCCGGCTCGCTGGCTCTGCTGGCCGACGCCGGTCACATGCTCTCGGACGCGGCCGGGGTGTTCATCGCCCTGCTAGCCTCCTGGATCGCCACCCGCCCGGCCACGGATCAGCGGACGTACGGCTATCAGCGTGCCGAGATCCTGGCCGCTCTGGCCAATGCCCTGATTCTGATCGTGATCGCGGTCATCATCGCCCTCGAAGCCTTCCGCCGCTTCGGTGAGACACCGGAGATCCGGACGGACACCATGCTGATCGCCGCGATCATCGGCGCGGTGGCCAACGGCGTCTCGCTGCTGATCCTGCGCGGCGGGCAGGAGGAGAGCCTGAACCTCCGGGGCGCGTATCTGGAGGTGCTGGGCGATCTGCTCGGCTCCCTGGCCGTCATCGCCGCGGCACTCGTCATCATGTTCACAGGATTCACCGCGGCGGACCCCATCGCGTCGATCCTGATCGCCGCGATGATCCTGCCGAGAGCCTGGAGCCTGCTCAAGGATGTGGTGGACGTGCTGCTGGAGGCCACACCGAAGGGTGTGGACGTCGGCATGATCCGCGAGCACATCCTCGCCGTGGACGGCGTGCAGTCCGTCCATGACATCCACATCTGGACCATCACGTCCGGCGTCCCGGTGTTCTCCGCCCACGTGGTGGTGGAGGACCAGGCCCTCAGCCCCGAATCGGCCGACCGCATCCTGGACCGCATGCAGCGCTGCCTCGGCTCGCACTTCGACACCGAGCACTGCACCTTCCAGCTGGAACCCGCGTCCCACCAGGCTCACGAGGCCCATCAGCACGCCTGAGGCCGCGGGCCCTGGAACAGCGTCGGCCGGAGTGGCGGCAGCGCCGGGATTTCACGCGACACGCCGTGTGACCAGCGGTGAAATGACACTGATGTTGTTTATGTTGATGGTGGGACCAATGTTGCCAATGTTACTTTTGAGGCCGTACTCTCGGTAGGGCTGGGTGTTCTCCCAGCGATATCGAGGCAGGTGTACATGGCAGTGGCGAAGCGTGGGAAGTACGCAGCGATCCTTTACTCCTCCGCCCTGAGTGCGAGCGTTCTGCTCGGCTCCGGCGGCATCCCGGGCGCCGTGGCCGCGCCCCTCCCGGCGTCGCCGGTCACCATCCCGGCCGACCAGTCCGACTCCATTCCGAGCGAATCGGAGATCGCCGCGGCGAAGAAGAACGAGAGCAGCGCGAAGGCGACCCAGGCCCGGCTCGAAGGCCTCATCGGCACCCTCGCGGACCGCCAGTCCAGCGCCATCACCGCCAGCATGCGGGCCAACGACTCGTACACCAACGCTCTGCTGACCCTCAAGGCCAAGCAGGACGCCGCCGCAACCGCCAAGGCCAAGGCCGCAGCGGCCCAGGACCAGGCGACCAAGAGCCGCAAGGATCTCGGTGCCCTCGCCAGTTCCATCTACAAGACCGGCGGCGTGAACCCGGCCGTGGAAGGCGTGCTGAACGGCGACGACGGCGATCTCCTCGGCCGCGCCACCACACTCGACGCCATCAGCCAGAAGCAGAGCGAGACGTTCAACCGCGCCATCTCTTCCGGTCAGGCGAACTCCGCCCTGTCCGCCGATGCGGCTGCCGCGCAGAAGGCCGCCGACGACGCCGCGCGCGACGCCGACCAGGCCCGCGCCGCCGCGGAGTCGGCTCAGACCTCCGCCACCCAGGCTCTCCAGAGCGCGTCCAAGGACCGCGAGAAGGTCATCGCCCAGCTCGCGTCACTCCGCAACACCACGGTGGCCCTCGAGACGCAGCGCGTCCAGGGGCTGGAGCAGCAGCGTGCCGCGGCCGCGCTGAAGGCTCTCCAGGACCGCGCGGCGCAGCAGCCGCTCCCGACGCCGCAGCAGCCGGCCCAGGGCGGTAACTCTGCTGGTAACTCTGGTGGGAATTCCGGCGGAAATTCCGGCGGCCGGCCGTCGCAGCCCCAGCCGCCGGTCGTGCAGCCTCCCGTGGTCCAGCCACCGGCACCCCAGCCACCCGCACCGCAGCCGCCGGCTCCCCGTCCGCCGGTGGTCCAGCCGCCTGCGCCGCAGCCACCCGCACCCCAGCCCCCTGCGCCTCAGCCGCCGGCTCCGAAGCCTCCCGTCGTCACGCCGCCACCGCCGTCGCCCGGTGGCAGCGCGGCCCAGACGGCCATCAATTTCGCGATGTCCAAGGTGGGCGGCCCGTACGTCTGGGGCGGCAACGGCCCGGTGGGCTACGACTGCTCCGGCCTGTCGAGTGCGGCCTTCGCCGCCGCGGGCGTGTACATGCCGCGTACGGCCACCGATCAGTACTTCTCCGCTCCGCGGTACATCCCCATGGGTCAGTGGCAGCCCGGCGACCTCATCTTCTGGGGTGACGGCGGATCGTTCTACCACGTAGGGATCTACATCGGCGGCGGCCAGGTGGTCAACGCCCTGAACCCGGGTTCCGGCATCACCGTGTCGCGCATCGACTGGATGATCGGCATGCAGCTCTGGCCGACCGCGGCCCGGTACTGGTGATCGGCTCCGGCGCGATCTGACCAGCGTCCGCTCTCAGCGGCGATGACGAAGGCCCGGCCTTTCCGTGGAACTCCACGGAAAGGCCGGGCCTTCGTCATGCCGGCGGTTCTCGAAGTCCGCGAGCCGTCAGCCGCCCAGCACCGGACCGAAGCTGGCGCGATCGGCGAGCCGCGGATCATCCCGGTCCGGCACCACCATGACCGGTCCCTGCGCATGGTGCAGGACGCCATCCGATGTCGAGCCCAGCAGCATGCCGGCGAATCCGCCACGGCCGCGCGTGCCCACCACCACGAGCTCGGAATCCCGACTGGCGTCCACGAGGACCTCCACGGGTGAGCCGTCCACCAGGCGGGTGGTGATCTCGAGTTCCGGGAAGTGGCTCTTGAGCCAGAGCACGCCGGCGTCGAGCTGTACCTGGATGTCCGCGAAGATCGCCTCACGGTCCATCGCCGCGGGGACCCAGGCCAGGCTTCCGCTGTACTGCGGCACGGCGCAGAGGATCTGCAGTTCGACGCCGAGCCGCTGGGCCTGTGCCGCGGCCTCCAGCACGGCGACCCGGGCCTGGTCGGAACCGTCCGCGCCGACCACGACGCGGGGCTTCACGGGTTCCAGAGGATTCTTGGCGAGCTCGGCCTTCAGATGCTTGTCCGTCACGTCCTGGCCGAAACGGCCGGCGCAGATCATGGGCACCACGACCGTGGGGCAGCTCGCGTGGGCGGGCAGGGCGGAACTCACCGAGCCGAGCAGGCGTCCGACGAACCCTCCCCGGCCCCGGCTGCCGACCACGAGCAGATCCGCCTCGCGCCCGAGTTCCAGCAGGACGCCCGAGGCGTCGCCGTTCTCGACCGACGCGTCGACGTCGATGTCGAAGTCCTTGATGCGCTCCAGCGCATCCTTCAGAACGCTCTCCGCACCCTGCCGGATGACGGAGTCGTCGACGGCGGCGTACCCGCCGTCCAGGCCCGAAGCCGCGTAGATGGGCACTGAATAGGCGGTGATCAGATGGAGGGTGGTCCGGCGCCGTTCCGCCTCGCGGGCGGCCCAGCTCAGAGCGCACTGTCCGTGTTCGGACCCGTCCACTCCCACGATCACCCCGCCGTGGATTCCCTGCGGTGCTGTCTCCGGCGTATCCGTGCTCACGACTCTCGCCTCCTCATCGCTGTGGGCGGCCTGCGGAGACGGTCCCTGCAGCTCTCCTACCACCCACGCTGGCTTATGTCCCACTATTGCCGTTTGTGCTGGTCGTTTCAAGAAACGCCGACGCCGGAGGGCATTCCGGCGCTCGTCCACGGGCCGGGCCGGGCGCCCACGGAGGGCTCGCGGTGGCCCGCTGAACCGCGGTTCCACGGGTCGCAGCCGAGGCGCCGGAGCGGACCGCCCGCGCGGACCGAAACGGGTCATCCGGTACCGTTCACGAAATGCTTCACATCAGCCTTCCGGCACCCTGTTCAGGTGACCCCGAGCGGAGTATTCTCAGTTGCACAGTGGGAGGGGACCCATGGTGAATCGTGAAGATTCCCTGGGTCTTTTCTGCGCGTTGACCGTTCCGGCCTGACCGGGACTCCCCCGCCCGTGCGTCACGCCGGGCACCCATGCCGCACCGAAGGAGGATCGAATGCCACGCAGTGCCAGCAGAGTGTCCGGCGGGCCTCCGGAAGGCGTCATCACCGTCACCGACGTGGTGGTGGTCGGCACCGGGATGGGCGGACTGGCGGTCGCGACGCAGCTGCACCGCAAGGGCATGGCGGTCGTGGTGATCGATGGCCTGCATCAGGGGGACCCCGTCGCGGCAGGATCCCTGCGGCACGCCACCACGGAGGAACTCGAACGGGTCGCCATCGGCGATCCGGCCTCCCACCGCGAGCGCCGGGACATCCTGCGTCAGCTCCACGGCTACGCCAAGTGCCATCAGCTGGACGTCCGACGCGGTGTGGTGGCCGATGCCCTGAACCCGGCGGCTCCGGCGCATGGGGCGCCCCGGTCGTCCGCCGTGCCGGGCGAAGCGGCTTCCCGCCGCTGGGCACTTCCGACCCCGGGCGGCCTGATCATCTGCGATTCGGTCGTGATCACGGGGGTCTCCGGGCGGCGTCGTGTGCGGCAGTTCCTCAAGGCCGTCGGGCAGGAGACGAGCGACAACATGGCGACGGCCCTCCGCCACGTGGGCATCTACCTGGTGGGAGTGGGTCAGCAGGTGTCTGCAGGACACCGGGAAGTGCTCCATCAGGCCCGTCTGGTCGGCAACGCGATCGCCGTCGGGGCTCAGCGCCTGCCCGCCTGAACCGCGGCTGTCCACAGGGCTCTCAGGTTCCTGTACACATAGTGCGGATCCACTATCGAAAGGCCATCGTCTTTAGATAAGCTGACGGGGACTAGCACCAGGAGACGCTCATGACACACCCCGCCCCTCCGGCACGCCAACGCTCACGCACCGCCACGATCGCACTCGGCCTCTCGATCACCATGCTCGTGGCCGCGGCCGTGCTGGGCGGGATCTTCATCATCCTGGGCGACCAGGCCAATGTCGCCGGGCGTGCCTGGCTCACCCTCCTTCTGGTCGGGCTGTTCGCCGGCGCGGTGGTGCTGGACGGCAGCATGCCCGAAGGCCGCAATCGTTGGTACCTGGCCGTCTCGACCATTCTCAACGTGGTGCTCCTGGCGATCGGCCTCCTCAAGATCTGGAATGGCTGGCTTCAGCCGGCGGACACCGCCAGCGCCACCGTGTGGACGGGTCAGATCGCCCGGTTCGTCTCCATGATCCTGCTCGTGCGGGTGGCCTTGCTGCTCACTCAGCTCTACGTCCCTCGGTTCATCACGGGTGCGAGCAAGACCGGCGTGCGGATCTCGTCGATGGCCACTCTCGTGTTCGCGTGGCTGACCGTGGTGGAACTCGTCCTCCCGGCGGCCTTCCCGGCGATGGACTGGCCGTCCTGGTGGTGGCGCACGGCGGGGGCGACCTCGCTGATCGCCATCGTGGGTCTGGTCATCCCCCTGGTGCTCCGGGCCTTCGAGCCGAAGCCGCCCGCGGACCAGCTTCCTCCGCAGGAGTACGCCCAGCAGCAGTGGACCCAGGCTCCTCAGTGGAACGGCTATGCGCAGCAGCCTCAGCAGGGGCAGCCGACCGCCTACCCGCAGCAGTGGCAGCAGGAGTATCCGCAGACCGGTTACCCGCAGAATGCTTACCCGCAGGCGGGCTACCCGCAGCAGGGTTACCCGCAAGACGCCTACCCGCAGCAGGCCCAGCCGCAGGCGTACCCCCAGGCGGGGCAGTATGGACAGCAGGGGCAGTACGGGCAGCAGCAGTATGGGCAGCAACCGGGTCAGGAATGGACCCAGCAGGCAGGTCAGGGCTGGCAGCAGCCCTCCGGAGCCCAGCAGGCCGCCCCGGACGCGCCGCGTCCGTCCGCTCCGAGTGAGCAGCCCGGCCAGCCCCCGCAATCGGACCAGAGCCAGCCGGCGGCGCCGACCCAGCAGGGCCCCGCGCAACAGGGCTCAGAGCAGCAGGGCCCCGCGCAACAGGGCTCAGAGCAGCAGGGCCCAGAGCAACAGGCTCCCGAGGCCACGCCGCGACCGGAGCAGCAGCAGTAGCATCCCCCGGCACTGTGACGGGTGCCGCCCCTCATGAGGGCAGGGCCGTCAGGACTCTTCGGAGCCTCGACCGAGCTTGCGGCGAGCCAGCACGCCGACGATCACCAGCAGAATGACGGCCACGACGCCGAACACCACGATCATGACCGGGAACGGCTCGGCGTCGGCCTGCTGCTGAGGAGCCTCGGTCTTGGTCTGGAGCGGCTCGGCCGTGGAGGCGCCCGGGGCGGTCGCCGCGGAACCGGTGGTCACGACGTAGGAGAAGGTGTTCTCAATGGGGTGCGAGTCCGAGGAGACCACGCGCCACTGCACGGTGTAGGTCCCGGCCGGAGCACCCGGCTTGAGCTTCTGAGTGACGACGTTGTCCAGGATGTCCACACCACCCTCGGCCCAGTTGGCCCCGGAGGCGTCTTTCACGACGATCTCGGAACCGATCGCGATGGGGTTGTTCGAGAACGTCAGCGTCACCTTGTCCGGCGCAGCGCCCACCTTCTGCCCGTTCTTCGGCGTGGTCCCTTCCAGGACGTCGTGAGCCGAGGCGGGCGCGGCGAACCCCAGCGTCAGCAGCACCGCCCCGAGCAGTGCGACGACGGCGAGCCCGGCCCTCCGCACCACCCCTCCCCGGGCGGCCGGTGAGGGTGCCTGCGCCAGGGTGGCCGTCGCCGTCGTGAACTGGGGCTGGCTGGGCATGAAGAGTCTCCTGAAGGGGTGCGGTCCGGGCGGCCGAAGAGCCGTAGATTCCTACACCACCCTATGCCGCTTTTCAAGTGTTGCCCTGAGGGGAATATGATTTTCTCGGAAATCCCCAGCAAATTCCCTGGAAGGCATCCCCATGTTCAAAGCCGGTTCCGCACTGGACCGCTACTTCAAGATCTCCGAGCGTGGCTCCAGCTACTCCCGCGAGATCCGCGGCGGCTTCGCCACCTTCTTCGCCATGAGTTACATCGTGGTCCTCAACCCCCTCATCCTGTCCGGCAAGGACGCCAACGGCGACATCCTGGGCTTCACCAGCGTCGCCGCCGTCACGGCCTTCGTAGCCGGTGTCCTGACGATCCTCATGGGCGCCTGGGCCAAGCACCCCTTCGCCCTCGCCACCGGCCTGGGCGTGAACGCCTTCGTGGCGGTCACCATCGCCACCACCCCGGGCCTGGCCTGGCCCGACGTCATGGGTCTGGTGCTGCTCTCCGGTCTGACCATGATGGTGCTGGTGCTCACCGGCTTCCGGACCGCCGTGTTCAAGGCCGTCCCGGAGGGGCTCAAGACGGCGATCGTGGTGGGCATCGGCCTCTTCATCGCCCTGATCGGCCTGGTCAACGCCGGGTTCGTCCGCCGTATCCCCGACGTCGCCGGGACCACCGTGCCGGTGGGCCTGGGCTTCGACGGCAAGCTGCTCGGCTGGCCCACCCTGGTGTTCGTCTTCGGTCTGCTGCTGACCGTCGTGCTGCTGGTCCGCAAGGTCAAGGGTGCGATCCTGATCGGTATCATCGCCTCCACCGTGCTGTCCGTGATCCTTGAGTACACCCTGCACATCGGGCCGAGCTCCGATGGCAAGAACCACAACCCTGCCGGCTGGTCCCTCGTGGCCCCGCACTTCACCGAGTGGGGTCTGCCGGACCTCTCCCTGATCGGCAAGGCCAACCCCGTCGGCGCCTTCCAGCACATGGGCGCCATCGCCGCGCTGCTGATGGCCTTCGTGATCCTCCTGTCCATCTTCTTCGACGCCATGGGCACCATGGTCGGCCTGGCGAACGAGGCCGGGAACGTCGATGAGAACGGCGAGATCCCCAACGTGGACCGCGTCCTGATCGTGGATGCCTTCGGCGCCATCGCCGGTGGCGGTTCCTCGGTGTCCTCGAACCAGATCTTCGTGGAGTCCGGCGCCGGCATCGCCGAGGGCGCCCGGACCGGCTTCGCCTCGATCGTCACCGGCCTGCTGCTGCTGGCCTCGATGTTCCTGACGCCGCTGATCAACCTGGTGCCGTTCGAGGCCGTGGCCCCCGCGCTCGTGGTGGTCGGCTTCATGATGGTCTCCCAGGTGTCCCGGATCGACTGGAGCGACTGGGGCATCGCGATCCCGGCCTTCCTGACGTTCACCCTCATGCCCTTCACGTACTCGATCGCGAACGGCCTGGGCGCCGGCTTCATCGCCTACGTGGTGCTGCGTTCCGCACAGGGCCGCGCCAAGGAGGTCCACCCGCTCCTCTGGGTGGTCGCCGCCGCCTTCGTGCTGTTCTTCGGCATCGGCGTGATCGAGCAGGTCCTCGGGGTCAAGTAAGCCCCGAGCGTACTCCCCCACGCGAGCCGCCAGTAGGTGGCCCTATCCGCCACGGATTCGGGCACTTGCTGGCGGCTCGCGGCGTTGAGGCGGTGGTTCACGGCGGGGCGTGGGGGCCCGCGGCGTCGGGAGGTCCCGCGACAGAGTGCGGCTCGCAGCGGGCGTAGGGTGGAAAAGCCATGACAGTTGCCGAACAGCCCTTCAACTTCCGGTCCGTCGCCCTCTCCGTCTACCTGCCCACGATCCTGTTCTCCACAGGTGAGGGCGCCGTGCTGCCCATGATCCCCGTCATGGCGCATGCGCTGGGTGCCTCCCTTCCGTTCGCCGGCGTGATCGCCGCGATGGTGGTGGTCGGCGAACTCCTCGGGGACATCCCGGCGGGCTGGTTCGTGGCGCGTTTCGGGGAACGGACCTCGATGATCGGCGCGGCAGGGCTCGCCCTGACCGGCATCGCCCTCAGTCTGCTGGCGACGGCGCCGTGGACGCTCATGATCGGCGTGCTGCTGATCGGACTCGCCACGTCGGTGTTCGCCCTGGCCCGTCACGCGTTCATGACGACCCGTGTCCCGCTGCGGTACCGGGCCAGAGCCCTCTCCGCACTCGGCGGCATCTTCCGGGCCGGGTGGTTCATCGGCCCGCTGATCGCCGCGGCCGTCATCGCGGGCACCGGCACCCCGCAGGCTGCGTTTTGGATCTTCGCGATCGGGTGCGCGTCCGCCGTCGTCGCGCTGCTGGTGCTGCCGGACCCGGAGAAGCAGGTCGGCCCGCCGCCGTCCGTCGCCGAAGCGGCGCCACGTCCGGGGCTCTTCCGCACGATCCATGCCAACCGGGCCATCCTGGTCCGGATGGGCTCCGGCGTGGCGCTCGTGGGCGCGACCCGCGCCGCGCGGATCACTCTCCTGCCCCTGTGGGCGCTCAGCATCGGCATGAGCGAGGCCCACACGGCGCTGGTGATCGGCCTCGCAGGCGGCCTGGAGTTCGCCCTGTTCTACACGAGCGGGCAGCTCATGGACCGGCGCGGCAGGCTGTGGAGCGTCATGCCGTGCATGGTCGGGCTGGGGATCGGCTTCCTCGCGCTGGCCTTCCTCCACGACGTCCCCGGCCGCGAAGCCTGGTTCACCGCGGTCACCTTCGTGCTGGGCGTCGCGAACGGGATGGGCAGCGGGATCGTCATGACGCTGGGCGCGGACCTCGCGCCGAAGGACAATCCGGCCGCGTTCCTGGGCGCCTGGCGGTTCTCCAGCGACGCCGGCCAGGCGGCGTCGCCCCTGCTGATCGCGGCGCTCGCCACGATCTCGCTATCCCTGGCGAGTGGCGTGATCGGCGTCCTCGCGCTCGTGGGCGCCGGAGTCCTCGCCCGCTACATCCCCCGCTACATTCCGCACCGCCCGCACCGCTGATCTCGGCGCGGCTCTCGGCCGCTCGCGAACCGCCAGTAGGTGCCCGTATCCACGTCGGATACGGGCACCTACTGGCGGTTCGGGGGGTCAGAAGGCGAGCAGCACCTTGGACGAGACCGAGGCGTCCGCCGCCGTGGCGAAGCCCTCCAGCGCGTCGGCCGCCGGAACCACGTGGGTCACGATCCCGTCCGTGCGGAGGCTGCCGTCTCCGAGTGCCTCCAGGACCGCGTCGAACTCGCCGGCGAAGCGGAACGAACCGGTCAACGTGAGTTCCCGCGTGATCGCCGTCGCCATGGGCACCTCGATGTTCCCCGCGCGCTGCAGGCCGAGCATCACGACGGTCCCGCCCCGCACGGCCGCGGAGATCGCCGCGGAGAGGCCGGGCACCGTGCCGCTGGACTCGATCACGACGTCGGCGTGCAGCTGGGCGATGGCGTCGGCGTCACGCGCGTCCAGGGTCCGTGCCCCGTGCTGTTCCGCGATGGCCCGCGGGACGTCGAACAGGTCTGTCGCGATGACCTCGGAGGCGCCATGGTGGAACGCGGCGGCGATCACGAGCTGCCCGATGGGCCCTGCTCCGATCACGGCCACCCGCTTGCCACGGACGTCGCCGGCCCGCTCCAGGCCGTGCCAGGCGACGGCCGCCGGTTCGGCCAGGGCCGCCACCTCGAGCGAGAGGCCATCCGGGACGGTGTGCAGCATGCGGGCCGGCAGGGCGACGCGACGGGCGAAGGCGCCCTGCGTGTGCGGGAGATGCATGGCCGAGCCGAGGTAGGTGGAGGCGGGGGCGAGGTTCGGGCGGTCCTCCGGGTACGGGGTGACGCCGTCGCCGAGCGGGGTCAGCGGGTGAGCGGCCACGCGGGTTCCCACCGCCGGGCCCGAACCGTCCGCCGCGGTCTGCACCACGGTCCCGGACACCTCATGGCCCAGGATCATGGGTTCGCGCAGGATCGACGCACCGGCAGCACCGTGCTTCCAATAGTGCAGATCGGATCCGCAGACCCCGCCGAAGGCGATCTCGACCACGGCCTCGTCCGCCGCAGGGACGGGTTCCGGCAGCGCCTCGATGCGCAGGTCCTCGGCGGCGTGGGCCACCACTCCCAGGTTCTCAGTCATGTTCTTTCCTCATGGTCGCAATGTTCTCCGTCCCCGTGCTCTGGCGCCGTCCGGGGTCCGCTGAGTTCGTGGGTTTCGGGTGAGTTCGCGGGCAAAATCCACGAACTCACCCGAAACCCACGAACTCGGCCGGATGTCCGCGGAAGTGACTCCGCCGGAAGGACTCAGCCGGCAGTGACTCAGCCGGTCTGGGTGGCCAGGACCATGCCCGCCACCTCGATCTCCACGAACGCCCCCGGCTCCACACTGAAGTTGGAACGCGGGGCGCCCGTCATGATCACGTCGCCCGGGCCAAGCCGCAGCCAGTGGGTCACATAGACCAGGCACTCCCGGATCGAGGCGGGCAGGTCCCACGTTCCCGTGGACACGCGCTCGACCCCGTCGATCCGGACCGTCATCGGCACCTCATCGATCCCGGCGTCGGTGTCGATCCACGGACCCAGCGGGGTGTATCCCGCGCCGCCCTTGCCCTCGAAGTTCCGGGGATCCAGGACGGCGCGGTCCGGGCTCGACACATCGTTCACGGCCGTCACACCGAGCACGTACTCGTGGGCGTTCTCCGCCGTCAGACCGTCGGTGTCCTTGCCGATGACGACGGCGATCTCGCCCTCGATCGCGGGAACCCCGGCGTCGCGGCGCAGTGCCACCGGGGTGCCGCTCGCCACGACGGTCCGGGGGCTCTTGAGCCAGGCCTGCACCGGACTGTGGTGCTCCGGGCCGTTCTGGGCGATGCCGATCACCAGGAGCGGTTCGCACGGGGGCAGGAGATCCCCGGTCACCGTCCCACCGGGAAGGTACGCGGGATCCTCGCCGCGCGCGAAGGCGAGGAAAGGGTCCTCGACCGGCACCCAGGCGGCGCCCTCGGCACGGACCCAGCGGGCCGCGCCGTCGTGCGGCGAAGACGCGGCGTCGTGCGGCGAAGACGCGGTGGCCAGGCGGGCGAGCCGCATCAGACGACCGCCGTCATGCCGCCGTCGACGAACAGCGTCTGGCCGTTGACGAAGTCGCTGGCGGAGCTTGCCAGGAAGACGAGCGCGCCCACGAGGTCCTTCGTGTCGCCCCAGCGGCCCGCGGGGGTGCGGCCGCGGACCCAGGAGGAGAACTTCTCGTCATCCACGAGGGCCTGCGTGAGTTCGGTGGCGAAGTAGCCGGGGGCGATCGCGTTGGCCTGGATGCCGAGCGGCGCCAGGTCCGCGCAGAGACCCTTGGTCAGCATCACGATCGCGCCCTTGGTGGCCGAGTAGGGCGCGATGCCGGGCCGGGCCAGCTGGCTCTGCACGCTGCCGATCTGGATGAGCTTGCCGCTCCCCCGCTCCACCATGCCGCGGCTGACGCGCCGGGACAGGTAGAAGGCGCTGGAGAGGTTGGTCGCCAGCAGGGCGTCCCAGTCCTCGTCGCTGAACTCGCCGATCGGGGACCGGCGCTGGATACCCGCGTTGTTCACGAGGATGTCCGGCGTGCCGAGATCCGCCTCCAGTTCGGCGATGCCGGCGTCGACGGCGGCGGCATCGGTCACGTCGAAGGTCACGCTGCGCGTCGTGGCGCCGGTGGCCGCGGCGATCTCCTGCGCGGCTCGGGCGGCCTTCGCCGCGTCACGTCCGTGGACGACCACGGTGGCCCCCGCCGCGGCGAGCCCTTCCGCAAGGGTGCGGCCGATGCCCTGGCTGGATCCGGTCACGAGGGCGGTCCTGCCCTCAAGGCTGAAAGCGGAGATTCCTGTGGGAGTGCTCATGCTTCAACCCTTACCAGGCGCTGGGTGGTGGCTTCCACACCGTCGCCGGCCTCGGTGCGGGAGACCTTGACGGCGTCGTCGGTGCGGAGGAGGTCACGGCGCAGCGTCTCCGGGACCAGGAACGTCGAGCAGGTGGTGATGAGGGCAAGGGTCGCCATGTACACGGCCAGCAGGAGCCAGTTGCCGTTGCTCACGGCGATGATGTAGGCGCCCAGCACACCGGCCAGGCCGCCGGCCAGCACTGCGGAGATCTCGCGGGCCATAGCCACGCCCAGGTAGCGGTGCTTGTTGCCGAAGAGCTCGGGGAGCATGGCGCACTGCGGGCCGAGCATGGTGTTCACGGCCACGCCGATGCCGACGGCGACGACGGCGATCGCCAGCGCGTGGTTGCCGAGGGACAGCAGCCACCAGGCCGGGAACGAGTACAGCAGCATGAAGACGGCGCCGAAGCGGTAGACGGTGCGGCGTCCGAAGCGGTCCGAGAGGGCGCCTGCGAACGGCACGGAGAACACGCCGATGAGCGAACCGAGGGTGACGCCCCAGGCCAGCAAGCCCTTGTCCGCGTTCTTGCCGACCACGGAGACGAAGAAGCTCAGAGCCAGCGTCTGGAACATGTAGGAGCCGCCGTTCTCGGCCATGCGCAGGCCGATGCCCACGATCACGCCGGGCAGGCCCTTGGTGAAGATCTCCTTGACGGGCTTGTCCTGGACTTGCTCGTGCTTCTCCAGCACGACGAAGGTGGGGGTCTCGCGGAGCTTGGTGCGGATGAGGATGGCCACGATGATCAGCAGGAACGACATCAGGAACGGCACACGCCAGCCCCAGGTCATGAGCTGATCCTTGGGCAGCAGCGAGATGGCGCTGAAGACCAGACCGGCGAGCAGGGTGCCCGCCTGGATGCCGATGAACGGCAGGGCGGAGAAGAAGCCGCGGCGCTTGACCGGGGCGTACTCGGCCATCAGGACGGTGGACCCGGCCTGCTCGGCGCCGGCGCCGAAGCCCTGGAGCAGGCGGAGCGTCACCAGGAGGATCGGGGCCCAGATGCCGATGGCGTCATAGGTGGGGAGGAATCCGATGGCCGTGGAGGCGCCGCCCATGAGCAGGATCGTCACCACCAGGACCCACTTGCGGCCGAGCCGGTCGCCGAGGCGGCCGAAGAACAGGCCGCCGAACGGCCGCGCCAGGAAGCCGACGCCGTAGGTGGCGAACGCCGCGACGGTCGCCATGGCCGGATCACCCTGCGGGAAGAACAGCAGGTTGAAGATCAGGGCCGTGGACAGGCCGTACAGGGCGAAATCGAAATATTCGAGGGCGCTTCCGACGCTGGAGGCCAGGGTGGCGCGCTGGAGGTTCTTGGCGTAGTCCGGGTCCGAAGACCCCGGATGCTGGACCGAGTCCTGAGTGGTCACTGCCATCTCCTTTGATTGGCTGAAACGTGGTTGCCGGCGCGTCGATGCGCTGCGGCCTGTGATCGAGATTACCAACCCTTTGAACCCGGTTCAATACTTTGAACAGAAATTGTGTGGTGGATGCCACAGGGGCGTTCGAAAAGGGGATGGTGGCGTGGCTCGGCGGCGAAGCGCCGGTGAGCACGACGACGGCGAGCGGCAGCGCGGCGAGGGGCACGGCGCTGGGGGCGCCGCCGTCGTCGCGCCGGTCGATGCGGGGATGCGCCGGCGGATGCGCCGAACTCGCTACGAAACGGCCGAACTCGCGACACCGGGTAGCGAGATCGGCCCTTCGACAGCGTGGTCAGCGGCCAGCGGGAGCCATAACGGCACGGAGGCCGCGAAAACACCGACGCCCCAAAAACGCGGAGGCCGCAGAGACGCGGGAGTGCGCAGGCGCGGGGCCCGGCGAGCGACCCGCGGGTGGCAGCAACCCGCGGGCGGCGGCGCAGCCTACTTCCGGGCCGAGGCGCCCAGGGGGTTGGTCAGCCGTCGGGCGGCGTCCCGGAGGGCGTCCGCGACGCGTTCGATGTGCTCCGGCGTCGCCCGGGCCTCCTGGATCGCCACACCGAGGGCCAGAGGCGGATCACCCGGGGCCCAGCCCTCGAGTGGCACTGCGACGCCATACAGGCCCTGCATGCCCTCACCCGGATCCAGGGCGTACCCCCGGGCCCGCGCGGCGGCGAGCTTCTCCAGGAGCTCCGGCATCTCCCGGACGCTGTTCTCGGAGGCTCGCGGGAACGGGACCTGATCGGACATGATCTCCTCCACCCGCGAGTCCTCCATGACCATCAGCAGGGCATTGCCTGTGGCGCTGAACGCCGCATGGATCCGGGAGCCCAGCGGCGTGCCGAAGCGAACCGTCCGTGACCCCTCATGCCGGGCGAGATAGAGGGCGTCGTGGTCGTCCAGCATCGCCACCTGCACCACCTCGTGACGCAGCACCGGGGAGGCCTCACAGACCGCGTAGAACTCACGGATCTGGTTGAACTGCGCAGCGAAGGCCCCGCCCAGCTCCGCATTGCGCCGGCCCAGCTGGTACCCCGCGGGAACCCGCTGGATCATGCCGCCGTCCTCCAGCGCGAGGCACAGGTTCATGGTGGAGGACTTGGCCAGCCCGAGCGCCGTCGCGATCTCCGTCAGCGTCTGCGGACCGTCGGCCTCGGCGAGCACGCCCAGGATCTTCAGGCTGCGGGTGACGGCCGGCGCAGGATCGCGCGTCACGCGGTCCGGAACGTCGACGGCGGCGGGCTCGGCCATGGAGGTCTCCCTTAAAGAGGTGGTCAGGACGCGATGGTCGGGGGCTGAAGCCGCGGGAACCCTCAGTAGAACTCCACGGTGTTGACCACATTACGCAATGGCCGCCCGTCCAGCAGCCGCGTGGCGTTCTCGGCGAAGAGGCGCGCGATCCGCTCCTCCTCCTTGGAGTTCAGCGCCGCGGTGTGGGGGCTGACGAGCACATCGTCGCGATCCCACAGCGGAGAATCGGCCGGCAGGGGCTCCACTTCGAAGACATCCAGGGCGGCGAAGGACACGCGGCCGCTGTCGAGGGCGGCCAGCAGGGCCTCCTCGTCGATGACCGTGCCGCGGCCGACGTTGCTGACGATCGCGCCCGGCTTGATGTTCCCCAGGACCTCGTGGCCCACCAGGTGATGCGTCTGCTCGGTGCCCGGGAGGGTGACGACCAGGGCGTCCGCCTCGGCCGCGGCCTGCGCCAGCTCCTCGACCGGGATGAGACGGTCCACACCTTCGACGGGCTCGCCGCTGCGGGTGGTCCCCCAGACGGTCGCGCCCAGGGCTTTGAAGCGGCGTGCGCACTCGGCGCCGATCCCACCGAGCCCGACCACGAGCACGGTCATCTCGTCGAGCTGCTTCATCTCCCAGCGGTCGCTCCACTCGCGGTCGCGCTGCTGTGCCTGGAGGCGGGGCAGCGACTTGGCGCCCGCGAGGACGCCGAACACCGCGAATTCGGCGAGCGGGCCGCCATGGACGCCGGCCGACGTCGTGAAGGTGATCCGCTCGAGCGCCTCGGAGGGGAGGTCGGCCGCCTTGACCTGGCTGCCGCCGCCGGCCGCCGTGGTGTGCACCCAGCGGAGCGCCGGGTTGGCGGCGACGGTGCGCGTCAGAGCCGCGGCGTCGACGTCGGGGATGCCGAAGAGGAACTCGGCGGAGTCGACCAGCTGCTCGAAGGCGCGCTGTTCCTCGTCGGAGCGGACGTGGTCGGGGTCGCCGGACCAGTCGGCCGCGCCGCGCATGGGGTGGTACAGCTCGTGCTGCCGGATCACGTCGAGGCGCGGCTCCAGACGCTCGATCAGCTGGCAGTGCTCCTCGGAGAGCGGGACCGCGACGACGGCGCGGGCTTTCTCAGACATGGTGTCCCCTTCTTTGCGGCAGTCCGGACGTCGCCCCGTGACGGGGCACACAACTTCTCCAAGGGTAACGCGAATTCAACCAGTTGAACACTGTTCGAAATATTGGATTTGCCTTAAGCTGGCCTCATGACCCACACGACACTCGGCATCATCGGGCTCGGCGCCATGGGGGCGCCCATGGCCCGGCACCTGCTCGACAGCCATGGAAGCCTGACGATCACCGCCCGCCGCCCTCAGCCGGACCTCGTGAAGGCCGGCGCCAGCTGGGCGGAGACACCGCGCGAACTCGCCGCGTCGGTCGACGCCCTCCTGGTCATGCTCCCAGATCTCCCCCAGCTGGAGGAGGTCCTGTCCGGAGAGGACGGACTCCTGGCCGGCGTCCGGGACAGTGGATTGCTGCTCCTGATCGGCTCCACCAGCTCCGCGACCGGCGTCCGGGCCCTGGCCGAGCGACTGAGCGCGGAGACCGAGGGGCGCGTCCGCGTCGTCGACTGCCCCGTCTCCGGCGGCGAGGACGGCGCGAAGGCCGCCACGCTCTCGATCATGCTCGGCGGCGCCGACGACGACGCGTCCCTGGCGACGGAGCTGCTGGCCCCCTGCGGCAACCCGGTGCACCTGGGGCCGCTCGGCGCGGGACAGGTCGCCAAGGCGTGCAATCAGATGGTCGTCTCCGCGACGATCCTCGCGCTCGGCGAGGCGACGGTCCTGGCGGACCGCTCGGGCATCGACCTCGACAAGATGTGGGGGCTGCTCGCCGGAGGGTACGCGGGGTCCCGGCTGCTCGACTCGCGCCGCGAGAAACTCGTCACCGGCGACGACTCCCCGTCCGGCGTCGCGAAGTACATGGTGAAGGACCTCGCCTCCGCCGCCGAGATCGCCGACGCGACCGGGACCCGCCCGGTCCTCCTGCCGACCCTGCGGGCAGCCTTCGACGAGATCGTGGAATCCGGGCTGGGCGACCAGGACATCGCAGTGAGCCGGAGGTTCGTCGCGGAGCGCTGAGGCCGTCCGCCTGAGTTGCGTGCTCAGTTGTTGCGGGTGTTCGGGCCCGGAACCCGCAACTACTGAGCACGCAACACGTGAGCACGCAAGGAAGAGGCCGGGGTCGGCCCGCCACTTGTATCTCTCGACTGGTACAAGCAGAATGGCTTTGTACCAGTCTGCGGATACAAGGGGGATGTCATGTACTGGGTGTTCTTACTCGCCGGGGCAGCACTGACGCAGTTCGCGTATTGGGTGGAAAAGCGGCCGCATCCGCGTTCACACTTTCGTTCCATGGCACTCGCCGCGGCGGGCGATCTCAGCATGATGACTGCGATGGCCTGGATCTTCACGACGACCATGCCCACCTGGCACGGCCTCCCCGTCGCCTGCGCGCCGGGGCTGGCAGCGATCCTGATGCTGATGGACCTGGGCGTGCGGTCTCGCGATAAAGGCGCGATGCCCGCGGTCCGTTCGGCCAGCCTCACGCCCCGGCCTCCGGTCGCAGCGCTCACACCGGATCGCTTCATCCGGCTCGTGCTCCTGGGCACGGTGATCATCGTCGGCTCCATCATCCTCGGACAAGGTTCATCCGCTGCCGAGGATGGCCTCTTCACGGCCTACACGTACGTGTCGAGCCAGGGGCCGGTGATCGTTCAGCCCTATCCAGGCTGGCTGTTCACCTTCAGCTTGATCGGGTTGCTCCCGCTCCTCTATCTCAGTTCCTGGCTCGCTGCGCGCCGGGTCAACCTGCTTCCAGTACTCTTCACCGACCCGACGCAGGACATCGTCTGGCGTGGTCGGCTCGGTGAACTCGTCCTGCGGGTCCTCGAGGCAGGTCTTCTCTCCGAGATCGGCGTCCTGCTCTGGATGCTCGGACCACTGTTCCAGACCATCGGAGCCGACGGGGGCACCGCATTCGGGGCGCCGGCAGGTGCGTTCGGCATGGCTCTTCAAGGTGCAGCGGTCATTCTCTGGACGGTCGCTGCGGTCCGCGTGGCCCACCAGACCGTCAGGGTCCGTTCCGCCATCCTGCCCCAACCCGCGCTTCAGGCGGCTTAGATGCTCATCACCATCGACGTCACGAGTCCCGTCCCCGTCTTCGAGCAGGTCCGGGAGCAGATCGCGGCCCAGATCATGCTCGGGGCACTGCCCGTCGGCGAGCGCCTGCCTCCGATCCGGCAGCTCGCCTCCGATCTGGCCCTCTCCCCCGGCACCGTCGCCCGCAGTTACGCCGCCCTTGAGGCCGCGGGCATGATCGTCACGATGCGCGGCCAGGGCACCCGGGTCGCGCCGCGGGACCGGGTCGTCGACGACGGCCTGAACCGCGCCGCAGATGCGTTTCTCCAGGCCGGCCGGAAGTCCGGGCTCGGCCTCAACGAGCTGATCGCCCTGCTGCGGGCGCGGCACCGCTGAGGACGCCCCCTGTCCGGGACCCCGGACACGCTCCGCCGGGACCCTCTCGGCTTCCGATGCAGAAACAGGTGGAATGGAACCATGACCCTGCGCGCACCCTCCGTCGACGTCCCGCCTCAGCCCTGGACCGGTCGCCACGATGGCGACGGCCCTGAGCACGCCCGCCATTGGCAGCGCGTTCAGGCCCTGCCCGCCACGGCTGACGCGGGCGCCGGCAGGGGTGAGGCCGAGGGCCTCGGGCGGCCCGCCGTCGTCGTCGGGTTCGCGAGTGATGCCGGAGTGGCCCGCAATAAGGGCCGCATCGGAGCCGCCGCGGGGCCCGCCGCGATCCGCGCCGCACTCGGCCCGCTCGCCGTGCACGACGGGCGCGTGCTCGCCGACGCCGGTGACGTGCGCGTGGAGGGCGACCGGCTGGAGGACGGCCAGGCGCGGTTCGGCGCCGCGGTCGCGCAGCTGATCGACGACGGCGCGCTGACGGTCGGCCTCGGCGGCGGACATGAGATCGCATACGCCAGCTACCGGGGCGTCGCCGGAAGCGCGAAGGTCGCCGGGGGTGCGCGCTGGGGTGTGCTGAACCTGGACGCGCACTTCGACCTCCGGGATGAGGAGAACCCCAGTTCCGGCACCCCGTTCCTGCAGATGGCCCACGAGGAGAAGGCGCTGGGCCGGGAACTGCACTACGCCGTGCTGGGCATCAGCCGGCCGAACAACACCCGCGTGCTCTTCGACGAAGCCGACAGCCTCGGCGTGACGTACCTGCTCGACGAGGACTGCTCACGCGAGGCGGCGGAGGCTTTCGTCCGCGACTTCGTGGACGGCCTGGACGTCGTCTATCTGACGATCGACCTGGACGTGCTGCCCGCCGCCGTCGCGCCCGGAGTCAGCGCCCCCGCCGCCTACGGGGTGCCGCTGGAGATCATCAACGCCGTCTGCCGTCAGATCGCGGCCAGCGGGAAGCTCTTGCACGTGGACGTCGCCGAGCTGAACCCCGGCTTCGACATCGACGGCCGCACCGCGAAGGTCGCCGCGCGGCTCCTCGACACGATCCTGGGCGCCGCGCTCAAGGGCTGACGTCACCCGCCGGCGGCGACGACGGCGAGGTGGTGGCGGGGCGGCTCGCGTCGTCCTCGGCCACGGTGAAAGTCCTCGCCGCGAACGCCCCGGACACCGTGGTGGCGGCGATCGTCAGGAGCGCCCCGAGAATCAGAGCGCTCGCCTCTCCGGGCGCGAGCAGATGGTTCTGCGTGCCGATGGTCGCGGCGGCCACAGGAACCCCGAGCTGAGCGCAGGCCAGGACCGCGAGCGGCAGCGGCGCACCGAGGAACCGTCCGACCGCGTGGCTCACGACCGCTCCCAGCCCGAGCGCGACGCCCAGCCCGATCATGGCCGGGTTCACCGCCAGCTCCCGCATGTTGAGCGACGCCCCGAGCCATACGAAGAACAGCGGCCCCAGGAATCCCTCGGTGATCGCGAAGAGCTGCCGCGCCAGCCGCCGGGGCTCCCCCACCGCGGACACCACCAGGCCGAAACTGAACCCGGCGAGCATGATCGAGACGTGCGTCAGCGTGGCGAGCGCGGCGAGGGCGAAGAGCACCGCCAGCTGCACCCTCAGCTCCACCGCGAACAGCCGGTCCTCGGACACCGTGTGGATGCGGCGCCGGATCCCGCTCCGTTCCCCCTGCCGCAGGACGAAGAAGAGCACGACGGCGCACACCCCCACGGCGAGCGCGCCCAGGGCTGCGCGGGGCGCGTGAGCCGGGTCGATGGCCAGCGGCAGCGCCACGATGGCGGCCGTGTCCGCGAGGGCGACGGCCGCGATGGTCTGGAGCACCTGAGGACCGCCGAGCCGCAGGCCGTCCACGATCGGCAGGACGAGCGCCGCCGAACTCGAGGCCAGCAGCACGGCGTAGAGCGGGGCGTGGGCCAGTCCGAAGAGCGCGGCGATGCCGAGCCCGAGGAGCACCGACACCCCCGCGGTCACGCCGAAACGGACCGCACCCCGGCCCAAGGCGCTGCGGATGCGGGCGTCCCGCACGGGGACGTGCGTGCCGGCCACGAACATGATGAGCGCGAATCCCAGATCCGCGAGGAACGTGAAGGTCTCGTCCGAGGCGTCGACCAGCCCGAACCCGGTCCGCCCAATCACCAGGCCGGCCACGAGTTCCCCGAGCACGAGCGGCAGATGCCATTTCCGGGGCAGCGCGAGGAGCGGGCCGAGCAGGGCCACGAGCACCACCAGCGACAACGCAGGAAATCCCATGGGGCAACTGTAGGCCGCCGGACCCGCCCCGCGCCGAAACAGTGGGTTCCCGCTGAAACCGTGTGTTCAGTGCACGGTCTCGGCGGAAAACCACGGTTGCACCGGGCCCGGGATGACGGCCGCTCGACCAGCCCTGACAACACCTCTCGCCCTTAAAACTCCATCGACTGCTCCATACGATGCCGTTTCGGGCCTATTCCGGGCGTTTCAGGCATCGTATGGAGCAGTCGATGAGAGGAGGTGGCTTGCCGGGTCGTCAGGACCGCGAGCCCTGGGTCACTGTGCCCTGGGCCACCGCGCCCCGCACCAGCCCGGTCAGGGCATCAGGGTGGGTCAGCTGCGGGTGGTGGCCCGCGCCCGGGATCGTGATCAGCTCGACGGTGCCCCGCGCCTCGAGTTCCTCCAGCGCCTCGGGAGCGAGCGGATCTTCGCTGCCCGTGATGATGCGGACCGGACCCGTGTACCGTCCCAGCGCGTCCCGGAGTTCGGCCCGCCAGCGCTTCGATCCGGCGAGGGCGAGCTGCGAGGCCACGCGGGGAGCCGCGCCCCTCTTGAGGTCGCTGACACTGGATTCCAGAGCCACGGCACTCGCATCCGACCCGGTCAGGCGGCGGGACAGCTTCACCGCGTCGGTCCGCCGCAGGTACGCGCTGACGAACGGTTTCAGGACGGCCGACAAGCTACCCGGGGCCTGGAGGAAGAACGGCGCGACCAGTGTGAGGGACCGGACCCGCTCGGGGAACCGCGCTGCGGCGAGCACGGCGGCGCCCGCGCCGATCGAGTGGCCGACGAGGTCGACGTCGTCGCCGCGGAGCAGGGCCGGCAGCCACTCGTCCCAGTCCTGGGCGCCGGTCCCGCCACTGAGGCCGAGGCCGGGCAAGTCCACGGCCCGGGCGCCGATGCCCGCGGCGACTCCGGCCCAGGTGTCGGCGTTGACCGGCAGGCCGGGCAGGATCACGCGGGAGGCCTCGCGGTCGCCGAGCTCGAAGGTGCGAACGCCGGCGACGTCCACGAAGCGCCGGTCGGGCGCCATGGCGGCGCCGAAGCGATGCGCTGCCAGGTGGTCGGCCCAGAGGTCGAGCGACCGGAACACGTCGGGGGTGCGGAGGCCGTTCCGTGCGGCGAGTTCGACGGCGGACTCGGTCGGATAGCGGTCGTCCGAGAGGAAGCCGCGGGTTTCCGGGTCCACTTTGCTGAGGCTCTGCGGGAGCTTCTTGATGACGCTGACCGGGATCCTCAGCCGAGGAACCTTCCCACCGAGGTGACGGCCCACGTGGGTGAGCATCTCCGCGAGCGGCGGCGTCGCGTCGTCGAGCACCCAGAAGGCCTTGTTCACGGCATGAGGGTCGACGGCGGCCGCAGCCATGAACGCCGCCATGTAGTCGACCGTCAGGACGGGCAGGAAGGTGGTGTTCCCGGCGGGGAGCGCCGCCGCGGTGCGGTCCCAGAGCTGTTCGATGTTCCTGGCGAGGCCGATGACCTGGTCCGATTCACCGGTGACGCTGTCGCCGATGACGGTGGCCGGGTTCATGATCGTCCACGGGACGCCCCGCTCCGCGGCCAGGGCCTGGAAGATGGCGTCGGATTCCACCTTAGAGGCCTCGTAGCCACCGAGCTCCCGGTACACCTCCGCACGTCGTTCCTCGGACCACGGAACTTCTGCCGGGTCCTGGCCCCCGACGCGGTATCCGGAGATGTGCAGCAGCCGCTGCAGCTTGGGGAAGCCGGCGGCGAAGTCGATGAGCTTCTCGACGATGCCGACGTTCGCGCTGCGGGCCTCCTCGGCGGACATGCCGAAGCGGAAGGTCCCGGCGCAGTTGTGGATCTCGGTGATGTGGGGCAACGCGGCAGCGCCGCCGGCGATGATGCCCGGGGCGTCGAAGTCGGCGATCACGGTGCTGACATGCTGCGTCAGGCCGTGGTCCGTGAGCCATCGCTGGACCCGTTCCGCCGACGCCTCACTCCGGACCGCCGCCGTGACGTTGGCGCCGGCCCGCGCGAGGGTGAGGACCAGGTGGCGGCCGATCAGACCCGAGGCGCCGAAGACGAGGGCCTGGCGGGATGCTCCATGCGAGGTCATCGTGCACCCCCTGCGGCCTGGAGACGCTGGTTGATGAGCTCGGCCACGATGTCGGCGGCCGTGAGGAGGGGCTGAACGCTCCGGGTCGCGCGGGAGACGATCACCGCGCCCTCCGTGGTCGAGACGATGACGGTCGCGAGCGCGCGGGCCCCCTCGGCGTCGAGGCCTCCGGATTCGAGCAGGGCGGCCGTCGGGGCGATCCACGACTCGAAGGCAGTGGCGCAGGCTTCGCGGAGGCGTTCACTGTCCGCCCCCATTTCGAGAGTCACCACGGAGACGGGGCACCCCAGCCGGAAGTCGCTCTCGCCGACGATGGCGGCGAGAGCCTCGATCGCGGTCCGTGCGGCGTCGGCGGGGCCACCCGCGGTCGCGGCGGCTTCGGCGATGAGCGTTCCGAACTGCGTCGTGGCGAGTTCGATCGCCGCGATACCGAGGCCTTCCTTGCCGTCGGGGAAGTGGAAGTAGACCGAGCCCTTGGGCGCCGCGGCATGTTCGGCGACGGCGTTCAGGCCCGTGCCGCTGTAGCCGCTGGTCTGGATGAGTTCGAGCATCGACTCCGCGAGCCGGGCCTTGGTGAGGGTTCCTTTGGATGGCATACGAAAATAATAGACCAGTCTATATATTTTCCACAACCAGGGGTTCCGAGGGTCCGCGCGATCCACCCGAAGGCCCGTTAAACGCCGAAACAGTGGGTTTCCGTCGAAACAGTGCGCACAACACACTGTTTCGACGGAAACCCACTGTCTCAGCAAGCGAAGCGGGTGACCCAGGATCAGGCGAGCGGGCCCACGGCCTTCTCGGCGGCGTCGCGCACGGCGCCGGCGCCCACGAGCTTGTCGGCGGCCTCCAGCTCCGGCGAGAGGAAGCGGTCGGTGCCCGGACCCTCGACGACGGCGCGCAGCACCTCGAGCACGGCGGCGCCGGCCGGGCCGGGGGTCAGCTCGCCGTCGGAGAGCTGGGTGCGGATGTCGAGGGCACGGCAGCTGGTCACCAGTTCGATCGCCAGGACGCGGCGGAGGTTCTCGATGGCCTTGCGCAGCTTGCGGGCGGCGTGCCAGCCCATGGACACGTGGTCCTCCTGCATGGCGGAGCTCGGGATGGAGTCCACCGAGGCGGGGACGGCCAGACGCTTGTTGTCCGAGACCAGGCCGGCCTGGGTGTACTGCGCGATCATGAGGCCGGAGTCCACCCCGGGGTCGCCGGCGAGGAAGGCGGGCAGGCCGTGGGAGCGGGCCGGGTCCAGCATGCGGTCGGTGCGGCGCTCGGCGATGGAGGACAGGTCCGCCACGGCGATGGACAGGAAGTCCAGCACGTACGCCACCGGGGCACCGTGGAAGTTGCCGTTGGAGGAGACGCGGCCGTCGGGCAGGACGACCGGGTTGTCGATGGCGGCGGCCAGCTCACGGGTGGCGACGAGCTCGGCGTGGGTCACGGTGTCGCGGACGGCGCCGGCCACCTGCGGGGCGCAGCGCAGCGAGTAGGCGTCCTGCACGCGGGAATCGCCCACCTTGTGGGAGGCGACGATCGGCGAATCGGAGAGGACCCGCAGCATGTTGTCGGCACTGGCGGCCTGGCCCGGGTGCGGACGCAGGGCGGCGTGCAGCTCCGGCAGGAACACCTGGTCCGTGCCGAGCAGGGCTTCGACGCTGAGCGCCGCGGTGATGTCCGCCGTCGTCATCAAGGTGCGCAGATCGGCGATGGCCATGAGCAGCATGCCGAGCATGCCCTCGGTGCCGTTGACGAGGGCCAGGCCCTCCTTCTCGGCAAGCGTGACCGGCTCGATGCCGTGCTCCGCGAGCAGCTCCGCGACGGTCGGGCGGCCGGCGACGCCGTAGAGCTCGCCGTCGGGACCGAAGGCCTCGCCTTCACCCATGACCACGAGGGCGCAGTGCGAGAGCGGGGCGAGGTCGCCGGAGCAGCCGAGCGAGCCGAACTCACGCACGAGCGGGGTGATGCCGGCGTTGAGGACCTTCACGAAGGTCTCGAGGACCTCGGCGCGGACGCCGGTGCGGCCGGACGCCATGGTCTTGGCGCGCAGGAACATGATGGCGCGGACGACTTCGCGCTCGACGGCCGGGCCCATGCCCGCGGCGTGGCTGCGGATGAGCGACTTCTGCAGCTGGGTGCGCAGCTCGTTCGGGATGTGGCGGTTGGCCAGGGCGCCGAAGCCGGTGGAGATGCCGTAGGCGGGGGTCTCGCTGACGGCAAGCTCGTCGATGTGGGCGCGGACCTTGGCGACGCTGTCCAGGGCCTCCTGCGAAATGGTGATCTGGGCGCCGTGACGCGCGACGGCGAGCACGTCCTCGGCGGTCACGCCGCTGGAGTTGAGGACGACGGTGGTCTCGGAAGTGGTGAGGGTCATGGGAGGTCTCTCTTCAAAAGTCTGGATCGACTGCTCCATAGGATGCCGGAATCCGGGATTCCGGCCAGGAAACGGCATCCTATGGAGCAGTCGATAGGTAATCAGGCCTGGGTGCTCATCGGGATCCGGACGCCGCGCTCGGCGGCGACCTCGATGGCGCGCTCGTAGCCGGCGTCGACGTGGCGGATGACGCCCATGCCCGGGTCGTTGGTGAGGAGGGCGGTCAGCTTGGCGGCGGCCAGTTCGGTGCCGTCGGCCACGGAGACCTGGCCCGTGTGGATGGAGCGGCCGATGCCCACGCCACCACCGTGGTGGATGGAGACCCAGGTGGCGCCGGAAGAGGCGGCAGTCAGGGCGTTCAGGAGCGGCCAGTCGGCGATCGCGTCGGAGCCGTCCTTCATGGCTTCGGTCTCGCGGTACGGGGAGGCCACGGAGCCGGAGTCGAGGTGGTCGCGGCCGATGACGATCGGGGCCTTGACCTTGCCCTCGGCGACCAGCTTGTTGAAGAGCAGGCCGGCCTGGTGACGCTCGCCGTAACCGAGCCAGCAGATGCGGGCCGGGAGGCCTTCGAACTCCACACGCTCCTGGGCGGCGTCGATCCACTTGTGGAGGTGCTTGTTGTCCGGGAACAGCTCCTTGATGGCCTCATCGGTGACGCGGATGTCCTCGGGGTCGCCGGAGAGGGCCACCCAGCGGAACGGGCCGAGGCCTTCGCAGAAGAGCGGGCGGATGTACGCCGGGACAAAGCCGGGGAACTCGAAGGCGCGCTCGTAGCCGCCCTTGCGGGCCTCGTCACGGATGGAGTTGCCGTAGTCGAAGACCTCGGCGCCGGCGTCCTGGAACTCGACCATGGCCTGGACGTGGCGGGCCATGGAGACCTGGGCCTTCTTGGTGAAGCCCTCGGGGTCGCCCTCGGCCTCGCGCTTCCACTCGTCCACGGTGATGCCCTCGGGCAGGTAGGACAGCGGGTCGTGCGCGGAGGTCTGGTCGGTCACGACGTCGACGACGAACTCGCCGGCCTGGTGACGGCGCAGGATCTCCGGGAACACCTCGGCGGCGTTGCCCACGTAACCCACGGACCAGCCGCGGCGCTCCTCCTTGGCCTTGAGGACCTTGGCGATGGCGGTGTCCAGATCGGTCTCCACCTCGTCGAGGTAGCGCTTGCCGACGCGGCGACGCAGGCGGGACTCGTCGACGTCGACGATCAGGCAGGCACCGTCGTTCAGCGTCACGGCGAGCGGCTGAGCGCCACCCATGCCGCCGCAGCCGCCGGTCAGGGTGAAGGTGCCGGCCAGCGGACCCTCGTGCTCGCGGCCCTCGCCCTTGCCGCCGTCGGCGCGGCCTGCGGCGATGAGCTTGTTGCCGAGGGCGGCGAAGGTCTCGTAGGTGCCCTGGAGGATGCCCTGGGTGCCGATGTAGATCCAGGAACCGGCGGTCATCTGGCCGTACATCATGAGGCCCTCGGCCTCGAGGCGGCGGAACTCGGGCCAGGTGGCCCAGTCGCCCACGAGGTTGGAGTTGGCGATGAGCACGCGCGGGGCCCACTTGTTGGTGCGGAAGACGCCTACCGGCTTGCCGGACTGGACCAGGAGGGTCTCGTCCTCCTCCATGTCCTTGAGGGTCTCCGTGATGGCGTCGAACGCCTTCCAGGAACGGGCGGCGCGGCCGGTGCCGCCGTAGACCACGAGGTCCTCGGGGTGCTCGGCGACCTCCGGGTCCAGGTTGTTCATGAGCATGCGCAGGGGCGCTTCGGTCTGCCAGCTCTTGGCGGAGATCTCGGTGCCGCGAGGCGCCTTGACCGGGCGGGTTCCGGTGGTGAAATCGGCGGGTGCCATGGTGACTCCTTGTGTGGCCAGTGGTTCGGGGCACCTCGCCGGGGGCGTCGTTGCCGTTCCGGATGCGGTGCTGTGCTTCCCTTCAATGACACCGCACTCCGCGCCTTGTCACGAGAGGCTTTCCGGGGGTCTTGTCCGGGATTCCGGACATGCGGCACCAGCCGGGCGATCCCCCGTTAAACGGTCATTCCCCGGCGCCGCAGCGCCGGGGAATGACCGTCAAGCCGGGGAAAGCAGAACCTCAGAACGCCCGCAGGATCCCGTCGACCAGAGCGTCCGGGAAGCCCGGCTCCGCCTCGAGCACCACGCGGCACGTGGCGCCGTCCTGGTCGCCGACGCCCCGGTAGCGTCCGCGCAGGTCACAGACGGTGGCGCCGCGTGCGGGGCCCTGGCCGGTCTCGACGGCGACCCGCACCACCGGCCCGAGCGTCACCGCCACCTCGCCCAGGGCGATGGCCGCGGCGAGGGGGTCGTGCATGGCGGACGAGGGGCGTCCGAAGATCCCGCGGTAGAACTCGAAGTAGTGCTCGAGCATGCGGGCCAGGGCTTCGGGAACGGCCTTGCCGGAGTCGAGCAGCCGGCGCCGGTGCTCCTCCTCCATGACCTCGGTCATCGTCACGTCGAGCGGCACCAGCGTCACGGGCCACGGTGCCGCGAGGACCTCCGCGGCCGCCTCGGGATCGTGGAAGATGTTCGCTTCGGCCGCCGCGGTGATGTTCCCGGGCGCCAGCGCCGCACCGCCCATGATGGTCACGTGCGCCACCAGCTCCGGCAGACGCGGCTCCCGGCGGAGCGCCTCCGCGAGGTTCGTCAGGGGCGCGACGGCGATGACGTGCAGCTTCCCTTCCTGCTCCCGCGCCAGCCGGATCAGCATCTCCGCCGCGGATTCCGCCTCCGGCTCACGCTCCGCACGCGGCAGCACGACCCCGCCGAGGCCGTTGTCACCGTGGACGTGCGGCGATCCCCCGCCGTAGGCGACCGTCTGAAAATCGTGACAGCCGACGGCGACCGGGATGTCCGGACGACCCGCCAGCGCAAGCAGATCCAGCGTGTTCCGGGCGCACTGCGCGGCGTCGCTGTTGCCGCTCACCGTCCCGACGCCCAGCAGCTCCGCCCGCGGCGAGGCGAGCAGATGCGCGATCGCCAGGGCGTCGTCGATGCCGGTGTCGCAGTCGAGGTAGACGGGGATCGTGTCCATGAGGAGCCTTTCGGTGCTGTTCAGAAAGCCGACGCTGTTCAGAAGCAGGTGCTGGTCAGGAGCCGGTGCGGTTCAGCGGTCCCGGAGCGCGACGACGTCGGCGTCCGTGCCGTAAGAGGCCTGCGCGCCGCGGCCGGTGGCGGCGTGAGCCGCGGCCACCGAAGCGTAGCGGGCCGCCTCCACGAGGGAGTCCCCTGCCGCGAGCCGCGTGGCGAGTCCTCCGGTGAACGCGTCGCCCGAACCGGTGGTGTCCACGGGCTCGATGCGCGTGGCGGCGATCCGCTCGATGGCGACTCCCTGACCTGCGACTCCATCCCCGGAACCCGCGCCGTCCAGCACCACGACACCCTGCGCGCCCAGCGTCACCAGGACCCGGCGGAACCCGGCGTCGGCGAAGGCCGCGGCCACGGCGGCCCAGTCCTCCCCTTCGGCTGCGGGAGCCTCACGTCCCAGGAGCTGGCCCGCCTCGTGGGCGTTGACGAGGAGGATGTCCGTGGCGGCCACGAGGTCCGCGGGGATCGAGGCGAACGGGGACAGATTCAGGATGACCGAGGCGCCGGCCGCACGGCCCGCCCGGGCCGCCGCGAGGACGGTCTCCTGCGAGACCTCGAGGCACAGGCACACGGCCGCGGCGCCGTCGAACACCGAGGAGGCCTGTTCGACGTCCTGCGGCGACAGCTCGCCGTTGGCACCGGCCACGATGACGATGCTGTTCTCGCCCTGCGCGTCGACGGTGATCCCCGCGACGCCGGTCGGCACGCCGACGATCCGGCGCACCGCCGCGACATCCACTCCGGAGTTCCGGGCGGAGTCGAGGAGCATGGCGCCGTTCGCGTCGTCGCCCACGGCCCCGATGAGCCGGACGTCGGCCCCGAGGCGTGCCGCGGCGACGGCCTGATTGGCGCTCTTGCCGCCCGGCTGGATGACGAAGTCCGTGCCAAGCACGGTCTCCCCCGGCAGCGGCATCCGCTCGGCGTACAGGGTGAGGTCCGCGTTGAGGGACCCGACCACGACCACATGACTCACTGCTGCACCTCTGCTTCTGCGGGACGGGGGATGAGGAAGGAGACGGCGAACGCGGCCACCGTGATGACCAGGCCCGTGAGCACCACCGTGAGATAGGACAGCTTCGGGTCGGCCAGGGACTGCGTCGCCTGAAGCACGGCGGGCAGGACCAGGAAGCTCAGACCGGCGCCGAGGTTGAAGGCTCCGGCGTTCATGCCGGGCAGGAAGCCGGGGTTGCTCTGCGGGGAGAGCACGACTCCGAGGCCGTTGAGCATGATGTTCACGGTGCCAGCGTAGGCGATGCCGAGCAGCGCGGTCGCGATGATCATGACCGGCAGGCTGCCGAGTCCGAAGAACGCGATGACGGCCAGAGCCACGAGGCTGCCGCCCATGCCCAGGTGCAGCGTGCGGCGGTAGCCGATCACCGGGGCGAGACGGCCGCTGAAGGGTCCGACCAGCCAGCCGAGCAGGGCGTACGGGGTGAGGATCATGAGGGACATCTCGGTCGGGCCGACGGCGAAGCCCGGGGACGCGGCCTGCACGAATGCCGGGACGATGCCGTTGATGACGGCGAAGATACCGGTCATGGTCAGGGTGGTGGTGAGCAGCAGGGCCCACATGGAGCGCTGCCGCAGGTGGGCGATCTCCACCATCGGCTGGGCGCTGCGCTTCTCCACCGTCCAGAAGCCGATGAACGCGGCCACGCCCACCAAGGCGAGGACGATCGAGAAGGTGAGGGTGCCGGCGTCGAACGCGGAGACCAGTCCGGCGGCGCTGTTGAGCGCCGTCAGCACGGCGCCGACCGCCACGACGATGAAGAACACGCCCGCCCAGTCCATCCGGGTGCCCTCCTGAGGCTTGGACTCGGGGGCCAGGACGAGGACGAGCACGGCCGCGACGACGGCCAGCGCGGTCATGATCCAGAAGAGGCTGCGGAAGCCGTAGTGCTCGGTGAAGAAGCCTCCCACGAAGGAGTCGACGCCGGCCACGCCGCCATTGACCGCCGTGATGAGACCCATGAGGGAGCCGTAGCGGCGCGGGTCGTCGACGGCGGAGCGCAGCATGAGCAGGCAGAGGGGCACCGTGGGGCCGGAGACGCCCTGGATGATGCGGCCCACGAAGACCCAGCTGACGTCCGGGGCGACGGCGGCGATAACCGAACCGATCGCCATGAGCGCCATCATGCCCACCAGGACGCGCTTGCGGCCCACGATGTCACTGAGGCGCGGCAGGAACAGGGAGAACAGCGCCGCGGCGGTGAAGAACCAGGTCTGGCTGAGGCCGATGGTGGCCTGGTCCGTGTGCAGCTCGTGTTCCATGGACACCAGCGCGGGGCTGAGCATGGAGGCGTTGAGCTGGAAGGCGATGCAGGCGGTCAGCAGCGCGGCGGTCAGGACGCCGACGCCGGGCCCGGACTTGGTGGCGGTGGTGGTGGTCATGCCGCGGCTCCTGCCTGCTCGGGCTCACCGATCGCCTGAATGGCGTCGATGACGAGGTTCCAGAACTTCTCCCGGTCCAGGTCCACGGCCACGGACGTGGTGCAGTCCTTCGGCGCGGGGGCGCGGAAATCGGCGACGGTCATGCCTAGGGTCAGCGTGCCGTTGAGTTCGATGTCCACGGGGACGCGCTGCGTCGTCATGACGGTCGGGTCGATGACATAGGCCACGGCGCACGGGTCGTGGACGGGCGGGAAGTCGAAGCCCTGCGCGTCCTTGTAGGTGGCGGCGAAGAAGTCCATGAGCTCGACGACGAACTGTGCGGGCTTGGTGCCGATCGCGGCGATGCGCTCGACGACGTCCGGGGTGGCCAGGGCCTGGTGGGTCAGGTCGAGGCCGACCATGACGACGGGCCAGGACTCGTTGAAGACGATGTGGGCGGCTTCCGGGTCGATCTTGATGTTGAACTCGGCCACGGCGCTCCAGTTGCCCACGTGGTAGCCGCCGCCCATGAGGACGACCTCGCGGACGCGCTCCACGATCCGGGGTTCTTTGCGGGCCGCCAGCGCGATGTTGGTCAGACCGGCCGTCGGCACCAGGGTCACGGCGCCGGGCTCGTGGGCCATGATCGTGTCGATGATGAGGTCCACCGCGTGGCGCTCGTCCAGGCCGAAGGCGGGCTCCGGCAGGGCCGGGCCGTCCAGGCCGCTCTCCCCGTGGATGTCCGGCGCGGTCTCGATGGTGCGGACCAGCGGGCGGGCACAGCCGGCGGCGAACGGGACGCCCGTGATGCCGGCGATCGACGCGACGGACAGGGCGTTGCGGGTGACCTTCTCCAGCGTCTGGTTGCCCACCACGGTGGTCACCGCCAGGAGGTCGATGTCCGGATTGCCGTGCGCCAGGAGCATGGCGACGGCGTCGTCATGGCCCGGGTCGCAGTCCAGGATGATCTTGCGGGGGCTGTTGTCTGCGGTGACAAGAGGCATGGTTGCTCCACGTCGTCGGGGGCGGGCCGCCAGGGGCGGCGGCGAAGGTACACCAAGGAGTGTGACACCGTTCACGGAGCGCCGTCAAACGCTTAACGTCAAGCGCTTGATCCCGTGCGGGCCGGACGGCAGCGCCTCGCCTAAGATGGACCGCATGGACGACGACGCCGCGAACCCCCTGCCCGGCCTCCGTGCTGGTGCCGCCGGGGTCACGGAAGTCCCTGCCGCGGGCGGCGGCCGGGTCACGGCCGCCATGGTCGCCCGCGAAGCCGGGGTCTCCACGGCGACGGTGTCACTCGTGGTCAGCGGCAAGGCCCAGGGCCGCATCTCCGCCGCCAATCGCGAGAAGGTGCAGGCCGCCGTCGAGCGCCTCGGCTATGTGGTGGACACCGCGGGCAGCACGCTTTCCAAGGGGTTCAGCCCCGTGGTGGTCCTCGTGGCGACGGACATCGCCAACCCGTTCTACGCCGAACTCATCTCGGAGGCCCGCGCGGCGCTCGGTGACCGCTACGAGCTGCTGCTCTCGGTCGGCGGGCCGGGGCGCCAGATCGACGCCGCCAGCATCCGGAAACTCCTGTCCCTGCGGCCGGCCGGGTTCCTCATCGACGCGCCGAACGCCGAACTCGTCGAGGCGCTGCCGTCCGGCACCCGTGCCGTGCTGCTGGACGCCCCCGGGCTCCGCGGCGGCCTGCCGAGCGTCAACCTCGCCGTGGCCGATGGCGCCGCACAATTGGCGCGTCACCTGGCCGACCAGGGGCATCGGCGGGTGGGCTATCTGGACAGCACCATCGACGCCGCCACGTTCCGCGTGCGCCGCGACGCGTTCCGGGACACCGCCGCGGAGCTGGGGCTCGAGGTGCTCGACGGCGCCGCCTCCCTGACCGACATCGACGCCGCCGCGGAGGCCTTCACGGAGGCGTGGCCCGAGTGGGACGCCGCCGGGGTGACCGCCGTGGTCGGGTGCACGGACACGCACGCCTACGGAGTTCTAGGGGCCGCCGCCGAGGCCGGCGTCGCGGTGCCGGGGCGGCTCGCCGTCGCCGGCTTCGACGATCTGCCGTACTCGCGGCACACGAGCCCGCCGCTGACGAGCGTCAGCCTGCCGTCCGGCGAGCTCGGTGCCGCGGCCGGCAGGACGCTGCGGGCACTGATCGAGGGCGGGTCACCGGAGACGGAGCACGTCGAGGTCCCGAGCCGGCTCGTGGCACGAGCCTCGACGGCCACCAACTGAGGCAACTCGCCCGTCAGGCCTTCGCGCGGCCGTAGAGGCGGGTGGTCAGTTCATTCGCGACCTTCTGGATGCGGGCCGCAAGCGCGGGCCATTCCTCCGCCGGCACCCGGTCCTCGATGAACGTCACGGCGATGGCCGCCGTCGGCCAGCCGAGGTGGTCCGTCACGGCGGCCGCGACGGACCCGAAGCCCGGAGTCACCTCGCCATGTTCGGTGGCGAAACCGCGCGTGCGGACGTCGTCCAAGTGCCGGGACAGCGCCGAGTAGCCGGAGATCGGGCTCGTGGTCTCGTGCCGGGAGACGAAGGCGGCCGCGTTCGGGTACAGCGCCCTGACCTGCGGCTTCGGCAGCGCGGCGAGGATCGCGCGCCCGCTGGCGGTGAGGTGCGACGGCAGGCGGACGCCGACGTCGGTCACCAGGGACGGACGCCCCTTGGCGCGCTCCTCCACGATGTAGAGGACGTCGCGCCCGTGCAGCACGGCGAGGTGCGCGCTCTCCCCCAGAGCGTCGACGAGGCCCGCGAGCAACGGTCGGCCCAGACGTGAGATCGGCTCCTGGCGGCTGTACGCACTGCTGAGTTCGAAGGCGCCCAGCCCCAGGCCGTACCGCTTCTCCTCTTTGAGGTGCATGACCAGGCCATGCTCCTCCAGCACCGCGAGCAGCTGGTAGACGGTGGAGCGGGGCAGGTCGAGGGCCGTGGCGATGGCGCTGGCCGGCTGCGGACCGCGCCGCGAGCTGAGGAGCCTGAGGATGCGCAGCGTGTTGTCCGCCGCGGGGACTTTGGGTTTGGGTGCACCCACGGAGCAGTCCTTTCTGCGTGGCCGCCGCCCCGGACGTGAAGGAGGGGGCGAAGGCTCACACCATTGTGACAGGCGACGCGCGACGGCGCTCGGCCGGGCGGGATGTGACGCCGGGGGGCGGCACACAAGGTCCTGGACAGTGGCGACTCCACTTGCTTCGAAGGGCCGCATGATCGACAGGGCCTTTCCTTCATCTACGCACAGAGAAAGGAAAGAGAAGTCCGAATTAGCACAATTCCTTCGGTTAAACAAGCATCTTCCGGAACACATCCTGCGCATTATGATGTATTCATGTCGCTAAATCCTTCTGAGGTATCTGCGTCAGCTCCTGTGATATCGAGGCGCGGTTTGCTCCGCGCCACAGGAGTTGGTTTTGGTGCGGCGGTTACCGGTTTCTCAGCGACTTCTGCATCCGCAGCGGGGCAATCCGTTTTGAAGGAAACAGGATTACAGTCTGCAACAATCGCTAAGTTGCGTTCCGCTGGTGCAGTTGCTTCCAGCGGGTGGGTCTCGCATCCCGCCATACCCTTCGTGTCATCCGTCGACGCCCTCGACAGGTCTGGCTCACCGATTGCGGCCCGGTTTCTGAATGGCAACCCGATGGGACTGCTGCATCAACGGGCCAGCACGAACTTCTACCCCAACCCGCGCTACGACGGCGCCGCCGTGGGAATCGTCCAGAAACAGGATGGGACTGCGGGGAGCGGCAAGTTGCCGAACGGTTGGTGGATCCGCAATGGCAATGGGTTTTCCGTCGAGGTCCTGTCGGCGTCCCCTGGCCGCATCAAACTTCGTGTGACGTCACCGAGTTCGACCCTCACCTCCGGGGCCGGCGTATCGCTCATGTGCTTTCGAGACGCAAAGCCCACGCTTCCAGCGAATAGCCGCGGTGGGGTCGCGGTCAAGGTTCAGATCATTCTGCGTTCCGTGTCGTCCGCTGCCTTCCTTCGGCATATCTCCTTTGATGTCACCCGCAAGGTGCCGGGCGGCACGGATGTTCTCATCCCACGAGCACCAGTCATCAACGGAATGGACCTCAATAAGTATTCGACCTCCACTACGTGGACAGATCTTCCGAGCGGCACTACTCTCACAGCGGGCCTCGGAGTCAATTTCCTTGCCGGCGCACGCAATTGCGCGGTTGATGTGGAGCTCAACTATCCACAAATCGAAGATGCCGGCGGAAACGACGACATCACCGACTTGTTCAACGCGACCGGGGTGGCGCAAGTTCGGATCAGCGTACCTGCCGACGGCGCCTACTGCGTCTTCGTCGTCGGGCAGTATTTTGCGAAGTGGTACGACGTCGTGGCGGCAGGGGGAAGAGCGACCATCCCGCTCGACGACTCCACCTCCATGGTCCCTGCCGGCTGGAAGATCGTCACGGCGATCGTCGCCTGCGCGGCGCCTCTCACCGATCGGGAAAAGAACGACATCGCCGAGGACATCTGCCCGCCGAAACTCGATCCTCCGGGACATTCCCTCGTCGGCGGGGCGGTCCCATTCGGCGCGGTAGCCGGACACGCCTCGATCGGCGCATTGCACATCTATGGTGGTCAAGCAGATGGATGGACCACCAGTACCGGCGCGGTCCGCCGTGGCGACTACCGGCCGCTCACCGTTCGAGTGGAGCAGAGCGACGATCCCAAGCCGCTGCGTGTGGCCTGGAATCGCAGCACCACCCATTCTTTTTCCGTCACACGCGCTCCCGCGTCTCCCGGTGCTGAAAAGATCCGGAGCGAGGGATACCTCGACGGGGACCCCTTCTATCCAAACTCCTACACCCAGTACGACATCGACTATTGGGTGTCATACTGGCTCAGACTAGATTCGGGCGGCACCGCCGACTTCTGGGAAATCTTCGGGCAGTGGCATCCTGGGGGAAACGTCCAGCGCTACCTGACCCCTGAAGCGCGTGACGCACATCGTGCGACAGGTCTCTATCCCGTGGTGAGCTTGGGGTTCGTCAAGAGCCCGCGGCTCAGCATCACCTACCGGTCGATTACCGCACAACTCGTCGACGGCTCCGGCCCAATCCCGATTCTCTCCGATGACGACATCCAGACAGGGGTCATCACCGACCCAGTTCCCTATGCGCCAGGTACATGGACATTCATTGTTCTACGCACCCGGTTCTCCACCACGGGCGGCGGATCTCTCGACCTCTGGCGGGACGGCACCCAAATCGCAAAGAACGCCGGACCCGTGGGCTACAACGTCTCGAGACCAGGCAAGCCACCGGGTCCCACCTTCAATCATGGAATTTATGCGGGCCCCGCAGACCCCGGATACAGCCAGAACGCCGCCTACGCAAATCTCAGGATCGCTCGCACTCCGCCCCCTTCTTTTACCGGAGGAATTCGGAGTTAGTAACTCACCCTTCACGAGCCCAATGTCTCGACACTCGGGGGCGTCTGATTCGGCGACGGACACTCAGATGAGAAGCCCGTTGCCGATCGCGTTGGCGGCCTGACGGACTTTCCGGCCCATCTCGGCCGTGTGCTCGTCAGGGAAATCGTCCACCGTGCCGGTGACCTGCACGGCGGCGAGGATGCCGGACTCCCGAGGAACCGCGGCAGCGACGCTCGCGACTCCGGGTTCGCGCTCTTCGCGGGAGATCGAATAGCCGCGCTCCCGGATCCGGGCGAGGTCCTCGCGGAGCGCGTCGGGATCAGCGATGGAGTCCCCCGAGGTCGCCAGCACGTGCTCGATCTGCGCGTCGTCGAGCTGCGCCAGGAGGGCCTTGCCGCCTCCGCTCGTGAGCGGCAGGCGCGATCCGACGACCAGTTCGTAACCGAAGTGGCTGGAGACTCCCGCACGGGACAAGGCGACCCGCTGCCCATGGTGCTCGCGGTACAGGGTCGCCGCGAGGCCGGTGAGGTTGGCGAGTTCGATCAGCACCGGGCGCGCGGCTCTGATGAGGGGGTTCGTGGTGGAGAAGGCGTGCGCTCCGAAGGTGAGCGCGATGCCCGGCCGGTATCCGTAACCGTCACGCTCCACCCGGTCACGCGACTCCAGGACCGCGAGGATCCTCTGAGTGGTGGCGACCGGGAGATCCGCGCGACGGGCCACTTCATTGAGCCGGAGGGAACCTGCGGCACTGTCGAGCACCTCAAGCACGTCGATAGCCCGTTCCAGCGAGCGCATCGGGGAGTTCGCAGCCACCATCTCATCCTCTTCGTTGCACGCATCCGGAACCTCCGGACCACGACGAATGACCACACCGGGCCCGGTGACGCTTCACGCGTGACCGCTGCGCGAGTGTGCGGCTCGTCGGCACCAGCTTATCCGCCCCACACGCGCCGTTTCACAGCTCGGGACAGCCCTGTCACGAACCGTCCCGTTCCGCGCTTCCGGCAGAAAACCCTTGCGGAGGGCAAAACCCACACTTACCATACAGTGAGATGTTCTCTCATAGAATGGATGCAAAGGTGCATGTAGCAATGATCGGTCTCGGCGAAGCCGGGACCCTGTATGCGAAAGGCCTGCTCGGGCTCGGCTGGACGGTGGCGGGTTTCGACCCCGCCCCGGTCACCACTCCGGAAGGGGTGGAGCGCAAGACGACCGCCCAGGAGGTGGTGGAGAACGCGGAGGTCGTGCTGTGCTTGGTGGGCGGCCGCGCGGCCGTGCCGGCGGCGACGTCGGTGGCCGGGTATCTCGGAGAGAGGACACTGTTCATCGACATGAACTCCGCCGCTCCGGAGATCAAGACCACTGTCGCCGCCGTCGTCGGCGAAGCGCGCTACGCCGACGTCGCGGTGACCGGATCGGTTCCTGAGCACGGCGCGGCCACACCGGTCGTGATCAGCGGCGCGGCGTCGGCCCCCGCGGCGGAGGTGTTCGCCGCTCTGGGAGCTCCGGTGGAGGACATCGGCGGACTCCCGGGGGATGCCGCGCGCCGGAAGCTCCTGCGCAGCTCGTTCATGAAGGGGCTCGGCGCCCTGATCGTCGAGACGCTCGACGCCGGCGAGGCCATGGGCGCCCGCGACTGGGCACTGGAGCAGCTGGTGGCGGAGCATGCCGGCGGTGCGGCGGGGGTCGAGCGCCTCTACGCGGGAACGCTCAAGCACGCCGAACGCCGCGGGCACGAGGCCGAGGAAGCCGCGGCCATGCTGGACGAACTGGGCGTGCGGTCCGTGATGTCCCACGCGGCAGCGGCATCGCACCTCCTCGCAGCGGTCGGGACGGCCGCGGACCGGGCGGAGCTCGCGGAGGCGTACGCGCACATCCCGGTGGCGAACATCGGCGACGCACGGGATCGCATGGGCATGACCGACGCCGGAATCCGGGCACTGTGGACCGGAGCGAAGGCCGTGGGCTGGGCACGCACCGTGTGGGTGCCGCCGGGAGACAACAAGCTCCTGCATGCCGCACTGGAGAAGGTCCAGCCGGGCGACTTCCTCACCGTCAACGGTCAGGGTCACACCGACCGGGCGCTGCTCGGTGAACTGATGGCCGAGAAGGCGCGCAAGCGCGGCGCCGTCGGGATCGTCGCCGACGGCGCCCTGCGCGATGTGCGGGATCTCGAGGAAATGGGCTTCCCGGCGTGGGCACGGGCGGTCAACCCCGCAGGCCCCTACAAGAACGGCCCTGGACAGATCGACGTGCCCGTCGCCATCGGCGGAGTCGTGGTCGCCCCTGGCGACCTCATCGTGGCGGACGACGACGGCGTGATCGTGGTGCCTGCCGCGGAAGCCCGGCAGACCCTGCCGCGGGCGCTGGCCATCCAGGAGGACGAAGCGAACCGCCGTCGGGCGCTCCTCGAGGGGAGCATCGCATGATCGCCATCATCGCGCTGGTCGTCTTCATCGTCGTCATCCTCGTCTGGAATGCCGTGCTGAAGCGCAACATCGGAGAGGCGATGGCGCTCGGGTTCGTCGCCGTCTGCGCGGTCGCGTTCGTGGCCGGGCCCAGCAAGAAGGCCTCCGTCCCGACCATGATCTGGACGTCCGTGACGGATGCGCTCACCGAAGAGATCATGTTCGCGGCCCTCGCGTTCGTGTTCGTCTCCTACATCCTCGAGCGCACCCCGGTGCTGATGAAGCTCGTCGACCTCCTCAACTCCCTCCTGGGGCGGTTCCGCGGCGGCCACCTCTACACCACGACCGTGGCAGGCGCGGTCTTCGGCGCCATCGCCCATATCGGGGCGGCGATCACGGCGGCGGTCGGGTCGATCACCATCCCGTGGATGAAGAAGTCCGGCGTCAAACCCGAGATCGCGGCGACCGTGGCCTCGGGGCTCGCAGGCTTCGGCGTCAGCTTCCCGTTCTCGGGCACCATGTTCATCCTCGTCGGCGGTCTCGTCGCGCAGGGCGCGATGCAGTCGCACGAGATCGTCATGCCGCTGTTCTTCGCCGGGCTCTGGGCGCTTGCCTACCGCCTGGTGGTCGCCTTCTGGATCGTCCGCAAGTACGGCATTCCCGCTGTCCCCGCCTCCGACCGGCTGCCGGTGCGCACGAGTCTCGCCCGAGGCTGGACCACGTCCTTCCTGCTGGTGCCGATCTTCGTCCCGCTGGCCCTGTCGTTCGGACCGCTCGCCACCTGGCTGTCCGGCACCACGGGACTGAGCGCCCATGAGCAGCCGGGCCGGAAGCTCGGCGACGGCACCGTGCTCGATCCGGTTCCGTACCAGATGAGCGACGTGCTGAGCCTGCTCACCTGGATCCCGGTGCTGATGCTCATCGTGATCCTGATCCTGGGCCGGTCGTCGCTGCCGAAGTCGCCCTCCGGGTGGTGGACGCTCGTGCAGGGCGCAGCCCGTCCGTTCGGCGTCATCGGGATCACGATCTTCGCCGCGTTCGCCGCGTCGAACCTCCTCGGCAAGATCGGACTCGCCGGCGAGCTCGAGTCACTGCTGTCCCACCTGGACGTGCCGAAGTGGATCATGGTGTTCGCCATCGGCGCGATCATCATCCTGATCGCCGTCCCCCTCACCGCGAGCGCGACCATGGCCGCGATCGGCCCGGTCGCGGTGATGACCATGGCCAGTGTCGGCGTCCCGGTCCCCGTCGCCGCCGCGGCCGCCCTGATCTTCGCCTCCACCGAAGGCGCCTCCCCGCCGTCGGGAGCCCCGATCTATGTCGCCTCCGGCATCGCGGAGGTGAATCCGGGGAAGACGTTCATCCCGCTGCTGAAGTACTACTGCATTCCGCTGCTGGGAGTCGGCGCCCTGATCGCACTCCAGATCCTTCCCGTCTAACCATGAACATCCACGCCTGCGACGCCACACTCGGCGGTCGCCGTCAGAAGGGAACGTGCCCATGACCGGTCATGCTCACAAGAAGCGCAGCGGCGTTGAGGCCGTCTGCTCACACCTTTTCGCCGCAGCCACCGTGCTGTTCCTCCTCGGCGGCGCGGTCATCGTGTTCGGTCAGAGCGTGCTGGTCGCGCTCGGCCAGGGCATGGCCGCGATGGACCTGGCCGAGACGATCGGCCCCTACGCCTTCGGGCTCTCTTCGGCGGCCGGCCTGCTCGCCTTCGTCCTGACCTACTTCCACGACGGCGAGCCCTCCGATGGCCACTGATCCGGGTCCCGGCCCGGTACCCCCGTACGCGGAGCTTCTGGGCAGGACACCGCCGGGGTCTTCGTGGGGTGTGTTCACCCACGACCCCGGGCGGGGCGCCGCGAACTTCGCGGGCCCCTCGGAGGTGGCCGCCGCGGCGGCGACCGTGACCCGAGGGGCCGTGTTCAACCTCGACTACCCGCTGGACGCGTTCGACCCGCCCATGTCGCGGGCCAGGCGGGCGCCTCTGCACGAGATCACCGCCGCTCATGCGGAGGCGCGCGACGACATGCTGCACGAGTTCTTCCCTCAGGCCAGCTCCCAGCTCGACGGGCTGCGTCACCGCCGGGCTTCCGGATACGGGTTCTACGACGGCGTGCCCGACGACGCGATCCGGCCCGGAACCCCGGAACTCGGCGTGCAGCTGTGGGCCGAGAAACCCATCGTCGGCCGCGCGGTCCTGCTCGACATCGCCGGGCTGCTCGCCGCACAGGACCGTCCGCTGGACCACCGCGAAGGACCCGCGCTGGACGCCGAACTGCTGGACCAGGCTTGCGCCCGTCAGCAGGTGCGCGTCCAGCCGGGTGACATCGTCCTCGTCCACACCGGATGGGCCCGGTGGTTCCGCGAAGCGCCGCTCGCGGTCCGCGACGAGGTGCGATCGGGGCGGCGGGCGACCGGGTTCCGGCAGAAACGCTCCCTCGCACAGTGGATCTGGGACCACAGGGTCTCCGTCTTCGCCACGGACACCTTCGCCGTCGAAGTGCTTCCCGTCGCCCTCGACAGCGACTACTTCGACACGGCGCCCGAGGACGCCGGGATGATGCATCAGGAGCTCATCGCCAAACTCGGCATCCCCCTGGGTGAACTCTGGAATCTCGAAGACCTCCTCGCCGACTCCCAGGCGACGGGCCGATGGGACGCCTTGTGCGTCATCAAACCGCTCAACCTGGTCGGCGGTGTCGGCTCACCGCCGAACGCCACCGCCATCCGATGACGGACCGACGGTGAGCGCGGGCTGAAGACGGAGCGCGGGCTGACAAGGGTGGTCCGCCACCCCGCATCAGCGCGGTAGCGTGAGAGGAGGGCCGCCCCACCATCGGCGGCCCTCCTTCACCCGTACTGAGAGGACAGCCCATGACGAACACCGCCGAAGGCCGCACCCAGGACTACAACCCCGGACCCCGGGTCGGTATCACCTTCTCCACCTTCGATCTGCTCCACGCCGGGCACATCATGATGCTCGCCGAGGCGAAGCGCCAGTGCGATTACCTGATCTGCGGGCTGCAGATGGATCCCACGCTGGACCGCCCGGAGAAGAACGCGCCCACTCAGACGGTCGTGGAACGCTACATCCAGCTCCGCGGCTGCCAGTACGTCGACGAGATCGTGCCGTACTCCACGGAACAGGACCTGGAGGACATTCTGCGGTCCTTCAAGCTCGACGTCCGGATCGTGGGCGATGAGTACATGGAGAAGGATTTCACCGGACGCGAGTACTGCGAAGAGAGTGGGATCGAGTTGTACTTCAACAGCCGCGACCACCGCTTCTCCAGCTCCGGCCTGCGCCGTATCGTGGCGGCCAAGGAAGCCGAGAAGGCCGACCGCCCATAACCTCGGCGGACTCCCCGCCAGGTTCCGAAGTCCAGCCCGATCACTGCACACCACCTGTGAGGACCCATGAACGTCGACATCACCGTCAGAACAGTGATCAACCGCCCCGTCGCCGTCGTCGCCGAGTACGCCGCCGACCCGCTGAACGCGCCGGAGTGGTATGCAAACATCAAGTCCGTCACGCTCCATACCCCGGAGACGCCGCTCGGCGTCGGCGCTCAGATGGACTTCGTGGCCCACTTCCTCGGGCGGCGGCTCAGCTACACCTACGAGATCACCGAGTACGAACCCGGACGGCGGCTCGTCATGCGGACCTCCGACGGCCCGTTCCCGATGCACACCGCCTACGCGTGGTCGGCCGAGGGTGACGGGACCGTGATGACGCTGCGGAACACGGGCGCTCCGTCCGGGTTCGGCGCGATTCTCACGCCGTTCATGAGCCTCGCGATGAAGGCCGCGACGACGAAGGATCTCGCCACCCTCAAGAGGATCCTGGAGCAGCGCTGACGACGGCGGGGCGCGCACCGGCTCGCCGTCGTCGTCGCCCCTGATACACAGAGGCCCCCGGAACCGTTGCGGTCCCGGGGGCCTCCGCGTAGGAGTCAGTTCAGGAACACCTCAGGCGACGCCGAGGTACGCCTCCTTGATCGCCGGGTTGGCCATCAGTTCCTTGCCGGTCCCCTGGTGGGTGATTGACCCGGTCTCCAGGACGAACGCACGGTGCGAGCGGGCCAGGGCCTGATTGGCGTTCTGCTCCACGAGCAGCACCGTGGTGCCCTGGTTGTTGATCTCCGTGACGATCTTGAAGATCTGGCGGATGAACTGCGGGGCCAGACCCATGGACGGCTCGTCCAGCAGCAGCAGCTTCGGGTTGGACATGAGCGCCCGGCCGATGGCCAGCATCTGCTGCTCGCCGCCGCTCATGGTGCCGCCGAACTGCTTGGACCGCTCCTTCAGTCTCGGGAAGAGGTCGAAGACCCGCTCGAGGTCCTTGGCGATCCCGGAGGTGTCCTTGCGGCCGTACGAGCCCATACCCAGGTTCTCCATGACCGTCATGCCGGGGAAGATGCCGCGGCCTTCCGGCGCCTGGGAGATGCCCTTGACCACCCGGAGGTGGGCCTTCATGGACGTGATGTCCTGACCCATGAAGCTGATGCTCCCGGCGGACGGATTCAGCAGGCCGGACACGGTCCGCATCGTGGTGGTCTTCCCGGCGCCGTTGGCGCCGATCAGGGAGACGATCTCCCCTTCGTCCACGGTGAAGGACATGTTGTGAATGGCCTGGATGCGCCCGTAGTGCACGGACACGTTCTTCAGCTCAAGCAAGCTCATCTTCAGGCTCCCCGAGGTAGGCGGATATGACTTTCGGGTCTTCGCGGATCTCCTTGGGCGCGGCGTCGGCGATCTTCTTGCCGAATTCCAGCACGACGATGCGGTCCGTCACCCCCATGACCAGCTTCATGTCGTGCTCGATCAGCAGGACCGTGTAGCCGTCGTCGCGGATGGTCCGGATGAGCGCCATGAGCTCTTCCTTCTCCGCCGGGTTGAAGCCGGCGGCCGGCTCGTCCAGGCACAGGACCTTGGGGTCCGTGGCCAGAGCGCGGGCGATTTCGAGCCTTCGCTGGTAGCCGTACGGCAGATGCCGGGACAGGAACTGCGCATGATCCGCGATGCCGACGAATTCCAGGAGGGCCATGCCGCGTTCGATGGCGGACTTCTCCTCCCGGACATGGGTGGGAAGGCGGAGCAGGGCGCCGCCCACGCTCGTCTTGTGACGGGCGTCCAGTCCCACCACCACGTTCTCCAGGGCGGTCATCTCGCCGAAAAGGCGGATGTTCTGGAAGGTGCGGGCCAGGCCGCGCCGGGTGATCTTGTGCTGAGGCAGCCCGTTGAGAGGCTTGCCTTCCAGGGTGACCGTCCCCGACGTCGGCTTGTAGACGCCTGTCATCGCGTTGAAGCAGGTGGTCTTCCCCGCGCCGTTGGGACCGATCAGACCGAGGATCTCGCCGCGGTTGATGTCGAACGTGACGTCGTCCAGGGCCGTGAGACCGCCGAACTTCATGGTCAGGTTCTTCACCTGGACCAGGGGTTCGCCCACATTGACCGAAATGTCCCGTTCCGGAGCGACCTTCTCGGCCACTTTAAGGTCCACGCCCTGCTCTTTCAGCGCTTCGACGTCGATTTCCGGTTCGACTGCTTCACTCATGTCCGCCCGCCTTCCCGCCGTCGGTGATCACCTGGGCGCGTCGGCCCGTCTGAGGTTCCTTCAGCTTGTTGTACGCCAGCCGCCCGTAGGCCAGCAGACGCTGACGTGCCGGAAGCAGCCCGCCGGAACGGAAGATCATGATGAGCACGAGTGCCACACCGAAGATCAGGTACTTGAACTCCGCGACCGCGGTGAACCGCAGCGGGATGTACGCCACCAGGGCGCCGCCCAGGATGGCGCCGACCTTGTTACCCGTGCCGCCCAGCACCACGGCGGCCAGGAACAGGATGGAGGTGGCGATGTCGAACTTCTGGTTGTTCACGAAGCCCACCTGCCCTGCGAACAGGGCGCCGGACAGACCGCCCACGGACGCGCCGATGGCGAACGCCCACACCTTGTACTTGAAGGTGGGGACGCCCATGATCTCCGCGGCGTCCTCGTCCTCGCGGATGGCGATCCAGGCGCGGCCCACGCGACTGCGCTCCAGGTTGCCGGCCAGGAGCAGCACGATGATGATGACCGTCAGTGTGAGCCAGTACCAGGGGGTGCCGTTCGAGTTCAGGAAGATCGGCTGGCCGTCGGAGTCCGTCCCCGGAGGATGGCCCACGTTCTGGAAACCGACCTGGCCTTTCATGGCCGGGATGATGGTGGCCAGAATGCGCACGATCTCACCGAAGCCGAGCGTGACGATCGCCAGGTAGTCACCGCGCAGACGCAGCGTCGGAACGCCCAGCAGCACCCCGAAGAACATGGTGATCGCCATGGCCAGCGGAAGGGTCCACAGGTACGGGATGTGGAGGTAGGGCGAATCCGGGCTGGTGAACATGGCCGCCGTGTAGGAGCCGACGGCGAAGAACGCCACGTAGCCGAGGTCCAGGAGGCCGGCATAACCGACCACCACGTTCAGGCCGACCGCTACCAGCGCGTAGACCGCCATCTGCGCCAGGGCGATCTGCCAGTTGTTGCCGGGTTCCGTGGTGATGAACGGAGGGTTCAGGATGGGCAGCAGGTACGCGATGACCACGATCACCATGAGCCAGAGCCACTGGATGTGACGCGGCAGGGCGTTCCATTTGTCGCCGAGGCCGGGGAACCAGCCTTGACGACGGCGCCCCTTGGCTTCGCGGTCGGCGATCGCCTGATCTGCGGCGGAGTCGGGGATGAGGGTCGGGCCGTCTGTGGTGCTCATGCCTTACTCTTTCCAAGCGAGCTTCCGAGGATGCCTTCGGGACGGACCACGAGGACGAGGACCAGGACCACGAACGCCACGACGTCCGTCCACTGCGAACTGCCCAGCAGCACCTGCCCGTAGTTGCCGATCAGGCCGATCAGCAGGCCGCCCAGCAGGGCGCCGCGCACATTGCCGATACCGCCCAGGACCGCCGCGGCGAAGGCCTTGACGCCGAGGATGAACCCGCCGTTGTACTGCACGCCGGACGGGATCTTCATGACGTAGAACAGGGCTGCCGCTCCGGCCAGGACACCGCCGATCGCGAAGGTGGTGAGGATGATCTTCTCCTTGTTGACACCCATGAGTGTCGCGGTGTCCGGATCCTGCGCCACGGCGCGGATGCCGCGGCCCGTCTTGGACTTCCGGATGAACTGGTCCGTGGCCACCATCAGGATGACGGCGGCGATGATGATCACCAGCTGCTGGGAATCGATGATGGTGCCGAACACCTCGAAGATGGGGAGCGGCCGGAACATGGTCAGCGCCGCTTCCGGGCTGGGTCCGCGCCACCAGTAGATGAGGTACTGGATGGCGAAGGAGACACCGATCGCGGTGATGAGGAACGCCAGCCGGGGGGCTTTGCGCTTGCGCAGCGGTTTGTATGCCACGCGCTCCACGACGACGGCGGTGAGGGCCGAGGCGATGATGGCCACCACGAGCGCCCAGGATCAGATTGCCCACGATGGCCCAGAACGGCAGATGAGGTGCGGACGGGCCGAAGTTCAGCGCGCTGAGGGTGAAGAACACGCCGTAACAGCCGACGATGAACACTTCAGAGTGGGCGAAGTTGATGAGGTTGAGGACGCCATACACGAGGGTGTAGCCCAGGGCTACAAGAGCGTAGATGGCGCCGAAGGTGAGGCCGTCGAACGTGGAGCTCCAGAAGTTCTGGGCCAGGGAGTCGACGTCGAAGGTGATCCAGGTGTCGTCCGTGGGCACTGCCAGTGGCACGGCGTGGATGAGGCTGGGGATTGCTTCACTGATCATAGGAGCTTCCTGAGGTGATCAAGAGAAATGCTGGGGGTACAGATGTCGCATACCCCCAGCATTCTGTTGAAACTGCCGACCTTACTTGCCGATCACGCCGATCGGGGCGATCTTGCCGTTTTCGACCTTGTAGCCGTAAACATCAGGAGTCGCCAGTTCGCCGGTGGAATCCCACTTGTAGTGCTTGGAGAGGCCATCGGCGTCGTAGGCCTTGACCCACGCGAGAAGGTCCGCCCGGGTCTGCTTACCGTGATCGATGCCGGACAGCAGCACGGTGGCGGCGTCGTAACCTTCGATCGAGTAGGTGCCCGGTTCGGCGTTGGTCAGCTTCTTGTACTCGGACTCGAAGGACGGGATCAGCTCACCCGGGATGCACGGGCAGGTGAAGAAGGAGTTGGTGGAAGCATCGCCGGCCTGCTTGATGAACTGGCCGTCCTTCACACCGTCCGGGCCCACGAAGGAACCGGTGAAGCCCTTGGCCACCAGCTGCTGGTCGAAGGGTGCGGCTTCGGCGTAGTACCCGGCGTAGTAGACCGTGTCAGCCTTGGAGTTCATGATCTTGGAGATCACCGCGGAGAAGTCCTTCTGGCCGGTGATGACCTTGTCGGAACCGACCATGGCGGAACCGAGGGCCTGAGAGGTCTGGGTGCCCAGACCGATGCCGTAGTCCGAGTCGTCCTGCACGACGTAGACCTTCTTGGCCATCAGCTTGTCCGTGAGGAACTTGGCCGCGGCCGGGCCCTGGACGGCGTCATTGCCGAGAGCGCGGTAGAAGGTGGTCCAGCCGTTCTTGGTCAGATTCGGGTTGGTGGCGGAAGGCGTGATGTGCACCAGGCCCTTCTGTTCGAAGATGTTGCCCGTGGCCTTGGACTCTCCGGAGAACGGCAGGCCGACGACGCCGATGATGTCCGCTTCCGAGACGATCTGCGTGACAGGACCGGTGGCCTTGTTGGGATCGCCTTCCGTGTCGAACTTCTTGAACTGGACCTTACAACCAGGGTTGGCGGCGTTGTGCTGATTGACGGCCAGCTGGATGCCGTTGAAGATGTTGATGCCCAATTGGGCATTGGGACCGGTTTCGGCGCCGGCGTAGGCGATCGTGGTGGAGTCAGGGCACTTGGCCTTGCCGTCCCCGGCAGGGAGCACCGCGGCCGAGGGGACATCCACCTTGGAGATCGCGGGGATGTTCACCTTGCCTCCATCGCCACCCGAGGTGGCCGTGGAGCCCGAGCCGCTCTGGTTGGCGCAGCCGGACATCACCATGCCGAGTGCCACCGCCGTAGCCATGACTGAGAGGGCTTTCTTCCTGTACATAAGTGGCCTCCGCGCCAAATCAGGGTCTGATTCATGTGTCCGTGACGGTGTTGCCACGAGCACTTCCAAGAGCGTACTCCCGGCAATGTGACATAGGCCACACTTTGGCGTCAGGGTTTGATAACGAATACGTCGCCTCACCAGCCACAACCCGTGGGGACCTGGCCGCAGGCGCGCAGGCGCCTCCGCGGATGAGGTGCGTGGCCGCCGTCGAGCCTGACCATCGGCTCTTCCTCCCACCAGCCGGCGGAGGAAGAACGATGAAATGCGGCACACCAGCCGTGATGTGCCGCACCCGCTGAAGTGAGCGTAGGGCTCATGGGGCGACGCTTGGATTCCTGGAGATCACGTTCGTGTAAAGAGTCGATTACGCGACGTGGTGTAAGGCGGGGCGGGACTCCACAGGCAGCCCTTGATACTGTCATCGGCATGGCTTTTACCCTGCGTCCCAGCGTGCCCGGTGACATCGACTGGTTGGTGGAGCTCCGAGCCGTCGTCCTTCGGGCCGACCTCGAGCGCCTCGGCCGGTATGACGATGTGCTGGTGCGCGAACGAATGCGCAAGGCCTTCGTGCCCGAGTGGTCCAGGATCGTCATCTCGGATGGAGCCGAGGTGGGGTCGATCACGGCCCGCCCCGACGGGAACGTCCGCTGGATCGAGCACTTCTACTTGTCACCGGACGTGCAGGGACGGGGAATCGGATCGTCCGTCCTCCAGTCGGTGCTGAATGAGCCGCACCACGGAGTCACCCGCCTCAACGTGCTGCAAGGAAGCGCGGCTCGCCGTCTCTATGAGCGGGTCGGGTTTGTTGCGGACCACGAGGACGAGGTCGACGTCTTCATGACGCTGCGAACCAGAAGACCGCCGAACGGCCGTTCCTGACTTGCGGTGATCTCCCGTTCTTGCCCTCGTGGCCGAGACCGAGCCCCTTTACCTCTTTATTGTCGGAACCCGGAAGTACTTTCGGTTCATGACTTTCGTGGAGACATACGACGGCGGGCGGCTCTGGTTCGAGGTGCGTCGAGGAGCGTCGCACGTCGGGCTTCCCCTCCTGCTGATCCAAGGCAGAGCCCTCGATCATCACGGGTGGGACTCCGCTCGTGAGGACTTCCAGGACAGGACGACCATCCTCTTCGACCATCGGGGAACGGGCCTCAGCACGTCATCGTTCACCCCTGGGTGGTCAGCCAGAGATTTCGCAGCGGACATCGTGACGATCCTGGATGCGGCAGGGTTCGACAGAGTCCACGTTTACGGCCATTCCATGGGAGGCCGAATCGCGCAGTGGCTGGGGGCCGAGAATGCGGAGCGTGTAGTGGCCCTGGTGCTGGGCGGAACGTCGGTCGGTGACGAGCGCGGACTACCCCGGCCTGCTGGAGCCCTGAGTGCTCTGGCGTCCGGAGACCCGCAAGCACTCGCTGCCCTTTTCTATCCTGATGCCTGGATCGCCAAGAACCCGGACAAGGTGTTCAGCGTGCTTCCCGCTCCCGCTTCCCCGGAAGCGGCGCGCATTCACGGGGCGGCCTCCGACCGCCGGGACGGCCCGAGGCTGGAGAGCATCAGGACGCCCACGCTGATCGTTCACGGCACCGACGACCGACTCGCGGACCCGGAAAACGCTGAAATCCTGGGCCGTCACATCCCGCACGCCACAACCCTCTTGGTTCCGGGCGCCCGTCATGCGTATTGGATCGGCGACCCGGCTCCTCACCTCCAGGTCAGGGAATTCCTCGCCGCCCACGACGAGGATTGAGTGGTTCAATCAGAAGCGGCCGGACTCGGCGAACCAGCGCTTTGTAAGCTGACTGCATGAACGATCGCGGCGGTCGCACTGATGCTGTCGACGCCGGACGTCCGCCCGAGGCGCTCAGTTTCCGGGCGTTCCGGCTGTTCTGGAGTGCTACGACCATCCGTGCCGTCGGGAGCACGATCGCCGGCGTCGCTTTCCAGATACTGATCGTCACGGTCATCGCCGCGACACCGTTCCAGATCGGGATCCTGAGCGCGCTCAGTGTCGTCCCGTACCTGTTCCTCGGATTGATCATCGGCGCCCTGATGGACCGCTGGAATCGCCAGCGCACGTTGGTCCTGACCAGCGTCGGCCGGGCGATCGTTCTCGCAGCCATTCCCGTTCTGATCCTGTGCAACGCACTCAGCTTCTGGACCCTCGCAGCAGTGGTCCTCGCGCTGGGCATCTTGACGCTGTTCGCCCAGTCCGCGGAGCAGCCGTTTTTGCCGCACCTGGTCCCGCGCTCCATGCTGGTGTCGGCGAACGCACGCCTCGGGCAGAGCGAGACCGTCGCGGGCACTGCCGGGCCGGCCCTCGGTGGCGCACTCTTCACTCTGCTCGGGGCACCGGCTCTGTTCGCCTTCGAAGCAGTGATGCATGCGGTCTCCGCCGTGCTGCAGTCGCAGATCAGAGTCGCAGAGACGGCGCCTCCGCCGCGTCCGCAAGGCCGGCACATCGGCCACGACATCGCAGAAGGCATGCGTTTCACGTACGGCCACAGGACCCTGCGACCGCTCGCTCTCTCGGTGCACACCTGGTTCCTCGGGAACAGCATCGTCGTCACGGTTTTCGCGGTGTTCGTGCTGCGCGAGCTCGCGATGCCCGCATGGGCGCTGGGGGTCGCTCTGGCGTTCGGCGGGGTGGGCGGCTTCCTCGGAGCGCTGCTCTCCCCGTCGATCGGCGCCAGGATCGGCGCAGGGCGAGCCATCCTCTTCGGCCGCTGTCTCGTCGTCGTGCCCTGGGCCGTCCTGGCGCTCGCACCGCTCAACCCGGCCGGCGGCCCTGCCGGGCCGATCGCTCTCTTGGCGGGCGCTCAGTTCCTTTACGGTCTTTCGATGGGAATCGAAGACGCCAACGAGATCTCCTATCGTCAGGCGGCTGCGCCCGACGGGATTCAGGGACGCATGAACGCGACCATCCGCACCACGAACCGGATCGTCTTCTTCTGTGGGGCGCTGGCAGCAGGTGGACTGGCGACCTGGCTGGGGTACCAGGTCAGTCTCGGATTGGCGGCGCTCGTATTCCTGATCGCCGCGCTGATCGTCGCCTTCTCACCCCTGCGCCAGGCCCGGCATGAAGACGTTTCGAGAGCCTCCATCTGACCGGATCCGCGCGATGACGAGCGACGCCGAGTGCGACACGCGTCGAACCTCACCGCGTCCCGTCCGTAGACTCTGAAAATGCCGATGTCCGACTACGTTGCCTCGATACGCTCACGAATCGGGAACGATCTCCTCCTTCTGCCGGGGGTCACGGCCGTCATCAGGCATGGTGATCGGTTCCTGCTCGCCCGGCACCGCCACTCGGGTCTGTGGAGCCTCATCGGTGGCGGGGTCGAGCCCGCCGAAGAACCCGCGGAGGCGCTGGCCCGCGAAGTGTCCGAAGAGACCGGGGCGCGCATCCGCATCCGCGGAATCGTCGGCGCTTATGGAGGACCACACCTGATGACCACCTACCCCAACGGCGATCGCGTCGGATACGTGACCACGGCCTACGATTGCGAGCTGCTGGACGAGCCGAAGCCCGCCTTGGAGGAACTGCTGGAACTCGGCTGGTTCCCGCGGGGCGCCATCAAGAACCTCCCACGTCACCGGTGGATCGACCGGGTGATCGACGACGCCCACGGGTGACCCGGCCTGCCGGAGACCCTTCAGTGGCGCTCTCGGATGGGCGCCTGCAGTGTGACTCCTCCGTTCGAACCGTGGATCTGCCGGTACACCCCGAAACTGGCCAAGCGCCGCTTATCCAGCTCGGTTTCGATGAGGACCCAGGCATCGGCGATGTTCTCCGGTAGGACGTCGAAATCGACGCTCACTCCGGCCGCGGCTTCCTGTGCGACGATCTTCCCGGCCACTTCAGACTCGGGACGGACGATCGTCCCGGCCGACACGGTGATCCGGTCATCGCTCGTTCCGTCGTACAGCAGAACCAGCTCGTCACCAGCCCACGGCAGTCGCCGTCGCAGGTCATGCACCGCGTGGCCGATCTCCGTTTCGTCGAGGACGGTGGTGCTCAGGCCCCAGAATTCCACTGCGGGCAGCGCGGTGAGGGTCAGATTCATGGCGATCTCCTGTGATTCGCTCCGGATGATGTCCAGCCGGCGCCGGACGTGAACCAGACGTGCCGAGGCTTCGGTGATCTGCTGCTGGAGGGCGTCCTCTTGATGGGTCAGCAGTGATTCCAGCGTGGTCCGTCCGAGCCGCGGATCGAGCAGCTGCCCGATCTCCGCGAGACCGAACCCGAGCGTACGCAGTTCGGCTATGGCTCTCACCCGGCCCAACTGGCTGTCCTGGTAACGCCGGTAGCCCGTCGCCGGGTCGACGACGGCCGGGGCCAGCAGCCCCTCGTTCTCCCAGTGCCGCAGCATGCGCCGCGAAACCCCGGTGCTGTGCGCGATCTCTCCGATACTCAACATGTCAGCCCCCATCAGAATGCATCACACCGTGTCAAGGTCAACGCCCCGCAGAACGGCGGCTCCGCCACCACCCCTCCGGCCGTCATCCCGAACCGGCGTCCCAGACGATGTCCCTGTCGAGAACCCTCTCACTCCCCAGGCAGCGCCACCAGGTGGCCACCTCCGACATCCCGCAGTTCAGGGCGCGGTTCCCCTGGAGCATCCCAGGAACGATCACTTCCGCGCCGACGCCGCTGCCCGCGATCCCGCGGACTCAGGATCGGGACCGCGTCCAGCAGTTCCCGCGTGTACGGGTGACGCGGGTCGTCGAAGATCTGCTCACGGCTCCCCTGCTCCACGATGGCCCCGCGATACATGATCGCCACGGAGGTGCACATGTGTTCCACCACGCTCAGATCGTGCGAGATGAACAGGAATGAGGTCCGCCGTTCCTCGCGCAGATCGCAGAGGAGGTTCACGATCTGCCCTTGCACGGAGACGTCGAGGGCTGAGACCGGCTCGTCCGCCACGACGAACTCCGGTTGCAGGGCCATCGCCCTCGCAATGACGATCCGCTGGCGCTGCCCGCCGGAGAATTCGTGCGGGTAGCGGTCCAAGGCGTCCGCGCCCATCCCGCACTGTTCCAGCACCTCGATGACCCGCTGCCGTTCATCGTCGCGGGACGCCAGGCCATGGGTTCGCATCGGCTCGCCGATAGCCGTGACGATGCGCAGCCGCGGGTTCAGCGCCCCGAAGGGGTCCTGAAACACGTACTGCATCCGCCGTCGGAGTCCACGGAGTTCAGAGCGCGGCAAGTCCAGGATCTCCTGTCCGCGGAAACGCACGGATCCGGCATCCGGCTGGTGCATCCGCAGGATGGCCTGGCCCAGAGTCGTCTTGCCGCTTCCCGACTCGCCGACCAGTCCGAACATCTCCCCCTCACGGATGCTCAGACTCACGCCGTCCACGGCACGCACGGCCTCCCGGGGAGCACGTCGGCCGCCGCCTCGCGCGCGGAACTCCTTCACGAGGTCGCGCGCTTCGACAAGCGCCGCCGCGGGACCGCCCGTCATGCGTGCACCTCCGCGGCCTCGTGACCGAGCGCGGCCAGCCTGCGCACGTCCTCCGGAATCGTGGGCAGGCGATCCAGCCGCTGTCCCAGCAGCGGACGGGCGCTGAGCAGCGCCTCCGTATAAGGGTGTTCGGGCCGTTCGAAGATGCTGAACACGTCCCCTCGTTCCACGGTCCGTCCGCCGTACATGACGAGCACCGAATCGGCGACCTCGGCGATGACGCCCAGATCGTGCGTGATGAACAGCATGGCCATTCCCGTCTCGTCGCGAAGCTCCAGCAGCAAGTCGAGGATCTGGGCCTGCACGGTGACGTCCAGCGCCGTCGTCGGCTCATCCGCGATGAGCAGCCGCGGTCCGCAGCAGAGAGCAACGGCGATCATCACCCGTTGCTGCATCCCGCCAGACAGCTCGTGGGGATAGGAGCTCATGATCCGCTCAGCAGCGGGAAGGCCCACCCGGCGGAGCCATTCCACCGAGCGGTCGCGGGCCTCTGCCCGCGAGACCGACTCGTGAGCCCGGATCGTCTCGCTCAGCTGCCGGCCGATCGTGAAGACCGGGTTGAGGGAGCGCGCCGGCTCCTGGAAGATCATCCCGACCTCGCCTCCCCGGACACGCTGCAAGGCGGTGCGCCGCAGCGTGAGGATGTCTGCGCCGTCGAACAGCACCTGCCCGCCGGAGATCTCCCCCGGCTCGTCCACGAGCTTCAGCAGCGAAAGCGCGGTCAGGCTCTTGCCGGAACCGGACTCCCCCACGATGCCGAGCACCTCTCCCGGGCTGATCTCGAAGCCGACGCGGTCCACCACCACACGGTGCCCACCGCCTTCAGCCGGGAAGCGAACGCTGAGATCTTTCACCTGGACCAGAGGCTCGGTCGCCACGGCGGTCACCTCCCCATCCTGGGATCGAGGACGTCCCGCAGGCGGTCGCCGAGGACGTTGATCGCCGCCACCGTGATCAGGAGCGCGACGCCGGGCGGCACCCACAGCCACCAGTGCTGCTGGAAGTCGATCAGGTTGTTGGCGGCGTTGATCATGTTCCCCCAGGAGGCATTGGGCGGGACGACGCCGAGCCCCAGGAAGCTCAGCGCGGACTCGCTGAGGATCCCCGACGCCGTGCTCAAGGTGGCCACGACGATGAGCAGCGGCATCACGTTCGGAAGGAGGTGACGGAACTGGCGCGAAGCAGCGCTCAGGCCCAGCACCTCCGCCGCCCGCATGTACGGGGCCTCGCGCAGGGACAGCACCTGACCACGGATCAGGCGGGCCAGCGACGGCCAGCCGATCACGCTGAGCAGGATCATCACGATGTAGATCCGCGACTCGGGCGCGACCTTCAGCTCCGAGAGCACGGCCGCCATCACGATGAGCAGCGGCAGGCCCGGGATGGACATGAGGAGGTCCGCGAACCGCATGATGAGGGTGTCGACGATCCCGCCGTAGTACCCCGCCATGAGGCCGAGCACGGCGCCGAGGAGCAGGGACAGCAGCATCGACGCGACCCCGATCGTGAGCGAGATCCGCCCCGCGAACATGAGACGGGTCAGGACGTCCCGCCCGTACTCGTCCGTGCCCAGCCAGTGATTCGACGCCGGGCCGTGCTCGGCGATGCGCAGGTTGATCTCCTCCCCGGTGTAGCCGGTGAGCAGGGGTCCGAGGAAGCTGAAAAGGAGCATGAAGACGAGCAGGCCGATACTGATGCTCGCGGCCGGAATCCGCAGCAGGCGGCGGAGCTCCCCGGCGATCCTGCTCGACGGCACGGCGCTCCTCCTCGAGGGCGCTGTGTCTCTGGCCGTTGACGCTGTGTCGACGTGGCTCATGCCGCCCTCCTCGACCCGAGAAGCCGCACCCGGGGATCCGCGACGGCGTAGAGCACGTCGGCCAGGAAGCTGCCCAGGATCGTGAGGAACGCCAGGAGCATGGTGACGGTCATGAGCACCGCGTAGTCGCGCGTCTGCACCGACTCGAGCTGGATCCGTCCCACCCCCGGCCAATTGAAGATCTGTTCGGTGATGATGGCCCCGGAGAACAGGGCCGGAAGCTCGAAAGCCAGGAGTGTGATCGCGGGCAGCAGGGCATTTCGCAGTGCATGGGAGAACACCACGGTGCGCTCCCGCAGCCCCTTCGCCCGGGCCGTGCGGATGAAGTCCGCGTGCAGCGCCTCCAGCATCCCGCTCCGGAAGTAACGGGTGAGCGCGCCGGCGCCGAGGAAGGTGAGGATGCCCACCGGAAGCACCATGTGCCGGGCGATCTCCAGGACCTGCGCGAAGCCGTCGGAGGAACTCGCGGTGTCGAGCATGCCACCCGTCGGCAGCCACCGGAGATCGACCGCGAAGACCTTGATCGCCAGCAGGCCGATGAAGAACGACGGCACCGACAGGGAAGCGAACAGCCCGGCGGTGACGAGCCGATCGAACCAGGAGTACTGCCGGGTCGCGGAGAGCACGCCACACACCAGCGCGATCGCCCAGGTCAGCAGAAACCCTGCGAACGCGATGAGGAAGGAGTTGCCGATCAGCGGTCCGAGGAGTTCCGTCACCGGCCGGTTGTAGACCAGGGAGTACCCGAACTGGCCGCGCAGCATGTTGCCGAGCCAGATGAAGTACCGCACGAGCACGGGCTGATCCAGGCCGTTCAGGGCCCGGAGCTCCGCCTTGCGCTGCGGCGTGAGCTGGCGGTTGGAGCTGAAATAGTCGCCCGGCATGAGGGCGAAGAGGAAGAACACCAGGACGGAGACACCGACGAGCAGCAGTGCCATCAGTCCCAGCCTCTTGAGGACGTAGCGGGTCATGGGAACCGTTCGTATCGGGTGACGGACGACGCCGGGCGGCTAGCCCGCGATCTTCAGCTTCGCCAGCGCGAGGGCCGCGTCATCGCTGCCGGTCGTGTACAGCTCGCCATTCTGGATGCGGGCGTTCCAGGCCGACAGGGACTTCCGGTAGTCGAGCAGGATGATCGGCGGGTCCTGGCTGAGCTTCTGGTAGAGCTCCGTGTAGATCTTCTGCCGCGCCGCCCGGTCGAAGGTCGAGATGCCCTTCTTGATCAAGGCGGTCACCTGCGGGTTCGAATAGCCGGTGACATTGATCGCGGGATCGGTGGTGCCGAATTCGGACACGGCGTCGTTGGGGTCGCTCAGACCGTTGCTGCGGAAGCCTGCGAGGTCGTAGTCCCCGTTGTTGAGGCGGTCGAAGGCCGTGTTCGAGTCGAGTACCTCCGGCACGAAATCGATTCCGAGGTCCTTGTAGTCCTTCTTCGCGATCGGGATCACCGGATCGTCCTGCTTGGTGGTGATGTAGGACAGGGTGAGCTTCTTCCCGTCCTTCTCGCGCGTGCCGCCGGCCTGGGCTTTCCAGCCGGCCTCGTCGAGCAGCTGCCCCGCCTTCTTCGCGTCGAAGCCATAGGAGGTCACGCCGTCGTTCGTGTAGGACCACTGGGTCGGGGCGGCGAAGACGTCCGCCACCTGTCCCAGACCCTTGAACTTGGCGTCCACGATCTGCTGGCGGTCCAGGCCGTAGTACAGCGCCTGACGGACCTTGGTGTCGGCGAGCGCCGGCTTCTTGTTGTTGACCCAGATGGCCCCGTAGTCGGAGATGACCCGGGCACGGATGTCGGCGAAGCCGAGCCCTTGGAGTTCCTTGAGGTTCGCCGGGTCGCTGCCGAAGCCGCCGTGGTCGATGTCCCCGTTCTGGAAGTTCTGCAGAGCGGAGTCGCTGGAGACCACCTTGAAGATCAGCCGCGCGATGGACGGCTTGCCGCTGTAGTAGTGCTCATTGGCCCGGTAACGGATCTCCTGGCCCTCCACGTACTGCTCCAGCGCGTAGGGGCCGGCGCCGAGGGGCTTGCCGTACAGGCTCTTGAGGTAGTCGAGCTTCCCCTTGACGTACCCCTTGCCGTAGTAGGCCTTCGAGATCACGGGCCCGCCGAGAGTGCGCAGGGCTAGGGGGTTCGGCTTCTGGGTGACGATGCGGATCGTCGAGGGGTCCACCACCGTGATGCCGGACAGCGAGCTTGCGGAACCCTTGCGGAATTCCTTGGTGCCTGCGATGACGATGTCGGAGAAGTCCACGCCCCCGGCGTAGGCCGGGTCGTTGAGCAGGGTCAGCGTGAAGGCGACGTCATCCGCGGTGAGGGGCGAGCCGTCGCTGAAGGTCAGATCCTTGCGGAGGTGGAAGGTGTACGTGAGATTGTCGGAGGACACATCCCATTTCTCGGCCAGATCCGGCACCGGTTCGCCCGCGGCGTTGAAGACCACGAGCGAGGCGAAGATCGGCTGCACCGCGTTCCCGTCCCAGCCGTTGTCATAGAAGCCGGGGAGGAACACGCCACCCGGCTTGCTGATGGTGGTGACGAACGAATCCTTGCGCTGTGTGGCGGCGGCCGGGCTCTTCCCCCGGGTCGGAAGCCTTGTAGAACTCGTCCTTCAGCTTGCTCAGGTCCGCCTTCTCCGTGCCCGGGTCAGACTCGACGGCCGGGGCGCAGGCGCCGAGGAAAAGAGCACCTGCGAGCAGTCCCGCGATAGCTGCGACCGGCTTCTTGATGAGCGTCATTCTGAGACCCTTCTGGGGGCAGGAGGAGTCCACAGGCGGAATGGTGATGTCCCTGTGAACGAATACCCGCACAGCCTAAGCAGGGCCTCAGAGATCTCTGAAAGTGATGTTTCACGTCATGAACGAATAAGAAGCCCGGTTGAAAAAGAAGTCGATATGAGAACCCTCAGGTTCATGAATCGTCACACTCGGTAGGGCGATTCACCCGCCCGCGAGCAGCCCGTTCAGCCGCTGCCGCTTCCCCTGGATCTCCCGCTCCTGAGCGGTCAGCCGCTCGGCGAGGCCGTCGAGTTCCGCCCGTAGATCCGGGCACAGCTCCAGCGCGACGCCGTCCCCGCCGTCGCGCAGACAGTCCAGGTAGCGGCGGATGGTCGCGGTGCCCACGCCGGCCGCGATCATCGCCCTGATCTGCTGGACCCGCACGACGTCGGGCGCCGCGTAATCACGATAGCCGGCGCGGGTGCGGCCGGGAGTCAGGACACCCTGCTCCTCGTAGTGCCTCAGCGCCCGCGCGCTCACTCCGCTGGCCGCCGCCAGTTCGCCGATCCGCATCCGGATCCCCTTCCGTTTTGACCTTCACGCGGGCGTGAAGGTTTAGCGTCCCTGTCATGGCATCTACGACAACGGGCCGAAGGGCTCTGATCTTCCACGGGTACGGCGCCACCCCCGAGGATCACTGGTTCGGCTGGCTGGCGCGGCGGCTGGAGGACGACGGCGTTCTGGTCACGGTGCCGACGCTCCCCGACCCGCTGGACCCGGATCCCGTGGTGTGGGACGACGCCGTGCGGACGGCACTCGGAACGCCCGACGCCGGAACGATCGTCGTGGCGCACAGTCTGGGCTGCCTCACGGTGCTGCGCGCTCTGGGCTCGCTCGCGGGTCCGTGGCGGCTGGGCACGCTCGTCCTGGTGGCCGGATTCCTCGACCCCCTGCCAGCACTTCCGGGACTCGACGGCTTCATCGCCGACGGCACCCCAGTGGACGGGCTGGCGGTGGACGGGCTCGCGGATCATGTCGACCACCTCGTGGTGCTCCGCTCGGACCGCGACGAGTTCGTGCCGACAACGCACACGGACCGGCTGGCCGCCCTCCTCGGCACCGAGACACGGGTGGTCGACGGCGCCGGGCACTTCCTGGCCGAGGACGGTCTCACGGAAGTCCCCGCGATCCACGACGCCGTCCGCTCCTCCCGGGACTGAGCTGGACCGCGCCAGACCGCACCACGCCAGGCAGGCAGGACAGGACAGGGTCTCGACAGCCCCGGTCCACCCCGCCCTACGATGAACCCATGCAGCCTCTGGGACCGGCCCCCTGGCCACCGCCACCGATCACCACCGACCGCCTGACGCTACGCGTCTCGGAAGCACGGGACCGCGCGGGCCTCATCGACCTGTTCGCGTCGCCCGAGGTCGGCACGTACACGGGTGGGGCGAGGCCCCGGGAGGAGCTCGAGGCGTCCGTGTCGGAGGTCCCCGGGCAGCGCGAGGGTTTCTTCGTCGTCGAACGGGAGAGCGAGTTCCTCGGAATGGTGACCTTCGACCGGCGGGACGCCGAGCATCCCGGCCACGTGCGCCCGGCAGGGAACGAAGCCCAGCTCGGGTACCTGTTCCTGCCCGCCGCCTGGGGCCGGGGCTACGCCACCGAGGCCTGCGCGGCCGCACTCGGCTGGTTCGCGGCGGCGTTCCCGGGCGAACCGGTCGTCCTGCCCACACAGACGGCGAACGGGCCCTCGCTGCGGCTGGCGAAGAGGCTCGGCTTCCGCGAAGTCGAGGTGTTCGAGGAGTACGGCGCCGAGCAGTGGTTCGGCGTCTGGACCGGCGAGGGCGCCGGCTCCCCCGCCCTCTGAACCGCTACCCGGTGGCCGTCGCCCGGAAGCCGGACTACGACGACGGCGCGTCGTGCCGGACGGCAGCGTCGCGTGCGAACTCGCGCACCCGCGCGTCGTCCAGGTACTGAGCGGGAACGCCACCACCCAGCAGGGTCCGGACCATGGACGCCGAGCCGGGGAAGGCCGTGAAGCTTCCCGCGATGATCACATTGCCGAACCGCCGGCCCTTGAGCATGGGGGCGTCCGCGACGATCGCCACGTGCGGGAAGACAGAGGCGATGGTCGCGGCCTCTTCGCGCGCCGATTTCAGGTCCGGGGCGGAGCCGCAATTCACCAGATACACACCGTCCGGCCCGAGGACCCGGGCGGCGTGCTCGGTGAACTCACGGCTGGTCAGCGAGGACGGTGTGACACCCTGTGCGAACACGTCGCGGATCACCACGTCGCGGCTGGCGGGGCTGAGCGTCTCCGTCACGGCGCGGGCCTCGCCCACCCGGATGCGGAGGAACGGCGCCCTGGGGAGGTCGAACCAGTCGCGCACCGCGGTGGCGAGCGCGGCGTCGAGCTCCACCACCACCTGACGGGACTCCGGGAAGACATGATGGAAGTAGCGGGCGAGCGAGCAGGCGGCCCCGCCGAGGTGCAGCAGGCGGACACGATCACTCGTCCCGGGTGCCCAGCGGTCCTCGACCAGCGCCGCGATCCACCGCATGTACTCGAAGCTCAGGTGGCCCGGGTCGTCGAGGTCGATGTGGGAACTCTGGACGCCGTTGAGCCGCAGGAGCCAGCCGTTCGCGAGGTCGAGATCCCGGATCAGCTCCGCCTCGCCCTGATCCACAGGAAAGACGCCCTCCACGGGCCCCGTCGGCTGCGCCTTCTGCCCCTGTTTCATAGCGTCCAGCGTACTAGGCGCCGGGACGCGGAGACGGCCGGGACTCAGCGCAGCACGGCCAAGGCGAAGCCGTCCCAGCCCTTGGACCCGACCGTCTGGAGGACCGTGGCGTCGAAGCGCGGATCCTCGCCGAGCAGCTCGAGCGAAGCCCTGATCGCCGGGGCGTTCACGGGATCCATCTCGGGGTGCAGCGGCGCGCCCTCCCAGACGGTGTTGTCGAGGACCACCACGGTGCCGGGGCGGCCCAGTCGCGCCGCCCAGTCGAGGTAGTTCGAGTTGTTCTGCTTGTCCGCGTCGATGAACACCAGATCGAACGGTTCCCCGCCCTCCAGGGTGGGCAGGACGTCCAGTGCGGCGCCCACCCTGACGTCGACGCGGGCGCCGACGCCGGCGTCGTCGAGATTCTTACGCGCGACGGCGGCGTGCTCGGCGCTGAACTCGATGGTCACCAGCCGCCCGTCCTCCGGGAGCGCGCGGGCCATGAAGAGCGTGCTGAATCCGGCCAGTGTGCCGATCTCGAGAACCCGCCGGGCTCCACGGATGCGAACCAGGAGCTCCAGGAGCTTGCCGGAGTTCGGGGCGACCTCGATGGGCGGCATCCCTGCGGCCTGGGCGGTGCGGATGGCCTGGTCAAGGGCCGGATCCGGGTGGACGACCGTATTGGCGATCCATTCCTCCATGGCGACCCATTCCGGCTGGGATCTGTGTTCGAATGCGCTCATGAGGCCATGCTAGGCGCGCGGCCGGGCCCGCCGGTAGAGGGCGTGAGGAGGTTCACGAGAGGTCGTCGAGAGCCTTTTCCAGCCGTTCCACTTTGCCGCTCAGCTCGCCCGTGTACCCCGGACGGATGTCGGCCTTGAGTACCAGCGAGACGCGCGAACCGTACTCGGCCACGGCGAAGGTCGCACGCTTGACCACGTCCATGACCTCGTCCCATTCGCCCTCGATCTCGGTGAACATGGAACTCGTGTGATTCGGGAGACCGGATTCGCGGACGACCTTGACCGCGGCGGCCACCGCGTCATGGACGGAGGCGTCGCTCGGGGCTTCGGATCCCGCGGGAGCGCCGGAGGGTGCGACGGAGAATGCGACGATCATGGGGCTGCCTTTCGTCGGGGTCATGTCATGAAAGCGGTACCTTGGACCGCTTCCGCCCCTAGTGTGCCACGGCTGGCTATGCTGATCAGATGGAATACCGTCAGGGGGGCCGACCGCTGCGTGCAGACGCGGCGCGGAACGTTGAAAAGATCATTGCGGCCGCCCGCGAGTGTTTCCATGAGCGTGGTCCGGAGGTTCCTCTGCAGTTCATCGCGGAGACCGCCAAGGTGGGTCCGGCGACGCTGTTCCGGAATTTCGCCGACAAGGAAGCCCTGGTCCTCGCTGTCATCTCGCGACAGCTGCGGGAGCATGTGGACCCCGTGGTGGTGCAGGCCCTGGTGGAGCCGGATGCCGGGGACGCCCTCATGCGGGTCATCGAGTCGATCGTCCAGGTGGCGGCCGAAGAGTCAATGCTGCTGGATGCGCTCGTGGGCCGCCGCGGTGTGCTGACGACCATCAGCGGCAACATCATCGAGGCACTCGGGATGCTCCTGGGCCGGGCTCAGCGGCAGGGCACGATCCGCGGCGATGTGTCGCAGGAGGATGTCATCCGGATCGTCGCCATGCTGATCGGCTCCGTGGACACCATCGAACGTGGCACGAGCGCTTGGCGCCGCCCGGTCGCCCTCATCGAGGACTCGCTGCGCCCCGCCGCGGCGACCCGCGAACTCCCGCCCCAGACCCCGGTGCCGAGCCTGCAGCTGCCGCTGGGGTGAGCCGCCGGGTCACTCCCTCACCGACGGCGCCTGGCCGATCAGCGCCCAGGTTCCTTCCAGGCGCTGGAAACCGAGGCTCTCGAAGAAGGACGCCTGTTCCTCACCGAACGCGTAGATGCGGAGATACTCCCCGCCCACGGTCCTGGCGGAGATGACCTCATGAAGGAACCGCACCGCCTCGTCCCGGGTCACGTCGGGACTGAGCGACACGCAGCTCACGACGAAGAAGGGCTTCAGCTTTTTCACGGCTCGCATGGCACGGGTTGACGCTCGAATCGCCGTCTGCCGGACGAGGAGGAAGATCATGAAGCCGATGAGCACGGACAGGACCACGAAGACGATCACACTTCCTCCCACCGGATCGATGGCCAGCACAGTGTTCTCTCCGATGACCAGTGGGATGATGACCGCGAAAGTCACCAGCAGGCCGACTGAACGGGTCCTGGCGATGTTGGCGCGATACTCGGCTTCGTTCTGCAGGCCGACCACCAGCTGGCGGTTCGCATCGATCCAGACTGGAGCCGGCCCGACGCGCAGCGACATCCACAACAACGGATAGTAGATGGCCCGCAGGAGGCGTCCGCCCCGTCCTCCTCCGGCCGCACCGTCCGCCATCCGCCGGGCCGCGGCCACCAGGTCCTGGGGACCCACGAGGGCAGCACCCTGCCGTGGAGCATTCGGGTCGGTCGAGATCTCGTCCTGCATCATTCCTGTTCCTTCTCTGCTGTCGAGGCCGCTCTGCTGTCGATGCCGAAGCGGAAGGCCCGGGGACCGAAGTCCCCGGGCCTGACGTCAGCTCTGGTCAGTGACGGTTACGAACCCGCGCTCCCAGAACCAGGAGCAGACCGATCCCTGCGAGCGCGCCACCGGCAAGGCCGAGCGGCTGCAGGGCGGCCGGGGTGCCCGTCGCCGCCAGCTCGCCGCCCGACGTCGAGCTCACCGGCTGTGCCACCGCGGCGGGCACTGCCGGCCTGGGCTTGACGGTGGTCGGCTTCGGGGTGGGCTTGGCTCCGGCGATGATCACGTCGCTGTCGATGCCGGTGACAGTCTGACCGGCCACGACGGTGACCACCGCGGCGGTTTCGAAGGTCTTGCCGCCGTACCAGGCGATGGTCCCCCTGGCGGAGAACTCCTCGAACTCGACCTTGTAGGACCCCGCGGGAAGACCGTGCACGGAGTAGGTGCCGTCGTCGTTCGTGAAAGCGTCCCCGACGTAATCCCCGTTCAGATCCAGGACCTGGACGTAGGTTCGCGAAGCGTCGAAAGGCTTCTTCGCGGTTCCCGTGATGACCACCTCCGGCACGGCGGTGAAGTCGATCCCGCGGGTGGTCTGGCCGTCGACCACCGCGATGTCCTGCGAGGTGCCCAGCGTCCCGCCGCCGTACCACTGGTTGGCGTAGCCGCCGATCTCTCCCATGAGCACGGCCTTGACCTTGCCCGTCGGCAGGCCGAAGATCACATAGCGGCCGTCCGGCCTCACCGAGCCGATGGCCAGCGGAGGCCCGGAGCGGGGGTGCGGATCGTCGGCCCGATAGAGAGCGACCGCCAGCGGCGAGCCACCCGTGTATCCCGAGACCCGGCCGATCACGATGCCGTTGCTCTCCATGGGCGCGGTGAAATCAACACCCGTGACGGCGGTGTTCCTGGCGACCGTGATCACCGTGGCCGAGGCTTCGTCGGCCCCGTCCGCGTACCAGAGGCTGGGCCCGCCGGGCAGCGATGACGCGAGCGCGACCTTGTACTGGCCGGCGTCCAGTCCGGTGAAGCTGTACCGGCCCTGCGCATCGAGGGCGACGTTGTCGACGACGCTGCCTGATGCGGTCTCCAGGATCACGCGGCGGTTAGTGATCGCCGCGCCTTCCGGTGTCTTCGCCGTGCCCGAGATGCTGCCGGTCTTCACGAAGGACGCGTCCTGGCCTGTCACGGTGTCCCCATTGGTCACCACGATGCCGGGCGCCTCAGCGCGGGTCGCCGCGTCACCGTTCCACACGGGAGAGTCCGGGTAAGAGATGAACGTGAACTTCACCTTGTACGTCCCTGGGAGCAGACCGCTCAGGGTGTACTTACCGTCGGCGTCGGGGGCCACGGAGGCCACGACCGCTTCGCCCCAGGCTTCGGAGTATGCCTCGACATTCACATTTTGCGGTGAGGTGCCCGCGGGCATGGTCACGGTGCCGGCGATGGAGCCACCGGGCTGCACGAGTGCCGCATCCTGAGTGGCGGTCTGCCCGTCGGCGAGCGTGATCCATGGTGCTGCGGCTTCGCTCGGAGCACCACCGTTCCAGACGGCGACGGCGCCGGGGTTCTCGAACTGGAGCTTGTACTGACCCGCGGTCAGCCCCGTGAAGCTGAACTCGCCGCCGGCGCTGACCGTGGTCGAAACGGTGGGCACGCCGGAACCGTACTGCAGCGTCACCGTGGTCTGCGAGACGTCCACGCCCGCAGGCCCCACCACGGTGCCGGAAATAGCGGCGGTCCCGGCCGCCTGCGCCGGCGCGAGACCGGCGAAGGCCAGACCGGAGATGAGCAGCACGAGGACTGCCAGGCGCGTTCGCGCCCTGGATATGGCACGAGCCATGGATCCCCCAAAAGTATTCACGAATAGGTGCGAGTGAGAGACCCGCTCAGAGCGGGTCTGGAGGAACTGTAACATCCCTCACAGGAGGGCTGACAGCTCTCACTCGAAGGGTGTGGGACCCCTAGACCGCCGGGACCTCACCCAGTGCCACGGAGATCCGCTGCAGCACCTCGGCCGGGCGGTTGGTGGTGATCTCCTGGATGCCGAAGGTCACGCAGTAGTCCACGTCGGCGTCGTCGTCCACCGTCCAGACGCGGAAGCGGCGACCGTCCGCCAGCCATTGCCGCGCCTGGTCGGCATGCGCCTTCAGGTAGTCGATGCCGGGGCCCGCGATCCCGGCGATGCCGTCATCCAGCATCCCCTCGGCCCGCTGGACCGCGGCGCGGAGCACGAGCGCGACCGCACTCGCCGCCAGGCCGCCCAGTTGGAGATCTTCCTTGACCTCCTCGGTGTCCACATCGTCCACGAGCTGGCACACGGCCTCCGCGGGGACGGTTTCCAGGAGCTGGTCCGTGGCCTGCGGGTCGAAGCTCATGAAGGAGACCCGGATGTTCCCGAGCATCCCCGACGACGCCTCCCACCCCCGCCCCGACAGCAGCTCCAGCGTCTTCTCCTCCAGCCGGAACCCGAACGGCGAGGGGTGCTTGAACTCGATCGCCAGCCCGATCTCGCGGCCGGCGCCCGCCAGGATGTCCAAGAGCTCCCCGAGGGTGAGGAACTGCTCGCTCGGAGAGCCGAACGCCTGCGGGAGCACGACGCCCTTCCACGAGTGGAAGTCCAGTTCGCGCAGCTCTTCGAGGGCCTTCTCGGCCACCGGTCCGGTGCCGTTCGAAGTGCGGTCGAGGTCGTCGTCGTGCAGCAGCACCACGTGGCCATCCTCGGTCAGGTGAACATCGCACTCGACGCCGTCCGCCCCGTCCGCGATCGCCTGCAGGTAGGCGGCGCGGGTGTGCTCGGCGAAGAGCTCGCTGGCGCCCCGGTGAGCGTAGACGAGAGGACGGCTGTTCTGAGTCATGGGATAAAGCTACCCACATTCGTGTCAGGGCAGGGGCATAGGGTGGAGGCATGGACGTGAACACTGCGCCAATTTCCCAGGACAGCGGCATGCTGCCCTCACCGGGTGACGCCGCCAAGGCCGCCGCGCTGGCCCGGATGAAGGGCATCGCCCTGGCACTGCTCATCGCCCTGGCCGTGGTGTTCGGGGTCTCCTTCGCGCTCCAGCATCAGTATCCGTGGCTGGCGTATGTCCGGGCCGCGGCCGAAGGCGGCATGGTGGGCGCCCTCGCCGACTGGTTCGCCGTCACCGCGCTCTTCCGTCATCCGATGGGCCTCAAGATCCCCCATACCGCGATCATCCCGCGGAAGAAGGACCAGATCGGCGCCTCCCTGGGGGACTTCGTGGGCTCCAACTTCCTCTCCGAGGACGTCATCCGCACCAAGCTCGCGGCCACGGATCTGGCCCGCGCGCTGGGCCGCTGGCTCTCCGGCACGCACGACGACGGCGCACCCGCCACCGGCCTGACCGGCGCCGACCGCATCGCGAAGGAAGGTGCGGCCGCCATCCGTGGTCTCTTCACCGTCCTGCGGGATGACGATGTCCAGGCCGTGGTCGAATCGATGGTCCGCAAGCACGTCGTCGATCCGCCGTGGGGTCCGCCGGTCGGCAAGCTCGCCGAGCGGGTGTTCGATGAGGGGCACCACCGGCACCTCGTGGACCTGCTGATCGACCGGGCCGCGGACTGGGTCGGCCGGAACCACGAGACGGTGAACCGCCTGGTCAGCGACCGTTCCCCGCTCTGGGTGCCCGGGTTCGTGGACTCGCTGGTCGGGGACAAGGTGTACATCGAGCTGGCGAAGTTCGTGAAGGGCATCCAGGCGGACCCGGATCACCAGGTCCGCCAGGCCATCGACACCTACCTCAAGGAACTGGCCCAGGACCTCCAGCACGACCCGGCGATGATCGAACGGGCCGAGGGGATCAAGGCGCAGATCCTGGGCGATCCGCAGGTCCGCGACATCGCCGGCCGCACCTGGGAGACCATCAAGAAGGCGCTCCTGGAAGCCGTGGACGATCCCCAGAGCGAGCTGTACCAGCGCTTCGTGGGCGCGATCCGGGACTTCGGCCGTCGCCTGGTGGACGACCCCGAGCTGGCAGCCAAGGTCAACACGTGGGTGGCCGACATCGCGGCCTACGTGGTGTCCAACTACCGCGACCAGATCACCGGGCTCATCACCGACACCGTGGAACGCTGGGACGCCGAGGAGACCTCGCAGAAGATCGAGCTCCAGGTGGGCCGGGACCTGCAGTTCATCCGAATCAACGGCACCGTGGTCGGGTCGCTGGCCGGGCTGCTCATCTTCACGGTCGCCACGCTGCTGCTGGGCTGAAAGCCCTCACGCAGTCCGGGTCGCCGCTGCGCGGGTCAGCGCGATTCGGTACCGGGTGCCGCGCTCGGGCCTTGCCGTCCAGTGACGTCCGTTCCGGCGGCGTCCACATCGGAGGCGCCGGGGAGCTGCCGATCGGCGCTTGACGGGTCCAGCTCCAAGGGCGCGTGCTGCGGGAGCTGCGCGTTGGAAGAGAGCTGCGCGGCGCCGTCGTCGGCCGGAAGAGCGGTCTGCTCGCCGAAGGGGGCCACGAGTGGGAGCGCCCCGAAGGCTTCGCGGGTGTTCGCGATGACCGCCCGGCCCATGAGCAGGTTGCCGCCCCCGCCCATGACGGCGCCCACACCGAACGGCAGGAGCCGTCCGAAGAACGCGCCGCCCTGCTTCTTGACCAGGGACTTCAGGAACGCCTTCTGAATGGCGGCCTTCACGGGTTCGAAGGTGGCGGCCGAGGTCTTCTTCGTGAGGACACTGCCCCAGACTTGGCTCGCTCCCTTGCCGCGGCCCATGGTCTGGCCGGTGAACGCGCTCAGCAGCGAGGTGCCCTCTTCACCGAGCATGATCGCCATGACCATGGTGCGGGCCTTTTCGGGGTCGGTCACCCGGACACCGTGGAGCTCGGCGACGCTGGAGGCGAAGAGCGCGGTGGCCTCGAGGAACGCCGCGGTCGCGACGCCGGACACGGCCAGGGCGGTCCCGGTGCCGACGCCGGGGATCACCGCGGTGGCGCCGGCGCCCGCACCGGTGGTCGTGACGGTGGCCAGGTACTGACGCTCCAGGCGCACCACGAGTTCCGCCAGCGAGGCGTTCGGGTGCTTACGGCGCAGACGCGAGATGTGCCCGACGACGAGCGGACGCTGCACATCCACCGCCTTCAGCAGCATGTTGTGGACTCCGGAACGGGGCTTGCCCTGTTCATCGAACATGGCATTCTGTGCTGCGTTCTGAGCAATTCCCAGGGCGGGGTTCTTCTTGCGCTTGGCCATGGCCCTAAGCCTAGTCCGCGAGGGGCCCCAATTGAGCTTGCGAAATTGGAGAGCGGACTGGGCGCTAGTCCGCGAGGGGCCCCGGTCGAGGAACGAGATCGGGGCCCGGGCTGGGCGCTAGTCCGCGAGGGGCCGGCGGGGAGCGGGCCAGACGATCAGGAAGCGGTTTCCGCGGCCGCCGTCGCGTTGAGCACGTAGTACTTGAGGAACGCGTTCACGTCGACCATCTCCTGCACCGCCATGTAGTGGCCGAGCCCGGGGTAGCTGCGTGAGGTCAGCGCCGTGTTCTCCTCCAGCCACTCCTCCGTGAAGAGCGTGGCGTCCTCGTTGATCACGAGATCCTCTTTGTCGCGGCCCCAGAAAAAACGGCGGCCGCTCGTCGAAGGACTCGGTGAGGGCCAGAAGTTCGTTATCGAGGACGAAACCCGAAAGGCCCACCGTGGCCCGGAACTGTTCGGGCCGAAGCCTCAGGAGGCTGCTCGCCATGGCCATGCCCTGGGAGAACCCGAGGAGCGAGACACTGCTGTGCTGCGCCTTGATCCCGTCCAACCAGGCGAGCACCTGGGTGCAGGACGCCATGACCTGGGAGAAGTCGTTGGTCAGGAAGTAGTCGAGCAGGAACCACCCGTGCTGGTCGCCGATCTCCATCACACCTTGGGGTGCCGCGCAGGTGAACTCCTGCGGCAGGTGTGGGAACAGTTTCTCCATGCGTTCCGGCGAGGATCCGTAGCCGTGGAACAGCAGCAGCAACGGCGTGCCGGCACGCTCGGATTCCGACTTGGACCACAGGACCTTCTCCATGGCCCTAAGCGTAGTCCGCGGGGTCCCCTGCCGAGGCACGAGGCCGGGGAAGGACGAAGCGGTAGTCCGCGGGGTCCCCTGCCGGCTGAGTTCGTGGTTTTCGGGTGAAGTCGCGGTCAGTGCCCACGAACTCACTCGAAAACCACGAACTCGGCCGAGCTGCCGCCCAAAACCACGAACTCACCCGGACCACGCCACTTCACGCCCCACCCCCCGTCATCTCCGGTTTTCTGCACCTATCCCCGGTCTTCTCCCGCCCACCCCTTGACTTCCAAAAACAAACACAGATAAAGTCAAGCAATCGAAGATTCCTGTGACAACTGTCACAACCTCAAAGACGCGGAAGGAGACGGGTATGTTCGCAGAAGAACGGCACAGCACCATCGCCGACCTCCTGACCGCGCATGGCCGCGTCACAGTCACCGAACTGGCGCAGCGTTTCACCATCACCCCGGAAACGGTCCGTCGGGACCTCGCGCTTCTCGAAGAGCAGGGTGAGCTGCGACGAGTCCACGGCGGCGCGGTGACGGTCGAGCGCGGGAGCACCGCCGAAACCTCGGTCCCCGAGCGTCTGGCCACCCACTCCGAGCAGAAGCAGCGGATCGCGGCGGCCGCCTTCGCCCTCCTCCCCCGCACGTCGGCCGCCAGCATCGTGCTCGACGCCGGCACCACCACGGAAGCCCTCGCCGGCATGATCGCCCAGCGCGACGCCGACGCCCCGGCCCTGCTGGTCCTCACCAACTCGATCCCCATCGCCGCCGCACTCTCCAACACCCCCGGCGTCGCGCTCCACATCCTCGGCGGCAAGGTCCGCGGGGTGACGCAGGCCGCCGTCGGCGCCGGAACCGTGGCCGAGCTGCGGACCGTCCGACCGGACATCGCGTTCGTGGGCACCAACGGGATCCACGCCGACTTCGGCCTGAGCACCCCGGATCCCGAAGAGGCCGCCGTCAAGACGGCGTTCGTCCAGGCGGCCCGGCGCACGGTCGTTCTGGCCGACGCGAGCAAACTCGACTCCGAAACCCTGGTCCGCTTCGCCGCCCTGGAAGACGTGGACACCCTGGTCACCGACGGGACGCCGTCCCCGGAACTGGCCGAAGCCCTTTCAACCGCAGAAGCAGAGGTGATTCAGGCGTGATCATCACACTCACCGCCAATCCCAGCCTGGACCGCACGGTCGAGCTCCCCGGGGCGCTCGCCCGCGGCGAGGTCCAGCGCGCCACGGCCGTCCGCAGTGAAGCCGGAGGCAAGGGTGTCAACGTCTCCCGCGCGCTCACGGCGTCGGGCCTGAAGACCGTGGCGGTCCTGCCCGGCGATCCCACGGACCCCGTGGTCGTCGGCCTGGCCTCCACCGGCATCCCGCACCATGCCCTCCCCATCGGCGCGCCGCTGCGCAGCAACATCACCTTGACCGAGCCGGACGGCACCACTACCAAGGTGAACGAACCCGGCCCGGAACTGACCGCTGACCAGCGGGATTCCCTCACGGCGCTCCTTCTCGACGAATCCCGCGAAGCCTCCTGGGTGGTCCTGGCCGGTTCGCTGCCGCCCGGTTTCCCGGCCCGACTACTATGCGCGGCTGACCCGCTGGCTCCGCACCGAACTCGGCAGTGACGCCCCGCGCATCGCCGTCGACTCCTCCGGGACGCCGCTCCTGGAGGCCATCAACGCCGGCGCCGACGCGGCACCGGACCTCCTCAAGCCCAACGGCGAAGAACTCGCCGAGCTCGCGGCCCTCGCCGGGTTCAGCGAGCAGCACAGCGGAGACGAGCTGGAAGCGGACCCGGTGCTCGCCGCCCGGGCGGCGACCGCCGTCGTCGAACGCGGCGTGGGAGCCGTGCTCGCGACGCTCGGCTCGAAAGGCGCGGTGCTGGTCACCGCCGACGGCGCCTGGCACGCGAGCCACGCGCCCATCCAGGCGGTGAGCACGGTCGGCGCGGGAGACTCCTCGCTGGCCGGTTACCTCCTGCAGGCTGAGAACGGTGGATCCGCCGTCGAGTGCCTCACCCAGGCCGTGGCCCACGGTGCCGCAGCCGCCTCCCTCCCCGGTTCCACCGTCCCCGGCCTGGACCAGACCACCCCCGACGCCGTGACCGTCACGGCCCTAGCAAAGGACTCCCTGTGAGCCAGATGATCACCCCGGACCTCGTGGTCCTCGACGCGGACCTGGGATCCACCCCCGCCGACGTCATCCGCACTCTCTCCGGCAAAGTCGCCGCGCTGGGCCGCGCCGAAGCGGAAGGCCTCTTCGCTTCCGCCCTGGCCCGCGAGGAGAAGACGCCCACCGGCATCCCCGGCGGCATCGCCATCCCGCACGCCAAGACCGACGCCGTCACCGAACCCGCACTGGCCATGGCGCGCCTGGGCAACCCGGTGCCGTTCGGCGCCAAGGACGGCCCCGCGGACCTCATCTTCCTGATCGCGGCACCGGCCGGCGCAGACCAGGAGCACCTCAAGCTCCTGTCCAAGCTCGCCCGCTCGCTCATCAAAAAGGACTTCACCGCCGCACTGCGGGCCGCCGCGAGCCCCGAGGAGATCGTCGCGCTCGTCGAGGGCGCGCTCACCGACGCACCCAAGGCCGCACCGGCCCCCTCGACCGCCGACGCCGGGGCACCGGCTGCCGCAGCCCCTGCGGCAGGCGCCGCCTCCGCTGCCGCCGCGGCGCCGTCGCAGGCTCCCGCAGCTGCGGCTCCCCGCCGCATCGTGGCCGTGACCGCCTGCCCCACGGGCATCGCCCACACCTACATGTCCGCCGACTCCCTCGCGGCCGCCGGCAAGGAGATGGGCGTGGATGTCCAGGTGGAGACCCAGGGCTCCGCCGGCGCCACCCCGCTGCCCGCCGAGGTGATCGCCAACGCCGACGCCGTCATCTTCGCGGTCGACGTCGACGTCCGCGACAAGGACCGCTTCGCCGGCCTGCCGTACATCCAGTCCCCGGTCAAGCGCGGCATCGACGAGCCGAAGGAGATGATCGAGGAGGCCCTGGCCGCCGCGAAGGATCCCAACGCCCGCCGCGTGAGAGCCACCGGTTCCTCGTCCTCCTCCGATGCGGACACGGCCGGTGAATCCGTGGGCGCCAAGCTCAAGCGCGCCCTCCTGACCGGTGTCTCCTACATGATCCCGTTCGTGGCCGGTGGCGGTCTGCTGATCGCGCTCGGCTTCCTGCTGGGTGGCTTCGACATCACCAAGTTCGCCGACACGATCGTGGTCAAGAACAACCTCTTCAGCCTGCCGACCGAGTTCGGCGATCACGCGCTCGGCCCGCTGGGCGCTTACCTCGGCGCGGTGCTGTTCAAGATCGGCGCCCTGTCCATGAGCTTCCTGGTTCCGGCGCTGGCGGGCTACATCGCCTACGCCCTGGCCGACCGGCCCGGCATCGCCCCCGGTTTCGTGGTCGGCGCCGTCGCCGGCTTCATGGGCGCAGGCTTCCTCGGCGGCATCGTCGGCGGTCTGCTCGCCGGCTACACGGCGTCCTGGCTCGGCCAGCGGCCCGCCCCGCGCTGGCTGCGCGGCCTGATGCCCGTGGTGATCATCCCGCTCGTCGCGTCGATCGTGGCCTCCGGCCTCATGTTCGTGGTCCTCGGCGGCCCCATCGCCTGGCTGACCACTGCGCTGAACAATTGGCTGACCGGCATGAGCGGCGCCGCGGCGATCGTGCTCGGCATCGTCCTCGGTCTCATGATGTGCTTCGACCTGGGCGGCCCCGTCAACAAGGTGGCCTACTCCTTCGCCGCAGCGGGCCTGAGCGCCGGCACCGCGGACAACCACGGCCCGTACCTCATCATGGCAGCGGTCATGGGCGCCGGCATGGTCCCGCCGCTCGGCATGGCCCTGGCCACGGTGCTCCGTCCGAAGCTGTTCACCGCCGCCGAGCACGAGAACGGCAAGGCCGCCTGGCTCCTGGGCGCGTCCTTCATCTCCGAAGGCGCCATCCCGTTCGCCGCAGCCGACCCGCTGCGCGTCATCCCGGCCTCGATGCTGGGCGGCGCCGTCACGGGTGCTCTCTCGATGGCTTTCGCGGCCGGCTCCCGCGCACCGCACGGTGGCGTGTTCGTCTTCTTCGCCTTCGACAACTTCCTCCTCTGGATCGTGTCGATCGCTATCGGCGCCGTCATCACCGGCTTCGCGGTGGTGGGCCTGAAGGGGGCCGCGGCCCGCAAGGCCGAGGTCCGGCAGGCTCAGGAGGCCGTCGCCGTCTGATCCTCCGGGATCCCGGGACGCGAAAACACCCCCGGTTCCGTTGTTCGCCCACTGAAATTTCTGTGGGTGAGCAACGGAACCGGGGGTGTTTCCGTGTGTTCCGCCGGTCAGTGCGAGTGCGGCATCTGCGGACGGCTCGTGCGGTGCACCGCGTTCGCTCCGGCGGCGTTGCCGGAGCGACCAGGGTTGCTGAAGTGATCCTTGGGGTGGCGGTGCTTGCCGTTGCCGTCCGGCCAGACCGGACGGGCGCTGTCCCCACCGGCCGCCGAGGTCCCGAGCGAGATCTGGGGAACCGCCGCGGGCCCGTCCAGGGACGCCGTCATCTTCTGAACGATCTCGCCGTCCAGTCCTGCGGGGGTGGGTTCATGTTCTGCCATGGTGACGCCTCCTTGGGAGTTCGATGCCAGGAACCGGCCGCGTCCGGCCACGAGGGTGGGGAGGGCCGTCCCAGCAGTCTCCGCCCGCTCCTCCGGAAAATCAAGGGATCCCGGGCATCCGGAGTCGAAAATCATCCTCCCGGGGAAGGGCAGGGCTCAGGCCTCCGGGCACGACGAAAACGCTGTTCCCGACGACGGCGGCCGCGGCCTCCGGAAGCCCCGGGCGTCACGTGGACGGCGGGCACGACGTGGACGGCGGCGTCAGGGCAGGGCGTCAGATCTGGGCGTCAGCCTTACGGCCAGTCGATGAACTGGTCGTTGGCGTGGTGCTTCCGCAGGTAGGCGGCGATGAAAGGGCAATGCGGCACGACGCGCTGGCCGGCCGCGACGACGTCGTCGATCGCGAAGTGCGCCAGCACCCCGGCGAGGCCCTGCCCGCTGAATTCCTGGGCCACCTCGGTGTGCACGAAATCCACCCGGCCCGGGGGTGAGCCGGTACTGCGCGAACCCCGCGAGCTTGTCCCCGACGAACACCTCGTAGCGATGCAGTTCGGGGTTGTTGCGGGTGGTCACATCGGCGTTGAAGGTGTCGTCCTGGCTCATGGGTCCAGCCTCGCACCCCGTCGCCGGGGTGGCAAGGAATCACCCCCGCATCGACTGCTCCCTACGATGCCGAAATCCCAGGATTTCGGCGCGGAATGACCTCGTGTGGAGCAGTCGATCAGAAGGAGGAGCGGCTCAGATCGCCTTGCCGGGGTTGAGGACGCCGTGAGGGTCGAAGACGTCCTTGATGCCGCGCTGGAGTTCGCGGACCCGCTCGGACTGTTCCCAGTCGAGCCAGCGCAGCTTGAAACTGCCGATCCCGTGCTCGCCCGTGATGGTGCCGCCCATTGCGAGGGCCACGCGCACGGAATCATCCAGGGCCCGATCCAGATCGGCCACGGCGGCGTCCTCCTCGCCCGGCCGCGGTTCGGCCCAGAACGTCGGGTGCAGATTGCCGTCCCCGGCGTGGGCCACGAGTTTCATCCCCACCCGGTACTCGGCGGCGATCCGCTCCAGTTCGGCCGCGTAGTCCACCAGGAGCGACCGCGGCACCGCGACGTCCTCGCCCACGCGCAAGCGGTCCTCAGCCCCGGACCCGCGGTTGTTGCGCCGGATCAGCACGAAGCGCTCGGCGTCCGAGTCGCCGTCGTCGGCCAGGGCGCCGCCCGCCTCCCGCAGCACCTCGCGCACGACGGCGGCCTCCGCGTCCGCGCCGAAGCCGTCGGTCTGGACGAGGAGCAGCGCGCTGCCGCGGCTGGCGAAGGAGGTGCCGTTGAGGGCGTCGGCGTCCTCGATCGAGGCCCGGTCCATCAGCTCCATGATGGCGGGCTGGACGCGGGCCCGGCCGACCGCCAGGACACCCGCCGCAGCGGACGGGAGATCCGGGAAAAACGCCGCGATCGTCACGACCTTGACCGGCAGATGCCGCAGCCGGACGGTCGCGCCCACCACGATGCCGAGCGTCCCTTCGGACCCGACCAGGAGGGCGACCAGATCGTACCCGGCCACGCCCTTGAAGGTGGCGTGCCCCAGGCGCACCAGCTCGCCGTCGGCCAGCACGACGTCGAGCGCCAGCACCGAGTCCCGCGTCACCCCGTACTTGGCGCAGCGCAGCCCGCCGGCGTTCGTGCCGATGTTCCCGCCGATCGTGGCGAACGTGAAGCTGGCCGGATCCGGCGCGTACATGAGGCCGTGCTCCGCGGCGGCGGCGTTGAGGTCGGCGTTCACCACCCCCGGCTCGACGACGGCGACCTCGTCCTCGGCGCGGACGTCCAGGATGCGGTTCATCCGTTCGAGGCTGATGATCACGCTGTCCCTGACGGCATGCGCCCCGCCCGAAAGGCCCGATCCCGCCCCCCGCGGCACCACCCGGACACCGGCCGCGGCACAGGCGCGCACCGTCGTCTGGACATCTTCGGCGGAGCCGGCGAAAACCACCGCGAGGGCGGGTGCTTCCGGACGATCCGGGGCCCGGTCCTGGCTGTACTCCCGCACCAGGCCGGGATCCGTGCCGACCTTGTCCGGGCCGAGCTGCTGAGTGAGGGTGGCGGCGATCTCGTGCATGGTCCTAAGCGTAGGCCGCGTGACAGCCCACGGGGTTACGGTGGTCCCAGCGCATCACCCCCGATGGGCCGGAGAGAAAGGATCCTCATGTTCGGAAGCAAGAAGCGCGAAGAGGAACACGAAGAAGAGGTGGCAGAGGTCTCCCGGCGCGAAGCCGAGCTGGCCGAGGACGCCACCGAGACGGATGATTCGTTCTCCGACACGGACGAAGCCCTCGAGGCCGAGGAAGAACCCAACCCCTGAGTCACGGCGGGGCGGGCGCGCACGCGCCCGCCCCGCTATCGACCCCGCAGTGACCCCGGCAGCAAAGCCGGCAACAGCACCGGCCGTGCGTCAGCTGTTCAGGTCCTTGCCTCTCGTCTCGGGAAGCCGCAGCACCACCAGGATCGAGATGATGCTCAGGACCACGGCGTAGAGGTTGAACATCCACGGCTGCTTCACCACATCGGTGAACAGGGTCTGGAGGTACGGCGCGGTGCCGCCGAACGCCGCCACCGCGAGGGCGTACGGGATACCGACGCCGGCCGTGCGGACCTTGGCCGGGAACAGCTCCGCGTACACCGCGGGGGCGATCGCGGCCCCGGCGGCGATGAAGACGAGCATCACGGCCATCGAGACGAACAGCTGCCACACCGAATCCCGGAGCAGCCAGGTCATGGGGAAGTGCAGCACCGCGCACCCCACACCGCCGATGATGAGGACCGGCTTGCGGCCGATCCTGTCGCTCAGACGGCCCCAGAACGGCAGCGCGATCAGGAACACGATGTTGGCGGCGAACCCGGCCCAGAGCGCCTGCCCCGGATCCAGCTTGAGGCTCGTGGCGGCATAGGTCGGAGCGACGATCGCCCACACGTAGTAGATGACCGTCAGGCCCAGCGTCATGCCGATCACCTGGGCCGCCTGCTTCCGGTGCGCCACGATGTCCCGCATGAGAGCGCCGAATCCCTGCTCCTGCGTCGCGTTCCCGGTCTTGAGTTCCTCGAAGGCCTCGGTCTCCGGCATCCGCGCCCGCATCACCAGGCCGTACAGGCCCATGAGGGCGCCGAGAATGAACGGCAGACGCCAGCCCCATGCCGCCATCTCGGCCTTCGGCAGCAGCGCCGCGAGGATGGCCCCCAGCAGCGCGCCGAGCATGTTCCCCAGGGTGCCGGAGAAGTAGATGAGCGTGGCCCAGAAGCCGCGCTTCTCCCGCGGGGCCATCTCCGCGAGATACGTCTGCGACGACGGCAGCTCGCCGCCGTGGGCCAGGCCCTGGATCAGGCGGGCCACCAGGAGCAGCAGGGACGCGAACGCGCCGACCGCGGCAAAGGTCGGCGCGATGCCGATCAGCAGGCTGCCGACCGCCGCCATTGCGACCGTCATCGTCATGGCGTTCTTGCGGCCGAAACGGTCGCCGATCCATCCGAAGACGAACCCGCCGAACGGCCGCGCCACGAAGCCGACGGCGAAGATCGCGAGCGTCGAGAGGATGGCCGAGGTGGGATCCGCGGGGTTGAAGAGCTGCTTCGAGAAGTACGGGGCGAAGGTCGCGTAGATCGCCCAGTCATACCACTCGGCGGCGTTTCCGATGCCGGTGCTGATGAGGGTGCGACGCGCGGACGGTTTGGCGGCGTCGACGGCGGGGGCTGAGGGGGTGCTGGCGGTCATGACGGTCTCCTGAGGTTCCTGGGCGGGTCAGCGGACGGCCGGCTGGGCGGAATCCGGCTGCACGGGGCCTGATTGCACAGGGCCCGATTGCGCTGAGCCCGATTGCACAGGGCCCGATTGCGCGGGGGCGGCCTGAGCTGCTCCGAGGAGCGCGGTGCGGGACAGCGCGAGCTGCGCGTAGACCGCCGCGCCGTCGGCGAGCACCGCGTCGTCGAAGGTCGCGTAGGGCGAGTGGTTGAAGGCGCTCGTCCGGGGATCGACGCCCTCCGGCACCGCGCTGAGCCCGACGAAACTGCCGGGCACCTCCGCGAGCACGCGCGAGAAGTCCTCGGATCCGCTGAGCGGCTGGGCCAGCCGGGAGTGCCGCCCGTCGAAGAGCTCCTCGATGGCGGATTCCGCGAACTCGGTCTCGGCGGTGTCCGTGACGGTGAGCGGATACTCAGGGAGGTAAGTCACCTCCACGTCCAGGCCGTGGGCGTGGGCGATGCCCTGAAGGAGACGCGGGATCGCGGTCTGCATGCGCTCCCGGTTCGCTTCGGAGAAGGTGCGGATGGTGGCGTCGAACTCGGCGGTGTCCGGGATGACGTTGCGCTTGGTCCCCGCGGCCAGGCGGCCGACGGTGAGGACCGTCGGGTCGAACATGTCGAACTGGCGCGTGACCATGGTCTGCAGGGCCAGGATCATCTCGGCGGACACCGTCACCGGGTCCTTCGCGGCGTGGGGAGCCGAGCCGTGGCCCCCTGCGCCGAGCACCCGGACGAACAGGCCGTCGGACGCGCTCATCATGACGCCGGGGCGGGTGACGAATCGGCCGTGCGGCTCCATCGAGGAGAAGACGTGCATGCCGAAGGCGGCATCCACCCGGCGGCCGGCGGCGTCCAGGACACCTTCGCGCACCATGACCGACGCGCCGTCGTAGCCCTCCTCCCCCGGCTGGAACATGAAGACGACATCCCCGGCGATCCGGTGCCGACTGTCGGCCAGGAGGGTCGCGGCGCCGAGCAGCATGGCGGTGTGGAGGTCGTGACCGCAGGCGTGCATGGCGCCGTCGATCCGGGACGTGTAGTCGACTCCCGTGCGCTCCTGGACCGGGAGGGCATCCATATCGGCGCGGAGCAGGACCGCGGGGCGCTCCCCGGCACCAGCAGCCCCTGCTGCCCCGGCGGCGGGGCTCCCGGCGGGGAGGCCGGCCGTGCCACGGAGGACCGCGGTGACCGAGGTGGTGTCCGTGCCGGTGGAGATCTCCAGCCCCAGACCGTCCAGTGCGGCCAGAACTTTCTCCTGCGTCCGGGGCAGCTCCAGCCCGATCTCGGGGGCCTGGTGGAAGGCGTGCCTCCACTGGATGAGCTGGTCCTGCAACGCCCGTGCGTCGTCCGTGATGGCCATGCGCCGCCTCCTCATATGTGATCCACGCCATACTCTGGCGTATGAAGAGTGTGCGCTTCTCTTCCAGTCCAGAAGCTCAGGTGCAACAATTTTTCAGATGAGCGTGCCACGTCAGCGTTTTCATCCACTGCCGGGTTTTCATCCCCTGGGAGTCCCCGCCGTCGAGCTGTCCGAGGAGGATCTGCGCCTCCTGCACGCACTGCAGATCGCGCCGCGCGTCTCCTGGCTCGACGCCGCCGGCATCCTGGGCTCCCATCCCGCGACCCTGGCGCGCCGCTGGGAACGGTTGCGGGCCTCGGGGCGGGCCTGGATCACGGCCCATCTCGCGGGCGACCCGTCCGTCATGATCCTCGCGTTCGCGGACATCGAGTGCGAGCCGGGGCTCCGCGAACAGGCCCAGACGGCCCTGGCCGCCATCCCCGAAGTGGCCACCATCGACGTGGCCACGGGGAACCCGGACCTCGCGCTCACCGTGCTGGCGCCGTCGCTCGCCGAATGCACGGAACGCATCCTGCCGCAGGTCGCGTCCGCGCCCGGGGTCCTCCACGTGCACAGCGAACTCTGCACCCGGCTCCACTCCGGCGGGCACTCATGGCGGCTCGCCGCGCTCGACCGCGAGGAGATCGCCGCCTTCACGCGCCTCGGGGCGGTCGAACCGCACCACGGACCCGTCCCGGAAGCCGCCCTGGACCTCCTGCCCTTCCTGGCGCTCAACGGGCGGGCCGGCGTCGCCGACATGGCCCGCGCCCTCGACCGGAGCCCGGCCACCGTGCACCGCCAGCTCGCGAAGATCCTGGGCAGCGACCTCCTGACCTTCCGCTGCGAGGTCGCCCAGGGCCCCGCCGGATACCCGGTCGCCTGCCGCTGGCTCGCCAAGGCGCCCGCCGGGCAGCACGCCCAGGTGGCCGCGGCGCTCAGCGGACTGCGGAACGTCCGCCTCGCCGCGTCCACCACAGGCCGGACCAACTTCATCATCATGATGTGGCTCCGCACGGTGGCCGACGTCCTCACCGCGGAGCTGACTCTGCAGGAACGGCTCCCGCAGATCGAACTCGTGCAGAGCACCGTCATGCTGCGCAGCGCCAAGCGTGTTGGCTTCATGCTCGGCCCGGATGGCACCGCCACGGGCCAGGTGGTCCCAGGACCCGGGATGCCGCAGGAACTGCCCGGCGTGGGACCCGGCATCATGGACGCATGAGCATCCTCAAGTCCGTCCTCCTCTTCGCCCTCTCCGCTGTGGCCGAGATCGGTGGGGCGTGGCTCATCTGGCAAGCCGTGCGCGAGGACAAGGGCTGGTGGTGGGCCGGGCTCGGGGTGATCGCCCTGGGCCTCTACGGCTTCGTCGCCACGCTGCAGCCGGACGCGCACTTCGGCAGGATCCTCGCCGCGTACGGCGGCGTGTTCGTGGCCGGCTCGCTGGCGTGGGGCGTGATCGTGGACGGCTTCCGCCCCGACCGCTGGGACCTGATCGGGGCCTTCCTCTGCCTGGCGGGCGTCGCCGTCATCATGTTCGCCCCACGCGGCGCGGTCTGAGGGCCGGCGGCGAACGGGAGCGACGACGGCGGGCGGCGAGCGCCGTCGTCGAACGTGGTGCGGTCGCTCGGTGCGGTGCCCGTCCCGTCGGCCCCGAGCGCGGAACCCACCGCGAGCGCGAACGCGAGTCACGGCGCCGTGCTCGCCATCGGCGCACCGGTCGCCGCCACCTTGCCGGACGGGTCCTCGGTGATCCTGACGGCCCTCGGCCCCGACACGGCGCCGGTCCCCGTCCCCACCTCCCATCCGACGGCGGCCTCGGACATCCCGATCGAGGGCGCCATCACCGTGCGGGTCAAGGCGACGTCGGGATCGGTGACCGTGAGCGCGGGAGACCTGGACTGCCGCGATCACCGCGGGCGCACCGTCGCCTTGAACGCCGTCGGCCCGGCCACGGTGACGGTCGCCGCCGGTTCGCAGGCGGACCTGGTGGTGCGCGGAACGTTCCACGACGGCACCGCCCAGGTGACGCTGCGGCACGCGGGTCACGCCCTGGCACTGTGGACGTTCAACATCGAGAACGACTGATCTTGTGACCTGCGTCACCTCATGAAATAGTAAGTGTCAACTATTTCTGCGAGGAGGCGGTCCGCGTCGGCGCACCCGCCGTCCTTCCCGTCACGAAGGTGAACGACATGACCGAGAGCCCCAGCACGGACAGCACGGGCACGGACGCCCAGCAGCGGGAGGCGATCGCCCAGGCGATCAGCCGGCTCAGCCTCGAGGAGAAGGTGCAGCTCCTGACGGGCGAGACCGCGTTCACCCTGCCCGGGAACGACGCGATCGGCCTCGCGCCCCTCGCCTTCTCCGACGGACCCACCGGCGTGCGCGGTCTGAAGTTCATGGGCGGCGACGCCGTCGCGCTCTTCCCCAACGCCACCCTCATCGCGTCCTCCTGGGACGACGCGATCGCCGAGGAAGTGGGCGGGATGCTGTCCGAGGAGGCTCACCGCCAGAACATCCATGTCGTCCTCGGACCGACCATCAACCTGCACCGCACCCCCTTGGGCGGCCGGCTCTTCGAGGCCTACTCGGAAGACCCGTACCTGACCGGCCGGGCGGCGAGCGCCTACGTCCGCGGTCTGCAGGACGGCGCCCCCGACGCCGACGGCACCGGACGGCGCGGCGGCGGCACGGGGGCGTGCCTCAAGCACCTCGTGGCCAACGAATCCGAGATCCTGCGCAATTTCATGAACTCGCAGGTGTCCGAGACGGCCCTGCGCGAGGTGTACCTCCTGCCGTTCGAGATGGCCGTGCGGGATGCGCATCCGTGGGCCATGATGGCCGCCTACAACGACATCAACGGCGTCACCGCCACCGAGCAGGACCACGTCCAGAACGGGATCGTGAAGGACGAGTGGGGCTGGGACGGCCTCATCATGAGCGACTGGTTCGCCACCAAGCGCACCGTGGAGTCGGCCAATGGCGGCCTGGACCTGGTCATGCCAGGGCCGGTCGGGCCGTGGGGCGAGCGGCTCGTGGCCGCCGTCCGGCGCGGTGACGTGTCCGAGAGCACCGTGGACGACCACGTCGCACGCCTGCTCCTCCTGGCCCGGCGCACCGGCGCCTTCGGCACGGACGGGGCGTCACCCTTCGCGTCCGGCATGCCCACCCCGGACTCCCCCGAGCGACGAGAGCAGCTGTGCCGCATCGCCACGCGCGGCATGACCCTGCTGAAGAACGACGACGGCGCCCTCCCCCTGGCCGGCGACGGACCGGTCGCGCTCGTGGGCCGCTCAGCCGTGGCCACCGTGTGCATGGGCGGCGGTTCGGCGCAGGTCACGCCGCCGTACCAGGTCACCATCGCCGAGGGCCTGAGCGCCCGGCTCGGGGACCGCCTGACCGTGGTGGACGGGGTGGCCATCCGGCGCCGTCCAGTCGCAGCATCCGCGGAGTTCCTCAGCGACCCGGTCTCGGGCGAACCCGGGATCCGTGTCACCCGGCTCGCCGACGGTGGCCGCGAGATCTCCAGCGCACACTCCCCCGTGGCCTCCCTCAGCACCGGCTTCGACGACCCCAGCCAGGAGACCCCCGCGGCCGTCCGCCTCGACGCCGCGCTCAGCAGCGGCGGGACCGTCCGTGTGGGCGGCATCGGCGCGGGTCACTGGCGGATCGTAGTCACCGGCCCCGACGGCGCGGTGCTCGCCGAGCTCGACCGTAACGTCACCACCGAAGGCTTCGACCCGGGCGAAGGCATCCTCCGCCCACCCGCCTTCTCCGAGGTCCTCGAGCTTCCCGAGGGCAGCCGGATCAGCGCCACCCAGACCTTCCGGCCGGTGGACTGGCGTGCCGTGCTCGCCGCGCAGCCGCACGTCCGCGTCGCCGAGGAGAGCCACCTGTTCGCGGCGTCCGGGGTGGGGCTGGCCACCCTGGTGGCCGAGCCGATCCCCGTCAGCGACGACGACGCCCTCGCCGCCGCCGAGGACACCGCGCGCCGGGCGGGGACCGCCGTCGTCGTGGTCGGGCTGACGGAGGAGGACGAGACCGAGGCCGCGGACAAGCACACCCTCGCCCTGCCCGGCCGTCAGGACGAACTCGTGACCCGGGTGGCCGCGGCGGCCGAGCGGACCGTGGTGGTCGTCAACGCGGCGACCCCGGTCCTCATGCCGTGGCTGGACGCGGTGGACGCGGTGCTGATCGTGGGCCTGCCGGGCCAGGAGGGCGGCCACGCCGTGGCCGATGTCCTCACGGGCGCGGCCGAGCCCACGGGTCGCCTCGTCACGAGCCACCCTTCCGCGGACGGCGCGGCCCCGGCCTGGAGCACCCAGCCGGACGAGACACTGACTCTGGATTACACCGACGGCACCGCCATCGGCTACCGCGGCTATCACGCCGGCCACGCGCCCGAGCCCCTGTTCTGGTTCGGCGCCGGCCTGGGCTACGGCGCGTGGGAGTACGCGGACGCAGCTCTCACGGACGACGACGGCGTGCCCGCGGTGTCCCTGACGCTGCGGAACGTCTCGGCACGGGACAGCCGTGAGGTGGTGCAGCTCTACTACGCCCCCGCGGAGGCCGGGCAGCCCATCCGTCTGGCCGGGTACACGAACGTCGAGGTCCCGGCGGGAGGCGCGGTCCCCGTGACCGTCCGCGCCGATCCGCGGCTGTTCCGCCGCTGGGACGAGGCGGACGGCGCGTGGCACGAGCTCACGGGCGGTGAATTCCTCCTGGCCCGCGGCCTCGGTGATGTGCGGGCGAGGGTGTCGTGGAGATGACCCCCGCGGACACGGCGGAAACGGCGGACGCCGGCCCCGGCGTCGGCGTCGCCGGCGTCGCTGACGGGACCTCCAACGGAACCGCCCGCCGTGCCGGCGGCCGGCCCAAGGGCGCCGACAGCGCCGCCCGGCGAGAGGAGATCCTGGCCACCGCGGCGCGGGTCTTCTCCGAGGAGGGATACCGGGGCACGTCCATGAGTTCCCTGGCGCGGTCCTGCGGCCTGAGCCTGACGGGACTGCTGCACCACTTCCCCACCAAGGACGCGCTCCTGGCTGCGGTCATGGAGTGGCGCGACGCCCGCGACCTGGCGCTGCTGGGCGGCCGGGACCGGGAGGAGCCGCGGGGCTGGGCCGCGGTGGAGCGGCTGGTGGACCTGGTCCGGCACAACACCCGGCAGCCCGGCATGGTCCGGCTCTTCACCACCCTGGCCGGGGAGGCGACGACCCACGACCACCCCGCCAGCTCCTGGCTCCTGGAACACCACCGGCTGGCGGAGGCGAAGATCCTCCGGTCCTTCCGGGAAGCGGCCGAGGACGGACGGCTCCTGCCCGGCGCCCCCGTGGAATCGCTGGCGCGGTGCCTCGTGGCGGCCATGGACGGGCTGCAGCTCCAATGGCTGTCCGATCCGGACGACGACGGCTCGGCCATGGCCGACGACTTCGCCGTCCTGGTCCGGACCATCCGGGAGTGCTGGGGCCGCTAGGCCGCCGCGCGACCCGCCGGCCAAGCCGGGCGGCCCCGCAGCCCCGCGCCTACGAAACCGCGGCTCAGGAGTCGAAGCCCAGCCCCACGGCGTCGAGGGCCTTGAGGATGAAGTTGCGCTTGCCCTCATTGTGGTCGGCGCGGTCCATCGACCAGCGGGTCAGGTTGATCCCCACCGAGGCGAACGGTTCCGGAGGGAACGGGAGGGGACGCTTGCGGACCATCTCCACACGGGTCCGCTCGGTGTCCGCGCCGCTCAGCAGGTCCAGCAGGACGTCGGCGGCGAAGGCGGTGGCGCCCACGCCCAGGCCGGTGAACCCGGAGGCATAGGCCACCCGGTCCTTCCGCGCCGTGCCGAAGAACGCGCAGAACTGGGTGCTGGAGTCAATGGGGCCGGCCCACTTGTGCGTGAACTTCAGGCCCTCCAGCTGGGGGAACGTGGTGAAGAAGTGCGAGGCCAGCCGCTCCCAGGTCTCCGGCTGGTACTCGTGCCCCTCGTCCACGCGGCGGCCCCAGAAGTACAGGGCGTCGTAGCCGCCGAAAAGGATCCGGTTGTCCTGGGTGATCCGGTAGTAGTGGAACTGGTTCGCCATGTCCCCGATGCCCTGCCGGTTCGTCCAGCCGATGGCCTCGAGCTGCTCCTGGCTCAGGGGCTCCGTCATGAGGGCGTAGTCGTAGACCGGCACCGTCATGAGCGCGTTGCGCTTCAGCAGCGACGGGAACACGTTGGTCCCCAGCACCACCTGGTCCGCGCGCACGGTGCCGCGGTCCGTCACGACCTCCACGCCGCCGTCGACGTCCACCAGTTCCCGCACGCGGGTGCGCTCGTGGATGACCACTCCGAGCTCGGTGGCCACCCGGGCCAGCTCGGTCGCGAGCTTGTAGGGGTGCACCATGGCCACGGAGTCCTTGAGCCAGACCGAGCCGAGGAACGTGGGCGAGTTGACCTCGGCCTGCGTGGCCTCCCGGTCCAGAACGTGGCCGCCGCTCTCCTCCGCCAGCCACTCCAGCTGATGAGGTTCGACGGCGACGTTCAGCTCACCGGTCCGCTCCCATTCGCAGTCCATGCCGTAGCGCTCGATCGCCTCCTGCATCCGCTCGAGGTTCTCCAGCCCCAGCCGTTCGAGGGTCTCGATCTCCTGCGGCCAGCGGCTCTTGCCGTTCTCGTAGCCGTGGGTCAGGCTGGCCTCGCAGAAGCCGCCATTGCGCCCGGACGCCGCCCAGGCGATCCGCTCGCCCTCGAGCAGGATGACGCTGCGCTCCGGTTCACGTTCCTTGGCCCGCAGCGCGGTCCACAGACCCGTGTAGCCGCCGCCCACGATCACCAGCTCGGCGCTCGCGTCACCTTCCAGCTGCGGGTATCGGGTCACGTCCGGGCCCAGATCGTCGATCCAGAACGGCCGGTGAACGGCCCCTTCCAGGGAACGCTCGACGACGGCGGGCTGGGGGACGTTCCGTTCGAAAACGGTGGTATGCACGGGAGTTTCTCCTGTTTGAGGGTGCGGTGAAGGACAGTGTGTGGGGGTGGCGGGCGGCGGCCTCAGAGGGCAGCCGGCTCCGCATCCCAGAGGGGCCGCGGCCGGGAGCCGAGGAGGTTCCGGGTGTAATCGTCAGCGGGAGCCGCCAGCACCTCGGCGGTGGGGCCCTGCTCCACGATCCGGCCCTGGTGCATCACGAGGACCTGCGAGCAGATCCGGGACACCACGGCGAGGTCATGGGTGACGAAGAGGATGGTGAGGCCGAGCTGGTCCCGGAGCTCCTCGACGAGCGCGAGCACCTGGGCCTGCACGGAGACGTCCAGGGCACTCGTGGCCTCGTCGAGGACCAGGAGGCGCGGCTGCGCCGCGAGAGCCTTGGCGAGGGCCACCCGCTGACGTTGGCCGCCGGAGAGCGCCCGTGGCTTGGAGCCGAACCGCTCCGGACCGATGCCCACCCGTTCCAGCAACTCGCGGGCGCTGTCCGTGGCGGCTTTGCGGGACTGCTTGCGGTGCAGCCGGAACACGTCCGCCACGGCGTGGCCCACGGGGATCCGCGGGTCCAGGGACAGGTACGGATCCTGGAAGACGATCTGCACATCCCTGGCCAGGAGCTTGCGTTCGGACGCCTTCAGGGGGCGGGCCGGGCGCTCGTTCCCGTCCAGGTGGAGCTCGCCGTCGCTCGGGGTCTCCAGCGCGACCACCAGGCGGGCCAGCGTCGACTTGCCCGAGCCGGACTCGCCCACGACGCCGAGCGAACCGCCGCGCGGCAGGGTGAACGCGGCGTCGTCGAGGGCCGTGATGACCTCGCCGTGGGGGAGCTCGTACCGCTTGCTCAGGCCGGAGACCTCCAGCAGCGGCGCCTCCGCCGAGGGGGCCGGCGGGGCGGGGATCCGGTCCAGGTCGATCGTGGGGGTGGCCCCCACGAGTTCCCGGGTGTACTCCTGCTGCGGGCTCACGAACACGTCCCGGGTCCGGCCGTGCTCCACCACCTTGCCGCGGCGGAGCACGTAGACGCGCTCGCACAGGCTGGCGGCGAGGTTGAGGTCGTGGGTGATGAAGAGCATGCCCATGCCGCGGGCCTGCTGCTCGTCCCGGAGCAGCCGGACGATCCCGGCCTGCGTGGTGACGTCGAGCGCGGTGGTGGGCTCGTCACAGAGCAGCAGTTCCGGGGAGTCCAGGAGCGCGGCCGCGATCATGACGCGCTGCAGCATGCCGCCCGAGAGCTGATGCGGGTACTGGTTCACCAGGTCCTTGGCCCGGCGCAGGCCGACCTGCTCCAGCTGGGTCACAGCCCGTTCGGTGGCCTCGGCGCGGGAGAGACCGCGCCAGCGGACCAGGGTCTCCGTCAGGAAGTCTCCCACGGTGCGCACCGGGTTGATGCCCGCGCGGGGGTCCTGGAAGATCATGGACGCCCGCTGCCGGCGCAGGCCCAGGAGCTGCTGACGGTCCGCCGTGAGGGTGTCGAGGCCCCGGACGGACACCAGGCCGGAGTGCTGGGCGCGTTCCGGGAGGAGTCCCAGGGCGGCCCGCGTGGTCAGCGACTTCCCCGAACCGGACTCGCCCACGAGCGCCACGGCCTCGCCGTCGTCGACGTGGAGGGAGATCTTGTCCAGCAGCGGTTCCCGGCCCGCGAAACCGAGGGTGAAATCCTGTACTTCCAGCAAGTGACTCATGAGAGCTTGCCTCCGATCCGATCCGAGATCTCCTCGCCGATGACATTCACGGCGACCACGACGACGACCACCACGAGCGCCGGCCAGAACGCCGGCAGGATGTAGCCGCCCAGCAGAGCCCCACGGGACTCCTCGATCATGGCGCCCCAGTCGCTCGTGGGCGGCTGGACGCCGAGGCCGATGAAGGACAGCGCCGCGAGGTCCGCCAGGACATAGCCGAAGTTCAGCGCCGACTGGGCTCCCACGGTGGGGATCAGGTTCGGCAGCACCCGGCCCAGGACCACCCACGGCGTCCGGAAGCCGAGCACCCGGTACGCCTGGACGTACGGGCGAGCCCGCTCCGAGGCCACGAGGCCCTGGGTCAGGCGCGCCACATAGGGGATGTAGGCGATGGTCATCGCGATGATGGGAGCCACCAGCCCCTTGCCGAACAGAGCCACGGCGAGCATGGACACCAGCAGCGCCGGGAAGGCGAAGAGGATGTCGAACACGCGGCCGAGGATCTTGCCGAGCCAGCCGTCGGACCAGCCTGCGGCCAGGCCCAGCAGCAGGCCGAGGACCGTGGAGCCGAGCACCACGAGCGTGGGGCCGAGCAGCGAGGTCCGGCCGCCGAACATGAGGCGGCTGAGCAGGTCACGGCCCAGGGCGTCGGTGCCGAGGAGGTGCTGGGCGCTGGGCCCGGCGAGCACGTTGTCCAGATCGACGTAGTCCGGATCGTAGGGCGCGAGCGTCGGCGCCAGGACGGACACCACGACCACCACGGCCGTGACGATCACGGCGATCCAGGCCGTGAGGGACAGGGCGGAGGTGTAGCGCCGGAACCCCGTCTGCGGGAGCGTCATTGAGAGGGTCATCGGGTCTCCGATCCAGCGGCGATACGAGGGTCGATGAGGGGCTGGACCAGGTCCACCACGGTGTTGACCACGACGAACGCCGTGACCACCACCATGACGATCGCCTGCACCACGCCGAAGTCCAGCCGGTCGATGGACTGGACCAGGAGCTGGCCGATCCCGGTGAGGCCGAAGGTCTGCTCGATGATGGCGCTGGAGACCAGGAGGCCTGCGATCAGGACGCCGCTCACCGTGAGGATGGGGCCCAGGGCGTTCCGCAGCACATGGCGCAGGACCACCGTGGGACGCGTCAGGCCCCGGCTCGTGGCCACTTCGACGTGTTCCCGGATGAGCTGTTCGTTCATGGAGGAGCGCGTCACCCGGGCCACGAACGCGATGTACGTGACGCCGAGGGCCAGGGCCGGCAGGGTGAGATGCCAGATCCGGTCCCAGAAGCCGTCACCGCTGCCGAAGGAGGGGAACCAGCCGAGGTTGACCGAGAACACCGCCACCAGGCCGATGGCCGCCACGAAGGGAGGGACCGCGCCGGCCGCGGTGAGGGAGATCAGGATGAACTTGTCGCCGAAGCCCTTGTTGAGGCTCGCGATGATGCCGGCCAGCAGGCCCAGGATCGTGATGAACACGGCGGCCAGCGCCACGAGCTGCAAGGTGGTGGGGAGCCGGTTGAGCAGCACGTCGGAGACGTCCTGCCGGTAGGTCAGGGACCGGCCCCAGTCGCCGTGCAGGATGCCGCCGAGCCAGTTCACGTACTGCTCCCATGGCGGCTTGTCGAGGCCGTACTGGCGGGTGATCTCCGCGAGCGCCTCGGGCTTGGGACTGCGGCCGCGCAGCAGGAAGCGGGCCGGGTCGCCGGGGACCAGGAAGCGGGAGAAGAACACCGCGAGCGAGGCCACGAACAAGGTCAGCAGCAGGGTGCCGATCTTCACGAGCACGAATCGCAGGCGGGCGCCGCCCTTGCGCTTGCGGGCCTTGCCGGAGGCGCCTGGCACACCGGGCCCGTCCGTGCCGCCGGACGCGCCGGAGCCGCCGGGGCCCGGGGAGTCGGGCGAGGGTTTCACGTCAACAGCAGTCATGGTCAACGGCCTCCGATCTTGGCAGCCCACGGGAAGTACATGTAGTTGATGGACGGGTCAGCCCCGGTGATGCGCTTGCCCAGCCACATGGACGTGACCGTCTCGTACAGCGGGCCCCAGACCACCTCGTCGCTGGCGATCTTCGCCGCCTGCCCGGTGAACTTCGCACGCTGGTCCGGATCCTTGGTCCCGATCGCCTGGTTGACGAGCTTGTCGTACTGCTTGTTGACCCAGCCGCCGTAGTTGCTGAAGTCCCCTTCCCGCAGCACGCTGTACATCTCGAGCGGTTCGGTGCTGGAGAGGTACCAGGAGGTGAGCACCAGGTCCGTGCCCTTGCGGGCCTCCGGGTCGGAGAACAGGGTCGTGTACTTGTCATTGGACATCGTCCGGATCTCCGGGTTGAGCCCGATCTCCTTCGCCGCGGACGCGATCGCCCGGGTCTCGATGTCGAAAGCCGCGCTCAGCGAGGCCGTGGAGAAGACCACCTTCTTGCCGGTGGCGCCGGCCTCCTTGACGAGCTTCTTCGCCTCGGCCAGGTCGTACTTCAGCGGCTCCAGCTGGCCGAACGCCTTGTCCACGGTCGCCGGCTTCGCCGCATTCCACACATTGCGCGTGGTGAGGGCGTCGGTCGGCCGGGCGTAGCCCTGCTCGGCCGCCTTGATGAGGGAGGGCCGGTTGATGGCCATCATGAGGGCCTTGCGGACCCGCACGTCCTTGAAGGTCCCGGCCAGGTCCGTGAAGACGAGGCTCTGGACCGTGCTGTCCGCGCCGAAGTAGAGGTTCCCCGCGTCCGTGTTGGCCTTGAGGATGTCCATGGCGTTGGACGGGATCATGAAGGCCCCGTCGATCTCGCCGGTCTGGAGGGCGTTGATGCGCGAGTTGGCGTCCGTCAGCATCTTGAACGTCACCTGCTTGGACCTCGCCTTCAGGGACGGGTCCCAGTAATCGTCGAAGCGCTTGAGGGTGATGCTCTCCCCCGCCTCCCAGCTGACGAAGGAGAAGGGACCGGTGCAGTTCACACCCTTGGTGGAGTTGCCGTAGTCCTTGCCGTCCTTGGCGAGGGTCTTGGCGGACTCGACGACGCCGGGCGACCCGACCAGCGCCGCGTTCAGGGTGTAGTCCGGCTTGGCCATCGTGATGGTCACCTGGTCCGCCGCCGTCTTGTCGATGCTCGCCACGTTCTGGAACGCCGACGCCCAGAAGGAGCCGACCTTCTCATCGAGGTGCCGGCGGAGGGACGCCACCACGTCGTCGGCCGTCATGACGGTCCCGTCGTGGAACTTCACGCCCTGCCGGATGGTGTAGACCCAGTGCAGCGGGTCCGGGTTGTCCGCCTTGGTGGCCAGACCGGGAGACACCGTGAGGTCCTTGTTCCAGCGGAAGAGGGACTCGCAGACGTTCGACAGCACGGTGTTGTCCGGGTAGTCGAAGGCGTAGGCGTAGTCCAGGGAGAACGGCTCGGCGTACATGGCCCAGGAGAAGCCGTCGATCTCCTTGGTCGGCGCCGGGGACCCCTGGCTCAGGGTGAACTTCGCCTCGCCGGGCGCGGTCCCGCCACTGGGCCGGGCCGCACAGCCGCTCAGGACGAGGCCGCCGACCACCGCGAGGGTGATGGCCGCCTTGCCGCGGGCCGCCGTCGTCGGGCGTTCAGCGGACGACGACGGCGCGCCGAACCGCTCCCGCAGCCGCCGGAGCGCGCTCACGCGGCGTCCCTGTGGCGCGGCGCCGCGCAGGGTCTTCCTCATGCTTCCTCCTCCTGGGCGGTCCTGCGGTAGACGCGGGTTCCGTCGATCCAGGTCTCCTCGACCCGGGCGGTGTGGATCTGCTCCGCCGGGAGCTGGAAGACATCCCGGTCCAGGACCACGAAGTCCGCCAGCCGCCCTTCCTCCAGAGTGCCCGTCACGTGGTCGAGATGGTTGATCCACGCCGTGCCCTGGGTGTAGGCGTTCAGGATCTGCTGAAGGCTCAGCTTCTGGTGGTCGGGGCCGAGCGGCCTGCCGGTCTCGCCCGGGGAGGTCCGGTTGACGGCCACGTGCATGGCGGCGAGGGGGTCCGCGGTGGAGACGGGCCAGTCGCTGCCGGCCGCGAGCCGCGTCCCGTGGGCGGCGAGTTCGCCGAACGGGTAGTGGCGTTCCTCCGCGTCGGGCTCCAGGAACGGCAGCGTGAGCTCGTCCATCTGGTCCTCGTGGCAGGCCCAGAGCGCCTGCATGTTCGCGGCGGCGCCGAGCTCCGCGAAGCGCGGGGTGTCCTCGGCCCGGACCAGCTGCAGGTGGGCGAGGTGGTGCCGGCCGTCGGTGGCGCCGTTCTCGGTGCGGGCCCGCTCCAGGGCGTCGAGGGCGTCGGTGACGGCACGGTCGCCCAGGGCGTGGAAGTGGAGCTGCATCCCGGCGGCGTCCAGGGCGGTGACGAAGCCCTTCATCTCCTCCGGGTCGAAGAATTCGATGCCCCGGTTGTCCGTGTGGTGTCCGTGGTGGTCGCGGTACGGCTCGTGCATGGCGGCAGTGAAGTTCTCCGCGACACCGTCCACCATGATCTTCACCGTGCTCGCGGTGAGGCGCTCCGGCGCGACCGCCTGGGCCACCTCTTCGCGGCGGGCCAGGATGGGTTCCAGCTGGGCGTCGCCTGCGGTGCGGTCCCACCACTGACAGATGCGGACGCGGACCTTGAGGTCCCCGGCCTGCGCGGCCCGCAGGTAGACCTTGAGGAGGTCCACATTGCCGTCCTCCGGGATGGTCACCCAGGCGTCCTGCCAGGCGGTGATGCCCTGGGAGAGCAGGAGTTCCTGGGCCTTGAGGAGCCCGGCGTAGGCGAGTTCCTCAGAGGTGCCCGGGCGGACGGAGGCGAAGAGGTCCATGGCACCCTCGTGCACCGTGCCGGCAGGGGCGCCGTCCGCTTCCCGTTCGAACCGCCCGCTCTCCGGGTCCGGGGTCGTGGCGTCGATGCCCGCGAGCTCCAGGGCCTTGGTGCTGACCCAGGCGCCGTGGTGGTCGCGGTTCTGGAGGAACACGGGGCGGTCCGGGACCACGGCGTCGAGGAGCTGACGGGTGGGTGTGCCGCCCGGGAAGTGCTCCATGGACCAGCCGGCGCCGAGGATCCACGGCTCGTCCGGGTGCTCCTCGGCGTAGCGGCGGACGGTGTCCACGGCGTCGTCAGCGCTCTCGACCTCCGTGAGGTCGCATTGCAGCAGTTCCACCCCGGCGAAGACCGGGTGCATGTGGGAGTCCTGGAAGCCGGGCACGATCAGCCTGCCCGCGACGTCGAGCCGCTCGGTGGCGCCGTCGGCCAGCGGCGCCAGCTCCTCGGCGGTGCCCACCGCCAGAACTTTTCCGTCGCCGATCGCCAGGTCCGCACGGCGGGGGACGTCGTCCCTGCCGGTGTAGACCCATCCGTTCTCCAGGATGGTCTGCGCAATTGCCATGAGCTCCTCGAATCTCTGTGCGGGGCTGGATTGGATCTGACACTATGATGCGGGTCACAGTTAAGTCAACAGCGTTGACATCGTTAATGACATCGAGGCTGACTCCCTTGACGCGCCGGCCTCGGCATCGTGTACCGTGGGGTTCCAGAACCGAGGCATGGAAGCGGGGTGGATAGATGGCGCAGGCCGCGCAGCCCAGTGATCGCCGCGCACGGCTTGACCCGGAAACCATCATCGACGCAGTCCTGAAAATCGCCGGACAGGAACCCGGCGAGCGCCTGACGTTCCGCCGCCTGGGCGAGGAACTCGGAGTGGACGCCACCGCGGTGTACCGGCATTTCCGCAATCGGGACGCCATCATCCGCGCGGCTCTGGACCGGCTCTTCGCCCTCTCCGTGGAACGCACGCTGGCCGCAGGCCGGCAGCGTGACTGGCGGGCCCGGCTCGAAGCTTATCTGGACGAACTGCTCAGGGTCTTCATGCAGTACCCCTCCCTGGGCAGCGAATCCTTCGCCACGGACACCTACGGTCCCGGCGAGCTGAAAGCCATCGAGTTCGTGCTGCAGTGCCTCACGGACGCGAAGCTCCCCAAGGAGCGCGTGGTGCACTACTACGCGGCCCTCGAAAGCTACACGCTGGCCCTCGGCGCCGGGATCGCCCTGGAGATCCAGCGGCTTCCCGATTCCCAGGGACACGACCCGTGGCTCAACCCGCGGGTGTTCTCCCACCTGTCCGGGCACCCGCTGCTCGAAAAGCATCACCGGGCCCTGCAAGGGCTCGACTCCCTCAGCACGTTCCAGGCCGGCCTCGCCGCCATCCTGGACAGCGCTGAGCGCGAAAGCGACCTCTCTGCCATGTGAGTGCTCAGCCGTGGCGGGTTCCGAGGCGATCCACCACGGCTGAGCACTCACAGTCAGAGAAGGGCGCACCATGCACCAGTTCATCAACGGCAAGGCCGTCACCGGCGCCTCCGGAGCCACCCAGGACGTGATCAACCCGGCCACGGGTGAGGTCACCGCCACCGTCACCCTCGCGGGTCTGCGTGACCTGGAGGCCGCCGTCGCCGCCGCCCGCGCCGCGTTCCCCGCGTGGTCCCGCACCACCCCCGGAGAGCGCTCCGCGATCCTCCAGCGTTTCGCCCGCATCCTGGAGGCCCGTGCCGAGGAGTTCGCCCAGGCGGAGAGCTCCCAGACCGGCAAGCCGCTGCGCCTGTGCCGCGAGTTCGACGTCCCGGGCACCATCGACAACGTCGACTTCTTCGCCGGCGCCGCCCGGAACCTCGAAGGCAAGGCCATGGCGGAGTACTCGGCCGACCACACCTCGGCCATCCGCCGCGAGGCGATCGGCGTCATCGGGTCCATCGCGCCGTGGAACTACCCGCTCCAGATGGCCGCGTGGAAGATCCTGCCCGCCATCGCCGCGGGCAACACGATCATCCTCAAGCCAGCGGAGATCACTCCCCTGACGTCCGTGATGTTCGCCGAGGCGCTGACCGAGGCGGGCCTGCCGGACGGCGTCGTGAACGTCCTGGTGGGGAGCGGCAGCACCATCGGCGCGGCGCTCATGCGCCATCCCCACGTGGACATGGTCTCCTTCACCGGTTCCACCGCCGTGGGCCGCACGGTGCTCGAGGCCGCCGCGGTGAACGCCAAGCGCGTGCACCTGGAGCTGGGCGGCAAGGCGCCCTTCGTCGTGTTCGACGACGCCGACATCGACGCCGCGGTGCACGGCGCCGTCGCGGGTTCCCTGATCAACTCGGGCCAGGACTGCACGGCGGCCACCCGCGCGCTGGTGCACCGCAGTGTCTACCAGGAGTTCGTGGACAAGCTCGCCGCGCGGTTCGACGGCATCGTCCTGGGCACCCCGGAGAACGACGGCGCGGACATCGGCTCGCTGTCCTCCTTCCGTCACCGGGACCACGTGGCCGGCATGGTCGAGCGGGCGCGCGGCTACGCCCGGGTGGCGGCCGGCGGGTACATCCCCACCGAGGACGGCCTGGGCGACGGCGCGTTCTACCGCCCCACCCTGATCGTGGACGCCGCCCCGGACTCCGAGATCGTCAAGAACGAGGTGTTCGGTCCCGTCCTGGTCGTCCTGCCCTTCGATGACGACGACGAGGCCATCGCCCTCGCCAACGACACCGTCTACGGGCTGGCCGCCTCCGCCTGGACCTCGAACATCCAGCGCGCCCTCCGCGCGACCCGCGAGATCAAGGCCGGATGCGTGTGGGTGAACGACCACATCCCGATCATCTCCGAGATGCCGCACGGCGGCTTCAAGCAGTCCGGCTTCGGCAAGGACATGTCCGCCTACTCCTTCGAGGAGTACACCCAGGTCAAGCACGTGATGTTCGAACTGGGCGGCGTCGTGGAGAAGGAGTGGCACCGCACCATCTTCGCGCTGCGCTGACCGAGACGGGGCGACGGGCGCCCCGGGGGCCGCACCGCCCGGGGCCCGCACCGCCCGGAAAGCACCCCCGGATCAGCGCCGCCCGGATAAGCAGAGGCCGTCCCTCGCCGTGGATTCCCACGGTGAGGGACGGCTTCCGGCATCTAGCGGGTCACCCCTCGGCCGCCTGGACTTCCTCGCGGGCGGCCGCGATGGCGTCGGTGAGCTTCATGATCATCTCTTCGAACAGGGCGACCTGCTCCTCCGAGTACTCCCCCAGCACCGGCATCATGTGCTCGACCATGGGGTCGAACATCTCCCGGCCCGTCGCGCGGGCGCTCGGGGTCGAGCTGAGCACCAGCTGGCGCCGGTCCACCGGGCTCGGATGCCGTTGCAGATGCCCCGACGCCTCGAGGCGGTCGAGCACGGACGTCATGGCCGCCGAGCTGAGGATCAGGAGCCGGCGGAGGTCGCGGGGCGTGACGGTCGCGCCGGTCCGGTCGGCCTCTACGACGGCGTTGATCGCGTGGATGTCGTTGCGGGCCAGCCCGTGATGACGCCGGACCACTTCGGAGTAACGTTCCGCTTCGGTGGTGAACTTCTGCAGGAGGAACAGCACTTCGAACCCGGGGGCGGCGGCGAGGCGCTCACGTTCCGGGGATGACTCCACGCCGAAGGCGCTTTCTTCCGCATGCATGCGATACATCTTAGGATCTCCCGGCCGTCTGGGCCTGTTGCGCCCCGGATTCGGACATCATCTTGAGGCGATCCAGGGCGTCCTTCCGGGAATCCGCGAGGTCCACGCACGGTTCGGGGTACTCGGGCATGTTCAGTTCCGGGATCCACTCCGCGAGGTACCGGCCGTCCGGGTCATGGGTCTTCGCCTGGATCTGCGGATTGAAGATCCGGAAGAACGGCGCGGCGTCCGCGCCACTGCCTGCAGCCCATTGCCAGTTGAAGGGGTTCGCGGCGGCGTCCGCATCCACCAGGGTGTCCCAGAACCACTGCTCGCCCAGCCGCCAGTGGATGCCGAGATTCTTCACCAGGAAGCTCGCGCTGACCATCCGCACCCGGTTGTGCATCCACCCGGTGTTCCACAGCTGGCGCTGGCCCGCGTCCACGAGCGGGATGCCCGTGGTCCCCCGCTGCCAGGCGTGCAGCAGGGCGGCCATGTCCGCATCCCCGGATCCGCCGTCGGGCTCATCCTCGCCCGGGAGCCACCACGGATGGCGGTCGAACTCCGGGCGGAGGTTCACCGTGGCCAGCCGTGGATGGTGATAGAGCTGGTGCCACGCGAACTCCCGCCAGCCCAGTTCAGAGGCGAACGTCGCGGAGCTCTCGGGCGCCTCCCGGCGCAGTGGCGCCAGCCCGGCCCACACCTGGAAGGGGCTCACGTGCCCCCAGCGCAGATAGGGCGAGAGCCGGCTGGAGCCGTCGACGCCGGGCCGCTCCCGGGCCTCGCGATAGTCGGCCAGGCGCTCGTCGAGGAAGTCCGCGAGCGCCTCCTGCCCGGCCTGCTCGCCGGGTGTCCAGGCCTCGGCCAGCGGCCCCGACCAGTCCGGATGGCTGGGCAGAAGCTCCAGGTCCCCCAGCTGCAGCCCGCCCGGCACGGCGAGGTTCCGGGCATCCTGCGGTTCCGGCACGGCCAGTGGCGGCCGGAAATCCTGGGCGCTCAGCGTCTTCCAGAACGGGGTGAACACGCGGTACGGATTGCCCTGCCACGTGGCGATGCGCCAGGGTTCATGCAGCAGCGTGGCCTGGAAGCTCTTGCCCGTGCGGCCGGCCGCCGCCAGGAGGGCTTTGACCGCCTGGTCGGCCCGCCGCTCGGGAGCGCCGTAACGACGGTTCCAGAAGACGGCGCCGGCTGCCGCGCGCGATGCCACGTCCGGCACCACCGAAGCAGCCGGCCCACGGCGGATCACCAGTGGCACGTTGAGCTCGGCGAGCCGCTCCCGCAGGTCGGCGAGCGCGTGGTGCAGCCACCAGCGCGCGGCGCCCCCGAGAGGCCGCACGCCGGGCGACTGTTCGTCCAGCACATACAGCGCGATCGCCGGCCCGGCGTCGAGGGCGGCCCGCAGGGCGGGATGGTCCGCCGTGCGCAGGTCGTCACGGAACCAGACGATGGAGACTTCCGGCCTCCCGGTCATGGCATCACCTCTTGAATCGCTCGATTATCTACAAATATGATCGTCTAGTAAACGAGGCGTGTCCAGACAGGGTGTGTCCAGACAGGAGGAGTCCGATGTCCACTGAAGACCACGGAGACCGCAGGCGCCGGACGATCGCCGTCGCGGGCGCGACCGGATATCTGGGCGGACGGCTCGTCCCCCGGCTCGTCGAAGCGGGGCACCGGGTCCGAGTGCTGGCCCGCACCCCGGAGAAACTCCGCGACGTCCCCTGGCGGCACGACGTCGAGGTCGTGCCCGGGAGCCTCGAGGACGCCGACGCGATGGACGCCCTCTGCCGCGGCGCCGACGTCCTCTACTACCTGGTGCACTCGATGGGCGGCGGATCCCATGAGCGCTTCGCGGAACGCGAGCGTGTGGGCGCGCAGACCGTCGCCCAGGGCGCCCAGCGCGCCGGCGTCGGACGCATCGTCTATCTCAGCGGCCTCAACCCCGGAACCAACCTGAGCCGCCATCTGCAGTCCCGGCGCGACGTCGGGCGCATCCTCCTCGCGTCCGGCGTCCCGACCGCGGTGCTGCAGGCGGGCCTCGTGATCGGATCCGGATCGGCGAGTTTCGAGATGATCCGGCACTTGACGGACGTCCTGCCGGTCATGCCCGCGCCGCGCTGGGTCCTGAACCGGGTCCAGCCGATCGCCGTGCGGGACGCCCTCTACTACCTCGAGGAGGCCGCCGATCTGCCGCCCGAAGTGAACACGACCTTCGACATCGGCGGACCGAGCGTCCTCACGTATGCGGACATGATGAAGGACTACGCCCGGGCCGCCGGGCTGCGGCCGCCCGTCATCCTGCCCCTGCCGGTGCTCACCCCCTGGCTGGCCGCGCAATGGGTGAATCTCGTGACGCCCATCCCGCGGTCCCTGGCGGTGCCGCTGGTCGAATCACTGCAGAACGACTGCGTCGTGCGCGAGCACTCGATCGACCAGCACATCGCTCCCCCACCCGGCGGGCTGACCGATTACCGGCGGGCCGTCGAACTGGCGCTCGTCAAGATCGAACGCGGCGAAGTGGAGACCACCTGGGCCGGGTCGAGCGCGGTGCAGACGCCCTCCGACCCCCTGCCGAGCGACCCCGACTGGACCGGCGGCACGGTGTTCACGGACACAAGGGTCCAGAAGACGGACGCCTCACCCGAGGAGCTGTGGGATGTCATCCAGGGGATCGGCGGTGAGAACGGCTGGTACTCCTTCCCGCTCGCCTGGTCGGTGCGCGGCTGGATCGACAAGCTGGCGGGCGGCGTCGGCCTGCGTCGGGGCCGACGCGACCCGCGACTGCTCCACCTCGGCGACGTCCTCGACTGGTGGCGCGTGGAGGCCCTCGACCCCGGCCACCTGCTCCGGCTCCGCGCCGAGATGAAGGTGCCTGGGCGGGCGTGGCTGGAGCTGTCGATCGAGCAGTCCGACGGCGTCACCGAGTACCACCAGCGCGCGATCTTCCTGCCGCACGGCCTGCCCGGCCGGCTGTACTGGCTCGCGGTCCTGCCGTTCCACGGCGTGATCTTCAAGGGGATGGCCGTGCGCATCACGGAGGCCGCCGCTCGCCGTGCGAGCGTGAGCCGGCACGAGGCGAACGCCGGGAGCTGACGGGAGCTGACGGACGGGCCCTGAACCGGCGAAGGCGGTGTGCAACTGCGGTCATCTCCGCCCGCACCTCCCGGCTCACGCCTAGGCTGGCTTCATGCCCGACCTCACCCTGGGGCTCTGCTCCGTCACCTTCCGGCACCTCGACGTTCCCGGAGTCCTCGCCGCGGCGAGCGGCGCCGGCCTGGCGGGGATCGAATGGGGTTCCGATGTGCACTGCCCGGACCCGGCCGCCGCCCTCGAAGTCCGCCGCCTCACCGAGGCCGCGGCGCTGCGCGTCCTTTCCCTGGGCTCCTACCACCGGGCCGAGTCGCACGACGACGACTTCCGCCCCGTCCTCGACACCGCACTCGCGCTGGGCACACCACGGATCCGCGTCTGGGCGGGCACGCTCGGCACCGAGGCGTCCAGCCCGGCTCACCGGGCGCGGGTGATCCGCGGCCTGCGGGATGCCGCCGACGCGGCGGCGGAGGCCGGCGTCGTGCTGGCACTGGAGTATCACCGCAACACCCTCACCGATACCCTGGAGAGCACGCAGGCGCTGCTGGAGGAGGTGGACCGGGATAACGTCGGCGTGTACTGGCAGCCGAATGTGGATCAGCCCGCCGAGGAAGCTCTTCGCCACCTCGAAGCACTGCTGCCCCGGCTGTCCGGGGTGCACTGTTTCTCCTGGTGGCCGTTCGATGCGCGTCTGCCGCTGGAGGCCCGCGAGGACCTGTGGCTCGGCGCCGCCGAGGTGCTGCGGGGGGCGGACAGACCGGTGGACGTGATGTTCGAATTCGTGCCGGAGGACTCCCCTGAGGCCCTGACGCGCGACGCCGACTGGCTGAGGCGGGCGATCGGGCAGGACTGACGCCCGGCCGGGCGGCGTAGACTTGAGTCGCTATGCTGCGCACCATGTTCAAGTCCAAGATCCACCGTGCCACGGTGACCCACGCCGATCTCCACTATGTGGGTTCGGTGACAGTGGACCTCGACCTGCTGGAAGCCTCGGACATCCTGCCGGGCGAACTCGTCTCGATCGTGGACGTCACGAACGGTTCGCGGCTGGAGACGTACACGATCGCGGGTGAGCGAGGCTCCGGCGTGATCGGGATCAATGGCGCCGCCGCGCATCTGGTCCACGTGGGCGACACCGTCATCCTGATGAGCTACGGCCAGATGACCAGCGAGGAAGCGCGCGCGTTCGTCCCCAGCGTGGTGCATGTGGACGGCGAGAACCGCATCATCCAGCTGGGCTCGGATCCCGCGGAAGCCGTCACGGCCGGCTCGGTCCGCCCGCCGTACGCGGTCTGAACCGCCCAGCGCTCCAGCTCTCCGGGTTCCCTCCCCGCCGGACACCCGGATCCCTGCACACCTCTCCGGCGCGATGACGCCGGCGTGCCGGCCCCGGACTTCACAGCACCGCCGCGCTGCCCTCGCCCCACGCATTTCGTGCAATCCTGACGACGCCGAAGGCCCCGTCGCTCCAGGTGAGGAGCAACGGGGCCTTCAGTGGCCGCAGCGAGGGGTCAGTGCTGGCGGCGACGGCGGAAGATCAGCAGCGCGGCGCCGCCGAGGAACAGAAGTGCTCCTGCGGCGATGGTGCCGAATCCGATGTTCGCGCCGGTGTAGGCGAGGTCTCCGCCCGGTGCCGGGTTGGCCGGTGCCGGATCACCAGGGACACCGGGCTTGGTGCTCTGGTAAGTGACGGTGACCTTAGCCCGGGTTTCCTTGCCGTTCTTGTCCTTGATCAGGTACTCGATCGGGGTCGGATTTCCGGTGAAGCCCTTCTCTGGGGTGAACGTGATGTCGCCGGTCTTCGAGTTCACGGTCCAGGTGCCTTCACCTGGAACGACGAGCTTGTCGACCGGGGTGCCGGTGCGGGGATCGATGATCTTGACCGTGGACGGGTCCAGGTTTCCTTCATCGTTTCCGACCACCGGGACGGTGACCGCGGTACCCGGCTGGTTGTCCAAGGACTCATCGTCCTTGGCCTTAGGCGCCACCGGAGTCTCCGGAGAGTAGGTGACCGTGACCTTCGCCCCGGTCTCGTTGCCGTTACGGTCCTTCACGGTGTAGTTGACCGGGGTGGGGTTACCCGTGAAGCCCTTCTCCGGGGTGAAGATGATGTCACCGGTCTTCGGATCCACCGTCCACTTACCCTGACCCGGAACGACCAGCTCGGAAACCGGTTTGCCGTTCTTGTCCGTGATCTTCACCGTGGACGGGTCCAGATCGCCCTTGTCATTGCCGAGCACCGGCACCTTGACAGCCGTTGCCGGCTTGTTGTTCAGGGACTGATCGTCGGTGGCTTCCGGCTTGTAGGTCACGGTGACCTTGGCACCGGTCTCCTGCCCGTTCTTGTCCTTCACGGTGTAGTTCACCGGGGTCGGGTTACCCGTGAAGCCGGCCTCCGGAGCGAAGGTGACGTCACCGGTCTTGGGATCCACCGTCCACTTACCCTCACCCGGGACGGTCAAGGAATCAACGGGGTTACCGTCCTTGTCCTTGAGCTTCACCGTGGAGGGATCGAGGTCGCCCTTATCGTTGGCCAGCACCGGCACCTTGACAGCCGTTCCCTGGTCATTGTTCAGGGACTGATCGTCGGTGGCTTCCGGCTTGTAGGTCACGGTGACCTTCGCACCGGTCTCGTTGCCTGCGTGATCCTTCACGGTGTAGTTGACCGGCGTCGGGTTACCCGTGAAACCGGCCTCAGGGGTGAAGGTGATGTCACCGGTCTTCGGATCCACGGTCCACTTACCCTCACCAGCAACGGTCAAGGAATCAACGGGGTTACCGTTTGCATCCTTGAGCTTCACCGTGGAGGGGTCGAGGTCGCCCTTATCGTTGGCCAGCACCGGCACCTTGACTGCCGTTCCCTGAGGGTTGTTGAGCGACTGGTCGTCGGTGGCTTCGGGCTTGTAGGTCACGGTGACCTTCGCACCGGTCTCCTGCCCGTTCTTGTCCTTCACGGTGTAGTTCACCGGCGTCGGGTTACCCGTGAAACCGGCCTCCGGGGTGAAGGTGATGTCACCGGTCTTCGGATCCACGGTCCACTTACCCTCACCAGCAACGGTCAAGGAATCAACGGGGTTACCGTTTGCATCCTTGAGCTTCACCGTGGAGGGGTCGAGGTCGCCCTTATCGTTGGCCAGCACCGGCACCTTGACTGCCGTTCCCTGAGGGTTGTTGAGCGACTGGTCGTCGGTGGCTTCGGGCTTGTAGGTCACGGTGACCTTGGCACCGGTCTCCTGCCCGTTCTTGTCCTTCACGGTGTAGTTCACCGGCGTCGGGTTACCCGTGAAACCGGCCTCCGGAGCGAAGGTGATATCACCGGTCTTGGGATCCACCGTCCACTTACCCTCACCAACAACAGTCAAGGAATCAACGGGATTGCCGTTCGGATCCTTCAGCTTCACCGTGGAGGGATCGAGGTCGCCCTTATCGTTCTTCAGGGTGGGCACGGTGACGGTAGTTCCCTGGTCGTTGTTCAGGGACTCGTCATCGGTGGCTTCCGGCTTGTACGTCACCGTGACCTTGGCACCGGTCTCGTTGCCGTTTTTGTCCTTCACCGTGTAGTTCACCGGGGTCGGATTACCCGTGAAGCCGGCCTCCGGAGCGAAGGTGATGTCACCGGTCTTCGGATCCACGGTCCACTTACCCTCACCAGCAACGGTCAAGGAATCAACGGGGTTACCGTTTGCATCCTTGAGCTTCACCGTGGAGGGGTCGAGGTCGCCCTTATCGTTGGCCAGCACCGGCACCTTGACTGCCGTTCCCTGAGGGTTGTTGAGCGACTGGTCGTCGGTGGCTTCGGGCTTGTAGGTCACGGTGACCTTCGCACCGGTCTCCTGCCCGTTCTTGTCCTTCACGGTGTAGTTCACCGGCGTCGGGTTACCCGTGAAACCGGCCTCCGGGGTGAAGGTGATGTCACCGGTCTTCGGATCCACGGTCCACTTACCCTCACCAGCAACGGTCAAGGAATCAACGGGGTTACCGTTTGCATCCTTGAGCTTCACCGTGGAGGGGTCGAGGTCGCCCTTATCGTTGGCCAGCACCGGCACCTTGACTGCCGTTCCCTGAGGGTTGTTGAGCGACTGGTCGTCGGTGGCTTCGGGCTTGTAGGTCACGGTGACCTTGGCACCGGTCTCCTGCCCGTTCTTGTCCTTCACGGTGTAGTTCACCGGCGTCGGGTTACCCGTGAAACCGGCCTCCGGAGCGAAGGTGATATCACCGGTCTTGGGATCCACCGTCCACTTACCCTCACCAACAACAGTCAAGGAATCAACGGGATTGCCGTTCGGATCCTTCAGCTTCACCGTCGACGGATCCAGATCACCCTTATCGTTCTTCAGGGTGGGCACGGTGACGGTAGTTCCCTGGTCGTTGTTCAGGGACTCGTCATCGGCGGCTTCCGGCTTGTACGTCACCGTGACCTTGGCACCGGTCTCGTTGCCGTTTTTGTCCTTCACCGTGTAGTTCACCGGGGTCGGATTACCCGTGAAGCCGGCCTCCGGAGCGAAGGTGATGTCACCAGTCTGCGGATCCACCGTCCACTTACCCTCACCAGCAACAGTCCACGAATCAACGGGATTGCCGTTCGGATCCTTCAGCTTCACCGTCGACGGATCCAGATCACCCTTGTCATTGGACAGAACCGGAACCTTCACCGCCGTACCCTGATCGTTATTCAAGGACTGATCGTCAGCGGCCACAGGCATTTCGGCGTAAGTGATCGTGACCTTGGCACCGGTTTCGTTGCCTGCATGGTCCTTCACGATGTAGTTGACCGGGGTGGGGTTGCCGGTGAAACCGGCCTCCGGGGTGAAGGTGATGTCACCGGTCTTCGGTTCCACGGTCCACTTACCCTCACCAGCAACAGTCAAGGAGTCGACGGGGTTACCGTTCGGATCCTTGAACTTGACGGTCGACGGGTCGAGGTCGCCCTTGTCGTTCTTCAGGGCCGGGACCGTAACAGTGGTGCCCTGCTTGTTATTCAGAGATTCATCATCGGTGGCTTCCGGCTTATAGGTCACCGTGACCTTCGCACCAGTTTCCTGACCGTTCTCATCCTTCACCGTGTAGTTCACCGGCGTCGGGTTCTTCGTGAACCCGGCCTCCGGGGTGAACGTCACGTCGCCGGTCTTCGGATCCACCGTCCACTTACCCTCACCAGCAACAGTCAAAGAGTCGACGGGGTTACCGTTCGGATCCTTCAACTTCACCGTCGACGGGTCCAGATCACCCTTGTCATTGGACAAGACCGGGACCTTCACCGCGGTGCCCTGGTCGTTATTCAAGGACTGATCATCAGTGGCAGTCGGTCCGGCCGAGTAGCCTGCGTCGATGTCGTTCTGCTCCGGAGTATCGGAGTTCAGATCGAGGGTTCCGGTTTCGCCTGCGGCATTGATGTCGGAGTCCTTGGTGCGATCATCACCGGCTGCGGGAACCGTCGGAGACATGCCCGCTGGTGCGCCGCTGAAGCGAAGCTTGTACTTGCCCAGCGGCAGATCCTGGAAGTTGTAGGCGCCGTTGGCATCGGTGGTGGTCGTGATGGGGTTGCCGTTGGCGTCAAGGACGGGCTGGCCGTTCTCATCCAGCAGCTCAACCTTCACACCGGAGATGCCGGCTTCGCCGGCGTCCTGGATGCCGTTGCCGTTGGCATCGTTCCAGACACGGTCACCGATGACGCCGGTCTGGGGCAGGCGCAGGGAGAAGTGAGCCTGGTCATTCTGGACCCTGACAGTGTTGTTGGGCAGCTTCGCGGATTCGCCCCAGGTGGCGTTCAGACCGTTTATACCGTCCATCATCTTCCGGTCGCTGGCGAACCAGTCACTGCCCGTGCCGTACTGAGCGGTGGAGAATGCGGTGAAAGGAGAGACCGTGTGATCGATGCGGAACGTCACGGTGCTGAAAGTGCCACGCATGAGGACCGACCCGCAGCCTGCGGTATCGACTCGGGGACTCGCGTTGCTTGCGCCCGGGTTGTCCTGCACGGGAGCATCACAGTTACCGCCAGCGTTGCGTGAGGCCGGCTTGAAGCTGTCAGCCGTGATCGCCAGATTCGATGGCGTGGTGCCCTGTGGAGCTTCCAGCGTCACCCCCTGGGTCAGAAGCTTCCAGTTCTGCTGAAGGAACCCGCCCCGGTAAGAATATGGGTCGTTGGAGGAGTCTCTAGCCCTGGCCCAGAGATAACCACCTAGGCCACTCACATCCAGAATCGGATCGGTCACAGCATGATCAAAGGTGATGGTGACCTCGGAGGCGTCTTCACACACCCCATTGAAGTTGGTCTTCTCCATCGAGTCGAAAGTGCCACAGTTCGAAGGATTGGTCTCCACTGCAACGGCAGGCAGGCTGGATGGAGTGGGCGAGCCAAGGAACGTTTGGGATGAAGCTCTCCATGCATCCTGGTGCCCGACAGCATCCAGGACGTTAGTGCCCTTGACAGTTCCGGCGCTCTCTTTAAGCTCCATCTTGATTCCGATGTTGCCTGTCCGCGTAGGCAGCCGAGAGGTGGCTTCATAGGTTGCGTTGTTACGCAGAGCGGGCAAGGTGTTATCAGTTGAGGCAGATCCTGGGTTCACCAGCTGCCACGTGTCGTTGAACACGTAACCGTTCTCAGCGGCCGCGGACGCAGCGGGGGCCATGGCGAGTGACGCGCCAAGCGTGCCGCTCACCGCGACGGCAGCAGCCAGCACCGAGGCGCCGATCTTACGCGCATCGTGCAATGGCATTCTTCGTCTATGACGCGCAGGTTGTCTCATAGCAGGTTGGCTCATATCGGTCTCCTTCAGGGTGCAAACATCTCCAACGGGAAAGCACGAGTCTGCCGGCGAGCGAGGGACACGCCAGACCGACCCGCCTCCAGTCCACGCGGCCCCCAGCTGGTCTGAAGCAGATATCAAAGGACAGACAAGCCCGCGCAACTCGTACCTATCACTCAGAATAGTGGCTATTCAAATGTCGGGCAATTGCACACCGAAGGTGACGGAACCGCTAGTCCGGCTAGGCACGCGGGGAACGTCCGAGCCGAACCCGCCGAGGCGCTCCATGCACTACGCCCGACTACTCGTTCGGTTGACAGTAGGCGCTCGATAGTGTCCTTGGCCTACCCTTGGAACTGTGACATCTCTGCGCCCCGCCACCCGCAACATCCCTCTTTCAGTCCAGATCGGGGATCAATTGCGCGAGAACATCACGAATGGCACCTGGCCGGTCGGCACCAAGGTCCCCGGCGAATTCGAGCTCATGAAGACCTTTGAGACGAGCCGGAACACAGTGCGGGAGTCGCTGCGCGCCTTGGTTCACCTCGGCCTCCTCGAGTCCCGGCCCGGCGACGGAACCTACGTCCGCTCGACCAGCGAACTCGGGGCCGTCCTCGCTCGCCGCGTCAAGGACGATGGGTCGGATGAAGTTCTTGAAGTGCGCGCCGGACTGGAGATCCAGGCATCGCGGTTGGCCGCGACCCGCGTCACGGACGATCAACTCCACCTGATTTCAGGGCATCTGCACGACCGTGAGAACGCCGGCGACGCACAGGAACGACTCCTGGCTGACATCCGCTTTCATCGAGCCATCGTGGAAGCCTCGGGCAATCCCCTGATGGCCGAACTCCATTACGGCCTCGAACCGGCAATCCTCGAGAACGCGAAAAACTATCCGAAGATCGAGGATCCGGCCGCTTTGGAGCAGGAACACCGGGATCTTCTGAGCGCACTTCAGCAGAGAGATGCGAACGCGGCCGTCGTCGCGGCCCAGGCGATCGTGGACGGCTTCAGATAGGGGTCAGCCCCGCCGGCGTCCCGCATTCGCACACGTCGGGCCCCACGGACCATCCTTCCCAATTGTCGTACACTTGACAGGTGAATGTCGATCACACCACCCCTCCGGCAGACGGCACCTCGTACAGCTTCGCGCAGCGTCTCGAACACTGGATCAGCTCCGGCGTGTGGCCCACCGGCACCACGCTGCCCAGCGTCCCCGAGCTCGGCCGGATCTTCAAAGACCAGGACATGGCGAGCATCCAGGAAGTCCTGGACGGTTTCCTGTCCCAAGGTGTTCTTCTGCACGACGCCGAGTCGGGCCGCCTGTCCGCTCGAGACCGGGGCTCTTCCCCCGGCAGCGGCCATGGAAATGCCGACCTCGACCAGCCCTTCGTCAGCGTTGCGGACCGGGCACATGCCCTCGGGGAGGCCCGCAACGCACTGCTGTGCCAGTGCGTCCGCCGCCTGGCGTCTCAGGCGACCCAGGAGGACCTAGACCCACCCTGGAGTTCGCTCTTGCCCGTGCCACGGAGACCCAGACGGCGGAGAGCCTGGCGGCATTCGACCGTGAACTCGTCCTCCGGACCGGTAACGGCCTGATGCTGCGGATCTACGATCGGTTGAGCGACCTGGGAACGACGGAGTCCAGCGCCGTTCCCAGCGCCCCATCACCCGCTCAGGTACTCGCCCGGACCGAACTCCTGACGGCGATCGGCGCCCGGGAGACCTCCGCCGCGGTCCGCTTCACCGAAGGGCTCCTGACCTCGCGCCAACGCGTGGCCTGAGATCGGCACTGCTGCCGGTCTTCGCCTCCAAGCCACCACCCCATCGGTCTGCTCCTCAGTTTTCTGCGGCGCCTGACCTGGGAAATGCGGCGCCTGACCTGAGAAATCAGCACGCCGGGACCGCGTATCGGCGCTTGAATGCCTGGAGCCCGCCAGCGTTGACGCTGGCGGGCTCCAGGCATCTCACGCCGTTTTTGGCACGGCCGTGCTTCTCAGCAATCGGACTCTGCGGCCTCCCGACGGCGGAACGCGACCACGAGCGCCAGTCCGGTGAGCACCAGAGCCGCCGCACCGAGCGCCAGGCCCGGACCGCTGGCCGCGCCCGTCTCAGCGAGGGGCGGTGCCGTCGGCGTCGGCGTTCCCTTGAGCGTCACCGACGACGGCTGCGAGCCGACGGCGGAGCCATCCGGAGCGATGGCGGATGCCGTCGCCGTGTTGCTCAGCTTCCCCTGGGCAAGGTCTTCGCCCGTCACGACATAGGCGGCGGTGCACCGCACCGAGGCGCCGGGTGCCAGCCCCGCCGTTTCCTTCGGGCAGGAGACCGGAGACAGCTTGCCGCTCCCCGAGAACGATCCCTCGCGCACGGCCGGCTCCCTGAGGGTGACATTGCCCGTGTTGGTGATCGTGAACGTGTAGACGACGCGCTCCCCCACGTGGCTGAGCACCGTCCGGTCAGCCGTCTTCACCAGGGTGAGCGCCGGCGTCGGTTTCTGAGGCACGGACACCTCGGAAGGCTGTGAGCCCACGGGCTGCCCGGAGGGCGTCTTCCCGGAAGCGGTAGCGGTATTCGTCACCGAACCCCGGTCGACATCCGCCTGAGTCACCAGATAGGTGGCCGTGCAGATCACCGACGCCCCCGGCGCCACGGACCTCGCGGCCTCCGGACACGTGATCCCCGACATCCGACCCGAGCCCGTGAACGAGCCTTCCTGAATGGTCACGTCCGTCAGGGTCACGTTTCCGGTGTTCGTGGCCACGAAGGAGTATGCGACCTTCTCCCCCGCCTTCAGGGTGGTCTTGTCGGCCGACTTCACCAGCGACAGGCCGGGATGCGGATCCTGCGGGACGGTGACCTCCGACGGCTCCGAGGTCACGGGGTCGCCCGTGGGCGGGGTCCCCGTGGCCGTGGCGGTGTTGTGCAGCGAACCACGGTCCACATCAGCCTGCGTCACCTCATAGCTCGCAGTGCACGTGGCGCTGTCTCCGGGAGCCAGAGGCGTCTTCGGGCAGGACGTGGCGCCGAGCGTGCCGGAGCCGGTGAACGTTCCCTCGGTGACCTTGAGGTCGTGCAGGGTGACGTTGCCCGTGTTGGTGATTTTGAAGGAATAGGTGATCGTCTCACCCGCCTTCAGCTCGGTCTTATCTGCGGACTTGGTCATCGTCAGGTCCGGTTTCGGGTCTCCCGGAAGGGTGACCTCGGAGGGGGATGATCCGACCGGCTTACCCGAGGGATCGTCACCGCTCGCCGTCGCCGAGTTGTGCACCGAGCCGCGGTCCACATCCTCCTGAGTGACGGTGTACGTCGCAGTGCAGCGAACCGACTCTCCAGGCGCCAGGCTCTTCGCCGCGTCGGGGCAGCTGATCTCGGAGAGCTTCCCGGAACCGGTGAATTCCCCTTCGGTGATCTTCACGTCGTGGAGGGTCACGTTGCCGGTGTTGGTGGCGTCGAAGTAGTACGTCACCTTCTGGCCCGCGACGAGTTCCGCCGTGCTCGCACTCTTCTGCAGCGCGATCCCCGGCTTCTGATCCACAGGGACGGTCACCGACGACGGTGAGGATTTCACCGGCGAACCCGCGGGCGGTGTCCCCTCGGCAGTCGCCGTGTTCTGGACGGATCCACGATCCACATCTGCCTGCGTGACCTGGTAGCTCGCCGTGCAGGTCACGGAAGCACCCGGCGCGAGGGACTTGGCTGCGTCAGGACAGTCGATGGCGGACATTTTTCCGCTTCCGGTGAAGGAACCCTCCGCGATCGCTAAGTCATGCAGGGTGACGTTCCCGGTGTTGGTCACCGCGAAGGAGTAGCTGATGGTGTCACCCACGGCGCCCACCCGGGAGGGCGAAGCGCTCTTCTGCAAACTGAGGCTCGGCTTCGGGTCGGACGGGACGCTGGCCTGGGACGGCTCCGAGGTCACCGGATCCGCGCCGTTGGGCGGCGTCCCCGCCGCCGTGGCGCTGTTCTTCACGGACCCCCGGTCGACGTCGGCCTGGGTGACCTGATACGTCGCAGTGCACGTGACCGAGTCACCGGGAGCGAGGGACGTCTGCGGGCAGGAGATGGCCGAGAGCTTCCCGGAACCGGTGAAGGATCCCTCGTTGACCTTCACATCCTTCAAGGTCACATTGCCCGTGTTCTTCACGGCGAAGGAGTAGGTGATCGTCTCACCCACGACGAGCTCCGTCTTGTCGGCGGACTTGGTCAGGGTGACAGCAGGCTTCTGCTGCGCCGGGATGCTCACCTTCGACGGGTCGGAGGTGACCGGATCCCCGGTGGGCGGCTGACCGCCGGCGGTCGCCGAGTTGTCCAACGATCCGCGGTCCACATCGACCTGGGTGACCTGATACGTGGCCGTGCACGTCACCTGCTGTCCGGGCGCCAGCGAGGAAGCCGCGTCCGGGCAGGAGACCTGGGGCTTCGCGCCCGATCCCGTGAACTCGTCCTCATTGATGTGGACGTCCTTCAAGGTCACGTTGCCCGTGTTCTTCACGGCGAAGGAGTAGGTGACCGTCTGACCCGCCACGAGCTCCGTCTTGTCCGCCGTCTTGGTCAGCGTGATGCCCGGCTTCGGGTCCTCGGGGATCTTCACGGTGGACGGATCGCTGGTCACCGGGTCCTTGCCCGGCGGCGTCCCGTGGGCCGTCGCGGTGTTCTCCACGGTGCCCTGATCCACATCGGCCTGAGTGACCTGGTAAGTGGCGGTGCACGTGACCTGATCCCCTGGCTTGAGCGCCGACGCCGGGGCCGGGCAGCTGACCACGGGCTTCTCACCGTTGCCGCTGAACGCGGTCTCGTCCACGCCGACATCGTTCAAGGGCACATTGCCCGTGTTGGTGATGACGAAGGAGTACGTCAGGGTTTCCCCGGCGACGAGCTCGGTCTTGTCCACGGACTTCACCAGCGTGAGGGCCGGGGACGCCTTGGTCACCGGGGTCCGGGTCTCGCTGGTGGCCGACTTCACCGTGGCGGTGCTGCCGGGCGGATTGCCGCTGACCGACGCCACATTGTGCACCTCACCTGCGTTCTCATCGTCCGCGGTGATCGTGTACTGCGCGGTGCAGGTGGTGGAGGCGCCGGGCGCCAGATTCCCCGACGGGCAGCTCACTGGACCGACCTTGGGGTCGTCGACGGCGATGTTCGTGAGGGCGGTCTTGCCGGTGTTGGTCACGTCGAACGTGTAGGCGATGGTGTCCCCGGCGTCGGTGATCCCGTCACCGTTCGCGTCCACGGGGGCGCCGGCCTTCTTGGTCAGCGAGATTCCCGTGCTGAGCGCGGTGTTGGTCAGGGTGCACTCGACATCGTCGCCGATCGCGACGAAAATGTCCTGCGAGGTCCCGGCGCCCCCTTGCGGGAGCGAGGGGTCGACCTGGTCGAAATTGGTGCACTTCCACGACGTCGAGTAATTGCTGAGGTTGCCACTCACCGCGCTTTCACGGAAGTGGAACGGCATGCCCGGCACGGGCGTGACGACGGAGTTCTTGCCCGTCGTGGCGCTGGTGCCGGTCGCGCCCGTGGAGCCGTGGGCGACGTCGGCGGCATCACTGCTGATGTCCACCTGGAAGTCGTCGCCCGGGAAGCGCGAGGCCACGGTCTTGTTCATCTTCACCGAAGAGACCAGGACGCCGAAAGCCACTGCCTCGCGGCCACCGCCCACCATGGTCTGGGAGAAGGTGACGGGCCGCTGCGAGGCGAGGATCGCCGTGCCGGTCTTGGCCGCCGTCCCGGCACCCGTACATTTGACCTGCGTGGTGCCGACACCGGTGAAACCACCGGCGCACGCGTTGCCCAGACCATCGCCCGTACGGGTCGCGGTCAGCGAGGTGATGGGACTCGTCGAATTCCAGGTGATCGATTCATTGACGTCCGTGGATTCGGCGTCGGCGCCGACCATGGACCACTGGGTCACTTCCATGCCCTGAGGTGTCACCACGCGCATATTGCTGAGGGTCAGCGTGCTCTTCGGGCCGGTCTGGCCGGCATCCGCCTGATACAGCGCAGGCTTTCCCGCAGTGCCGGAGTAGAAGCCCCGATTGCCGAGGTAGGCGCCGCTCCAGGTGGGGAAGGCGGCCGGAGCGATCGGAGCGCCGCTACGGGTGACCGTGGCGTAAAGGGTGTTCCCGCCGTCGATCGTGAACGCGAAATCCTGGCCGTTGACCGCTTGTGCGGGATCGAGCCCGGAGAAGTCGAGCCAGCACAAGGTGTCGGCGTACTTTCCGGTCCCCGACGCGGAGAAGTGGCACGAAGTGTTGGTGGCGGCTGTGGCCGCCGGTGCGCCCACGACAACCGCGGCAAGAGTGGCGGCCAGGCCTAAGACCACGGCAGCGATGGCCGCCGTGATGTTCCGGAGACGACGCGTGGCATCTCCCAGAAACAGTCCCGAAGACGGCGGGCGCCGCCCTGGAGTCCCATGGTGTCGGCTCCCCCTGGAGCGCAACCAAGTACGAGTGAACATTTCCCCTCCTTGGCGGCGAACCGCCGTTCGGATGCGATCGAGAATCCTGCTGTCCACCCATGGTTTCCTCAAACATACACCGCGTCAAATGTCCGACATTAAATGGCTGAACGTGACGCCTTGAATCCCTTTCGGCATCGAAGACGTATCGCCCGAGGTCGGAGGCGTGATATAGCTTGCATATGCAGATGTCGGACACTTCTGGGGTGCCGACGAAATGCGCTCGAACACGGACGACGGCGGGATCGCCGGCACGACGGGAGGGAACATCATGGGTGGGGACATCCTGAACGACGTCACGAGCTGGCTTTTCGCGATCGGGCTGATGGTGGGCGCGGTCTCACTCATCAGCTTCATCGGCATCGGGCTGGCCCCGCTGTTCCGAAAGGAACCCGCGCCGTCGCGCCCCCGCACTCAGCAGCGCCCCTGAGAACCGTCAAGATCACAGCAACGCACCAAGGGGGAACCGTGACCCGCGAAGCTCCACTCCAGTGCGGCCCCTGGTCACCTCACGAGGCTGCTCCAGCAACGGACAGCGCGTCGATCGCGACCGTCCGCGAGCGCCTGATCGAGGCCTACCTCCCGGGCCTGCCGCTCCCCCGGCATCACCGGCTGCTCGGGAGCATCTCACTCCCCGAAGCCGTGCTGGTGCGCCTCGGAAGTCAAACTCATCGGACCGACGGGGTCGATGAACTCAACACGGCCTTCTGCCGGGAATTCCTCCAGACGGTCATACCCGCGGACCGCAGCTCGCTGCGCCTGGGGCGCACCGACATCACCGACGACCTCGCCCGCATCTGGTGCGCCGGCGACGCGGCATACGACGACGGCGCCCACGCGGCACGGGTGCAATCCGTCCACCTGGCCAAGGTCAGGCAGCACTGGAAGATCACGGCGATCGTCATCCGAGCGCCACACGCCATCTGAAACGCCCACGACGTCGGGCCGTGGCATCCGACCGAGCCCAAGCGGTATCAAGTGCACGTCATCGCCCGGTTCGCCGAGCCGTCACATCCTCATGACGCCGGTCACTTAAGTTGAGGTAAGGCTTACCTTCCTATAGCGTGTGTTTTCGGCAAATAACGACACGTTTTTATTTGCTATTTCACCCGCACCTCTGGAGGAAGCATGACCTCGCGTTTCAAGACCCTGGCCGCCGGCACCGCCGTCGCCGCAGCACTCTTCGGAATCACCGCCTGCGGGCAATCCGGTGACACCCAGGCCGCGGAGAACGCGAGCTCCACCATCACCATCCAGACCAACACCGGTTCCATGGAGGTCAAGACCAAGCCGGCCCGCGTGGCCGCCCTCGACAACACGTCCATGGCCACCATCAAGGCCCTCGGCGTCGAGCCCGTCGCGATCCCCAAGCCGCTCCTGCCCAAGGACGGTTACCAGGACTGGATCAACAATGCGAACATCAAGGACGCGGGCAGCCACCGTGAGCCGAAGATGGAGGACATCAGCGAGGCACAGCCCGATCTGATCATCGGCGGCTACCGCTTCGCGAGCCAGACGGAGAAGCTGAGCAAGATCGCCCCCGTGGTGGACATCGCCCCGAGCGACGAGAAGGGTTCCAGCTACCTCGAAGGCCTGAAGAAGCAGACCCTCACGCTCGGCGACATCTTCGACAAGAAGGAGGAGGCGAAGAAGATCGTCGCCGACCTCGACGCCGCCATCGCCGACGCCAAGAAGGCCACCAACGGCCAGACCGTCTTCCTCGCCAACTCCTCCGGTGGCAAGATCGACAACGGCGCGGGCCGCATCGGCCGCATCCTTGAGGGCGTGAACCTCAAGGACGTCTTCGCCCAGGACGACGCGAAGCTGAAGTCCGACTCCGTGCACAACAACTCCGGTCTCTCCCCCGAAACCGTCGCGGCCGCCAAGCCCGAGTGGATGATCGTGATGGACCGCGATGCGGCCGTCACCGAGGAGGGCAAGGAGTTCAAGCCGGCCAAGGCCGTCGTCGAAGGTCTCGGCAAGGTCTGGAAGGACGTGCCGTTCTACGCCAAGGACCAGATCGTCTACATGCCCTCCGACTTCTACCTGACCGAAGGCATCCAGGCCTACACCGACGTCTTCAAGACCATCGCCAAGGACTTCACCGCCAAGTCCGGCGCGGCCAAGTAGCCCTCAGCCCGGGCAGCACCGCACCGTGACCTCGCGCCTCTTCAGGATGGCGACGGCAGCCGCCGTCGCCATCCTGTTGCTCGTCTCCCTCCTGGTGGGCGGCTATGACATCTCTTTCGACAAGCTCTTCAGCGACCCCGCCGCCCAGGAGATGTTCTGGCTCTCCCGGGTGCCCCGCACGCTCGCGCTCGTGTTCGCCGCGGCCGCCATGAGCATCTCCGGGGTGATCATGCAGCTCATCACGCAGAACAAGTTCGTGGAGCCCAGCACCGCCGGCACCAGCCAATGGGCCGGGCTGGGCATGCTGGTCATCCTGCTGATGGCCCCCGAAGCAACCCCGATGGTGAAGATGGTGGTGGCCACCGGTTTCGCCTTCCTGGGGACGTGGCTGTTCCTCGCCGTGCTGGACCGGGTCCGCGTGCGGTCCTCCGTGGTGGTCCCGCTGGTGGGCATCATGCTCGGCGCCGTGGTCGGCGCCGCCACGACGTTCCTCGCCGGGACCTTCAACCTCATGCAGGCCCTCACGGCCTGGCGATCCGGCGGTTTCAGCGGGATCGTGCAGGGCTTCTACGAACCGCTCTGGATCGTGGCCGGGATCGCGGTGGCCGCGTTCCTGGTGGCGGACCGCTTCACGGTCGCGAGCCTCGGCCAGGACATGGCGACCGGGCTCGGGCTGAATTACCGCCGGGTCGTGTTCCTGGGCGTCATCATGGTGGCCCTGGCGACGGGTGTGACCAGCGTGGTGGTGGGGTTCATCCCCTTCCTCGGCCTGATCGTGCCGAACATGGTGTCCATGATCCTGGGCGATGACCTGCGGCGGAACCTGCCGTGGGTCGTGGCCACGGGTGTCGCGCTGCTGCTCGCCTGCGATCTGCTCGGCCGCGTGGTGGTGGCGCCCATGGAGATCCCCGCCTCGGTGATCCTCGGCGCGCTGGGCGCGGTCGCCTTCATCATCATCCTGCTGCGGACCCAACGGGCGTCCGCAGCGGGCCCGTCGCTGTCGAGGGAGCGCGCATGACCACGACCGTCTCCCCCGTCACCACAGCGCGGGCTGCCGAGCCGCGGCCCCGGCGAGCGCCGCTGAGTCCCCGCGCGCGCATCCTGCTCACGACGGCGGCGGTGCTGCTCGCCGTCGTCGGCTTCCTGTTCCTGTTCATCCGGGGCGCGTTCTGGTTCGCGCTGGACGCGCGGCTGTCGATGCTCGCGGCGATGGTGATCGCCGCGTTCACCCAGGGTGTGGGCACGGTGGTGTTCCACACGGTCACCGGCAACAGGATCCTGACGCCCTCCATCATGGGCCTGGACTCCATGTACACGCTGTCCCAGACGCTCATGGTGTTCGTGTTCGGCGGAGCGGCGGTCGCGCAGCAGGAAGGGATCGGGAAGGTCCTGGCGCAGACCGCGCTCATGGTGGTGTTCGCGACGATCCTGTACCGCTGGCTGTTCTCCGGCCGCAACGGGAGCCTCTACATCCTGCTGCTGGTCGGGGTGGTGTTCGGGCTGGCGTTCGACTCGATCGCCGTGTTCGTGCAGCGCATGCTGAACCCCACCGATTACGACCTCCTGTCCGCCAGACTGTTCGGCCGGATGGGCGACGTCAATGTCTCCCATCTGCCCGTGGCGTTCGCCGTCTGCGCGGTGGTCGGTGTGATCCTGTGGCAGCGGCGGTACCGGCTCGACGTGCTGCTGCTGGGCCGCGACAGCGCCCAGAGTCTCGGCGTCGACCACAAGCGCGAACTGACGCTCATGCTGGTGCTCGTGGCGGTGATGGTGGCGTTCTCCACCGCGCTGGTGGGCCCCATGACGTTCTTCGGCTTCGTGGTCGCCACGCTCGCCTATCAGGTGACCGGCAGTCACCAGCATCGCTATGTGATGCCCATGGCGTTCCTGCTGGGTCTGCTCACCCTGGTGGTGGGGCAGTTCATCATGCAGCACGTCTTCTACGCGGCGGGTTTCCTGACCGTCATCATCGAATTCCTGGGCGGCATCCTGTTCCTGGTGCTGCTCCTGCGGAAGGGCAGAGTGTGATCTCTTTTTCGGATGTGACCAAGAACTACGGCGAGACCCGGGTCCTCGGGCCGGTCACCGCCACCATCCCGGAGGGCGGCATCACGAGCCTGATCGGGCCGAACGGCGCCGGGAAATCCACGCTCCTGACCATCATGGGCCGCCTCATCGAGGCGGATGCGGGCTCCGTGTCGATCGGAGGGCTGGACGTGCGCCGGGCGAAGAGCGCCGAGCTGGCCCGGAAGGTCGCCATCCTGCGGCAGGAGAATCACCTCTCGGCCCGGCTGACGGTGCGGGACCTCGTGGCGCTCGGGCGGTTCCCGCATTCCCGCGGACGGCTGACCGCGGAGTGCGTGGCCGCCGTCGAGTCCGCGCTCGAGTTCCTGAACCTGACCGCTTTGCAGGACCGCTTCCTGGATCAGCTCTCCGGCGGGCAGCGGCAGCGGGCGTTCGTGGCGATGGTGCTGGCCCAGGACACGGACTACATCCTGCTGGATGAGCCGCTCAACAATCTCGACATGAAGCACTCGGTCCTCATGATGAAGCAGCTCCGCCGCGCCGCTGACGAGCTGGGCAAGACCGTGGTGCTCGTCATCCACGACGTGAACTTCGCGGCGGCCTACTCGGACCGGATCGTCGCGCTCAGGGACGGGCTGCTGGTGCACGAAGGGACCGTCGAGGAGACCATGACCGCCGAGGTCCTGACCAGTGTCTTCGACACCCCGGTCACCGTCCACACGATCGGCTGCTACCCGACGGCGGTCTACACGCACTGAGGGCTGTGTCGGCTTGCTCGGCTTGCGCGCGTGGTGGGCCGTGGCCCTGGGCGCCGTCAGCGGGCGGGTTCAGCGGGCGCGCTCTCCGAGGCCGCGTCCGTCGGCGCCCGCACCGCGAGCAGCACCAGTGCGAGGACGATGAACCCGGCCTGGACGAGCAGTGCGAGCGACGGGTACTGCGTGGGTTTGAGCCCCAGCGCGAGCCAGCTTCCCGCCACCGCGCCGAGTGCCGTGGCAGCGAAGGACCAGCTCATGATCCGGGCGAACCGGGCGCCGCGGTAGTCCTGCTGTCGGAGGGTGGTGGTCAGGACCGCCCGGGTGCGCGACAGGATTCCGAGCACCAGCGCATACGCCAGGCCGGTCCACCACGCGGCGGCCGCGTCGACCACGCTCAGCAGACCCGCGACGACGAGCAGGAACGCCACGGTCGCCGCCAGCACGAGCCACACGAACCGTCTGATGTCGCCGCGCGAGCTGAGGGCCCGGCCGACCCACGGCCCGATGGTCGCACCGATGCCGAACATCGCGATCACCGAGGCCAGGGCGACGGACGGATCGACCGGCGCCCTCTGCGCGATGGCGAGGTAGACGAAGACCCCTCCGATGGTCCCGCCGACCTGCAGCAGGAAACTGAACAGCGGCGACGCCGCCCCCGTGGCCCACAGATCCCGCAGGAAGGCACGAGCGGTCATCCGCTCCCCCAGCACGCCGAAATCCTCGAGATCCTGATCGATCGCCGGTGACGTCACCACCGTGCGGGAACTCACCAGACGCAGCAGCGTGCCCAGCGCCGACAGGACCAGGTTCCCCGCGATCAGCACGGTGATCGACACCCCGGCGAGGAGATTGCCCAGCGGCATCGCGATGACGATCCCGACGAACGCGAGCGCGGAGTACACAGAAGCGTTGAAGGTCAGGGCCTGCTTCACATCGACCTGAGCGAGCTGCTGCCCGTAGAACTCCTCGACCACGTCCGTCACGGCCGGGAACACGGCGGCGAGCAGGAGGTACACGATGAGGACCGGCATGGTCCCGCCCGGAACAGTCAGCAGTGCCACCAGCGCGGCACCGCTGAGCAGCGCCTCCGCGAGGTCGGAGGCCACCAGGACGCGGGCCGGGCTGAAACGGGCGGTCAGCCGGGCGATGAGCGGCGACGCGAAGGACACCAGTTCGCCGAAGGTGGTCAGGACCGAGACCCATAGAAGCGGCAGCACACCCAGAGCCACGAGACCATCGGACCCACCCTCGACGAGGCGGGTTCCGAGAATCGAGACGACCAGCCCGGCGGTCATCCACCGGCGCGCGCTCAGGAGGCGTGCGGTGGACACGGACGGCGTGGAAAGGGCCGGCGTGGTGAAGGTCTGCGCTGCAGGAACGGAGGTCACAGGGTCAAGCTACGGGCCGAAGCTCGCTGGGCAAAGTCATACCGGGCGGCGGGCCCGGTCCGGCGTCAGCGGACGGGTTCGCCAGGCGTCAGCGGGCGGTCGCGTTCTCCGGGGCGCCCGTGCGGCTCGCGGCCGGGCGGAGTGGCTTCGGGCGGAGGGTCACGCGGCCCATCAGCCACTCCACCGGCCCGGTGCCGACCCAGCGGTCCCAGCACCAGGACAGCACCAACGGCAGGACGACCACCATCGCCCAGCCCAGCGGGTCGAAGCGCGACGGCAGCACCCGCTCGTGCGTCACGACCCACCAGGCGATCAAGCCAACGTGCAGCAGATACAGACTCAGGGCATGCCGTCCCCAGACCTTGAAGGGAGCGAAGACGCGGTCGCTCACCGCCCGCAGCGCGCCGGACGATGTCGCCAGCAGCACGACGGCGACGGTCACCGCGAGCACCAGGCCGGCGTCGTGCAGGGTGTCGACGTAGCTGCCGGAGATGCGAAGCTCGCGCCCCATGAGCTTCTCGGCGAGAGGTCGCGCCGCGTACGCGAGAGGCGCGGCGACGGCCATGGCCCACAGCAGCGGGCCGCGGCGCAGACCGTGCCGGATGAGGAGCCCGCCGAGCAGGAAGAACGGCAGGAGATTCGTCAGCCGGTACAAATCCCCGAGCGCCACCATGTCCGCGAAGAAGCGGGTCACCGGATCCGCGGTGTAGATCCAGGTCTGAGTCCGGGCGAAGGCATTGAGGGGGTCGCTCGCCAGCACCACGACGAGCGCCACCGCGGCCACCCACACGGTCCGGAGACGGAGCAGCGGCACGCCGATGATCAGGATCAGCCCGAGGTAGGCCAGCACCACCATGACCCAGGTGCCCCACGTCGCCATCCAGAGGCCGAGCGCGATCAGGATCACCCCGCGCAGCACCTGCTGAAGGTATGTGCGTCCCGCCCGGGATGCTGTGTTCCACGTGAGCTGCGCGGACATCCCCATGACGAGGGCGAACAGCGGCGAGGCGAGATCACTGATGTTGCCGACCGCGAACTCCACCGCTTTGGGCGCGGTGGGATGGAATCTCGCCGCATGGGCGATGAGCATGGCGATGATCGCGATTCCGCGCAGGACATCGGGCACGGGCAGGCGCTGAGACGGTGATGTCATGTGTTCCCCCTGACATGGTCCCCTTCATCCTAAGGGCCCGGTCCAGGGGCGACACCGCCCGTGACGACCCATCGCCGCCCAATAAATGAGACAAAATAGTCCACAGTTTGGACCGCGGGCTAGGCTGGGGACCGTGTTGGGAGTTCTCGCCGGTTTCTTCGTGGTCTGGGCCATCATCGGGGTGGGCTGGTTCGTCGGCCGACGCGGGATCCTCGGCCCGAACGCCGGCCAGACCCTCAGCCGCCTGGCCTTCTTCGTCGCGAGCCCGGCCTTGCTGTTCGAGACCCTTTCCAAGGCGCGCCTCGAGGATGTGCTCGGACCCCAGCTCGCGGTGGCGGCCATCAGCGGCACCGCCGTCGGGATCGCCTACCTCCTGGTCAGCAAGCTCCTCCTGAAACGCGACAGCCCGGAGAGCATCATCGGCGCGATGAGCGCCAGCCAGGCGAACAGCGCCAACCTCGGCATCCCGATCGCGGTCTACGTCCTCGGCGACGCCTCCTACGTCGCTCCCCTGTTGATCTTCCAGCTGGCCTTCTACAACCCGCTGAACCTCATGCTGCTGGACGCCACTCTCGGCGGTCGCAGCACGCGGCAGAACCCGGTGCTCAAGTTCCTCCTGATCATCCTCAGGAACCCGGTGATCGTGGCGTCGGCCCTCGCTCTGGCGCTCTCCGCGCTGCACCTCCGGCTCCCCGATCTGGTGCTGCAACCGATCCACTTCATCGGCGGCGCGGCCGTCCCCGCGATGCTCATGTCGTTCGGCATGTCCCTCAACGGCAACCGGCCGCTGTCGGCAGCAAGCGGGCGCCGCACGGACATCCTGGTGGCGTCATCCTTCAAACTGCTGCTGCACCCGGTGCTCGCATTCCTGGCGGCGCACTTCATCCTGGGGCTCGACGGCCATGCCCTGTTCGCAGCCACGATCGCCGGGGCACTGCCCACCGCGCAGAACGTGTTCGTCGCGGCGAACCGCTACCAGCAGGGCGTGACGATCGCGAAGGACACGGTGCTGATCACCACGATCATCGCCGTCCCGGCCATGCTCGTGATCGCCGCACTCCTGCACTGAGGTTCCGGGGGCTCGACAGATCCCCGCAGCAGCTTTCCCCCGCCGTACGGACATTCCTCCCGTCTTCAGCGCCGGGGAAAGTCCGCGGGGCCGGGGAAAGCCCTGACGTTCTGGAATTCCTCAGCGACGGAGTCGCCACCCACCCAGTTGTCCCAGCAGCATCGCCCCGAAGGCCAGGATCAGCCCGGCCACCTGCAGCGGCCCGAACGTCTCGCCCTTCACCAGGACTCCCAGACCGGCCGCCATGAGCGGCGAGAGGAAGCCGAGGAGCGAGGCCCGCGTGACCGGCAGCTTCCCGATCGCCCAGAACCACAGCGCGTACGCCAGCAGTCCGCCGACGAGTCCCAGCCAGAGGTAGCCGCCCAGGGCGGGGGGGCCGACGTCGGCCGGGAAGCCTTCCACCAGCAGGGTGAGCGGGAGGAGGAACAGCCCGCCTGCGGTCAGCTGCCAGCCGGCCATCGCGAGCGGTCGAACGCCTGCCGGACGCCCCCACTTCTTGGTCAGCACCACGCCCAGGCCCATCGAAGCGGTGCCCGCGAGACCCGCAAGGACGCCCACGGCGTCGAGCCCGGCGGACCGGCCCAGGACCACGAAGCCCACGCCGACCGCGCCCACCACTGCCCACGCAAGGCGCCAGAACACCAGCTTCTCCTGGAGCACCGCGACCGCGAGGAAGGCCACGAGCAGTGGCTGTGCGGCGCCGAGCGTCGCGGCCACCCCACCCGGCAGATGCGCGGCGGAGATGAACAGGAGCGGGAAGAAGAAGCCGATGTTCAGCAGCCCCAGGACGGCCGCCCGGAACCACCACACGCCATGCGGCAGCGCACGGCCGAGGGCGAGCGCCACCAGCCCTGCCGGCAGCGCGCGGGCCAGCCCCGCGAAGAGCGGGTGACCGGCGGGCAGGAAGTCAGTGGTCACCAGGTAAGTGGTGCCCCAGGACAGCGGCGCCAGCGCCGCGAGCACGGTCACGAGCGCCAGGGGCAGCGCACGACGCCGCGTGGCCAGGACAGGTGCGGCGGCGCCGGGCGCACCGGAGCCGGGTGCGGCGGCGCCGGGCGCGCCGGGGCCGACAGGAGTTTCCAGAGCTGGTGAAGTGGTCATGCCTCCACCCTCACCCCGAACCCATTGATGAGTCCAACACATGGATTTCATGCCAATCATGAATATTCTGGATGCATGGACTTGCAGCAGATGCGGTATGTCGTCGGCATCGCGGAGACCGGGAGCTTCACGCGTGCCGCGGCCCGGAACTTCGTGGTGCAGTCGGCCCTGAGCCACCAGGTCGCGGCTTTGGAACGCGAACTCGGCGTCCAGTTGTTCGTGCGCTCCAGCCGCCAGGTCCGGCTCACGGAGGCCGGCGAGGCGTTCCTCCCCCACGCCCGTGCCGCGCTCGACGCCGCGGACCGGGCCCGGAACGAGGCGGCAGCGGCCCAGGGCGTGGTCCGGGGCACTCTCCGGATCGGCGTGATCCCGACCGTCACGGCCGTGGATCTCCCCACCGTGCTCAAGGAATGCCGCACGCGTTTTCCGGAACTGCTGCTCGCGGCACGGGTCGCGAACAGCGAGGAGATGATCGAGGAGGTGCGGGCCGGGACGCTGGACATCGGCTTTCTGGGGCTGCTCGACGGCACGCGCGTGGAGGGCGTGGCGCAGCGTGTCCTGACGCGGGACACCCTGGCCGCGACCCTGGCCCCGAAGCACCCCCTCGCCACACGGGACAAGCTCTCCCTCGCCGAGCTCGCGGATGAGCCGTTCGCCGACTTCCCCCGCACCTCCGCCGGGCGCAAACAAAGCGACGCGGCATTCGCGCGGGCCGGCGTCGAACGCCAGGTGGCCTACGAACTCGGGTCCATGGACCTGACCCGCGAACTGATCGTCAGCGGCCTCGCCGTGGCGCTCCTGCCGAGCCGGTACGCGGCGGCGATGCCCGGCGTCGTCGTGGTGCCGCTCCTCGAGGAGACCGTGCGGCACGAGATCCTCATCTGGGACCGGCTGCACCCGAGTCCGGCGGCGCGCGCGTTCACGGAGCTCGTCGCGGAACTGCGCATGCCCTGACCGACGACGGCGGCGGCGCGCCTCAGCGCTTCACGCGTCCGGCAGGACGTCGACGCCGGTTCCCCCGACCGGCGGCACCGGCTCGGACCGGACCGCATCGACCCGGGCCCAGCGAGGCCCGTGGTGCGCCCAGGCCACGAGGTCGGCGAGGCGGTTGCCGTCCCCCTCGGCCTCAGCCTCGACGGAGCCGTCGGCACGGTTCCGCACCCAGCCGCTCACGCCGATCTCCTCGGCAGCCTGGCACAGGGCGAAACGGAAGCCCACGGCCTGGACCCGTCCCGTGATCAGCAGTCGAATCCGCTCCATGTCCTCATGATGACCCGCTGGGCGGCCGTTGGCGAGACCCGGCCCTGGGTCGGTACCCGGGCGCCAAGTGGGCGACAATCAGCTCGTCGGCGAAGGTGTGGCCACGATGACCTCACGCACCAAAATAAGTCTCACTCAACACAACATCCCAGGGTCACTTCTCCTCGTCGCCATTGCGATGACTTCGGCGCCCTTCCCCACGCACTCCGGAGGCCCGAGGCGCGCGGATGAAGGAATCGACCGCCCAAGGTCAATCCGCAACTATCGACCCACCACCAGAGCGTGGTTCTCCTACGTGCTCAGCACGGGCGTCGAACTCATCCCATCCGCAACCCGTCCACACACATCTGACCGGCCTATCAGCTCACCCACCAACACAAGCGCGGAGGGAAACTCAAGGAAGAAGTCGAGAGACGCAAGTCACAGCGTAATAACTCCACTTGTTAGTGAAATATTTGTTGACTCCCTTACCTCGTGCCGCCAGTCATGCTTAAGTGATGTCAGGCACTCAGTTGAGCCGCTAATGGTCCATCAGAATGCTTGCGACGGGCAAAGTTCGCCGCAAAACCGGCAGCATGTTTAGCCACAAATGAAGGGATAGAAATATGTCTGTTCTCGAAATGGCAATGAACTCCGCTGATGATCAGGTCATCACGGCTTGGGCGTTCAGCACCGATCCGATCAAGCCCTGATAACTGTCGGGACTGCGAACAACTTGGGGTGCGCCATCTGGCGCACCCCAAGTTTCTCTGGAGGCAAGCATGGCATCAAACACGGGGATTGACACCTACATCATCAAGACCGTCGAGTGGTGCAATCTGAACTGCACCTATTGCTACTTCTACAACGGCCAGGACACGAGCTTTTCCGGAAGACCGAAGCACATGTCTCGCGCGGTCCTGGCCGCAATGGTTCCGAAGATCATCGAGCACTGCCTAGCTCACAACATCTTTGAGGTCCAACTAGTGATGCATGGCGGGGAGCCCTTACTCCAGAGCAAGGACGACTACCGCTACATGATGGCCGAATTCGATGCGATCCAAGAAGCAGGTATCAACGTCGTGTGGAAATGCACGACCAACGCCGTGACGCTGACCGAGGAATGGGCAGAGCTGCTCGCGGAGCGTCGGGTTTTCCTGGGCGTGAGCATTGACGGCACCAAAGAGGTCCACGACTCCATGCGCGTCGACCATGCCGGCCGGGGGTCTTACGACCGTGTGGTGAGAGGCCTGAAGACTGCCCAGCAGTGGGAGTCAAAGGGCTTGGCGGTAGGAACGATTTCCGTGGTCAACCCTTCGGAGTCCGGTGAGCAGACGTACCGCCACCTCCGGTCGCTGGGAATCCGCAACATCAACCTGGTTCTTCCGGAGGCGAACTATGTGCAGCCCTTCCCTGAGGATCAACCGGCCGGATCGCATGGCGAAACGCTTAAGGAGATCTTCGACGCATGGGTCGAGGAAGACAACAGCACAGTCAACATCGGATTCTTCCGTGACGTCATCAGGGCCGTATCCGGGCTTCCCTCATACAGCGACCAATTCGGATCAGCACCAGTCAACGTTGCGGTGATCGAAACCGATGGTTCCATCCAGCCAACTGACAACTTTCGGGCATGCGCTGATGGAATGACGGACCTCGGCTTGAACATCTTCACTCACTCTTTTGAGGACCTTCTCGAACATTCGTTCTTCGCCCACTGCAATCAGCAGCAAAAATCGATTCCCGCGGAATGCTCCGGTTGCAAATTCCTAGAGATTTGCGGAGGTGGCCGTGTGACACATCGCTACTCAGAAGTTGACGGCTTCTCGAGAAAGTCGGTGCACTGCAAGTCTCTCTACTCGCTCTTCGAGCATGTAGACCATACCCTCGGGCTCCATGGATTGAGGAGGGAAGTTGCCTGACACTGCTCCAGTCGGGTCGCCCAGGGAGACATCCACCGTGTCGGACTGGCGCTCGTTCTACATCGTTTGGGCCGGTCAGCTCCTCTCGGTCCTTGGCGGGCCAATGCAAACGATCGCGCTCTCAGTCTGGGCACTCCACACACCCGACGGCGCGATCGGCGTATCGTGGATCGCGGCGGCCGGCACCCTTGGAGTTCTCGTCGGGACCCTAGCTGGGGGCGGACTCGCAGATCGCTACCCGATCATGAGGACGCTGCTCATCTGTGATGTCATCGCCACGGTGCTCAGCCTCGTGGTTGCGATTCTGGTGTCAGTTCAAGCCCCTGTTGTGTCAGTGGTTCCTGTGCTCTTCCTTTCTGGCATATCGGCCGGCATCTTCTCGCCCGCGATGCGGAGCGTGGCGCCTACCCTGCTACAGGAAAGCGACTTGGAACGCGCCAACAGTTTCATCGCTTTCTCCGCCAACGCCAGCATGCTCGGAGGTGGGTTGGTCGGTGGCGCGCTGGCCGGGCTTTTCGGCCCGTCTCTCGTCATCATGGTCAATGCCGCCGGCTACCTCGCCGGAGCGGTGTCGACCTGTGCCACCATGTTGCGCCGACGCCGTATGGACTCGGGGCCGCCGCACGCCAATCCTCAAGAGGGTCTCTTCTCCAAGATTGTGGACGGCGTCCGGTACGTCTGGCGGACACCGTGGATCAGAACATTGATCATCGTGGACGCCGTCATTGACCTCGTGACAGCGGGACAGTTGGCCGTGGGCCTTCCCGTCCTTGGAAACAATGCGGGTGGAAGCATCGGCATCGCAGTTCTCTTTGCAGCTTTTGGAGCAGGCGCACTCGTGGGGGCCACGTTTTCCTCCCGGATCTCCAAGAGAATCAACGTCACTGTGCGAACAGTGCTGTGGCTCGACATCGTCCAGGCCCCATTTCTCGCCATCCTGCCATTCGTTGACCTCTGGACAGCCATGGCCTGCCTCCTGATCAGTGGAATCCTCAACGGAGCAGCGAACGTTTACTACATCTCGTTCCTCCAGAGGAATTCTCGTGAAGACATGCGAGGTCGAGTGATGTCCCTGTTGCTCTTCGCAAGTCTCTGTCTGCAACCGGCGGGGCAGCTTCTATCCGGCGTCTTGTTCACCTCCCACCTCATGGCTGCCGCCTTCATTGCAGGCGGCATCGTCATGGTCGCCACAGCGGGGATCGCTCTCACCTCACGCAGCCTGCGAAATGGGGAACTCGCAGGCTCTCTCGCCGTGACATAGTGCGGCATTCCCACCAGGGAATGACGACAGACGATCGCAATGTGCGGCCCAGCGCCGGTGCGGTTGAGCCCTGCTCAGCCCTGGCCGAGCGCGATCTGGCCCAGCAGTTCGGCGGAGCGCAGCTTCGCCTCGGTGCCCGGGGCCTGGTGGGCGACGATCAGTTCGTCGGCGTCGGCGTGCTTCGCGAAGCCCTCCAGGTACTCCAGAACCGCTGCGGGCTCGCCCACGGCGGAGTACTTGACCATCTCCCGCAGGTGCTGGCCCTGCGGGGCGTCGAGCACCAGATCGGCCTCCTCGTCCGTGAAGGTGTGACCCCGGCCGAAGAAGGTCTGCACGCGCTGCCGGAGCGCGTCGCGGAGGAGATCCTGGGCCTGCGCGGTCGAGTCCGCGGCCACGACGTTCACACCGGCGATCACATACGGCTCGGCCAACTGTGCGGAAGGCTTGAACTGCTCGCGGTAGATGCGGACCGCGTCCTGCAGGGCGGCGGGGGCGAAATGGGACGCGAACGCATATGGCAGACCAAGTGCGGCGGCGAGCTTGGCGCCGAAGAGCGAGGACCCGAGGATGTACAGCGGCACGTGCGTGCCCTTGCCGGGGGTGGCCTCGACGCCCGGGATCAGGGTGCTGTCCCCGAGGAAGGCCTGGAGCTCCTGAACGTCCTGCGGGAAGGTGTCGGCCGCCATCGGGTCACGGCGGAGGGCCCGCATGGTGTTCTGGTCGCTGCCGGGGGCGCGGCCCAGACCGAGGTCGATGCGTCCGGGGTGCAGGGATTCGAGGGTGCCGAACTGCTCCGCGATGGTCAGCGGCGAGTGGTTCGGCAGCATGACGCCGCCGGCGCCGAGGCGGATGGTCTTCGTGTGGGCGGCGACATGCGCGATCAGCACGCTCGTGGCCGACGACGCGATGCTGGCCATGTTGTGGTGCTCGGCGTACCAGACGCGCTCATATCCGGCGTCCTCGGCGAGCTGCGCCAGGGCCACGCTGCCATCCAGACTCTCCTTCACACTCTGCCCGGGTCCGATGGTCGCGAGGTCGAGGATGGAGAGCTTCAGGGACATGACTGCCTTTCATCGGTGTTCCGCGCCGGGATCACCGGCCACATCTGCGACAACGACGGCGCGGGGCCGGGCATTCCTGTGAGATGCGCCGCGCGCCGGGCAGGACGGCTCAGGGCGTCCGCCGGGCGCCCCGGATCCTGTCGAGCTCCTCACGGATCAGGACGACGGCCCATCCAGTGTCCGCGTCGGCCGGCTGATGCAGCAAGTGGAGGCCCAGGCCGTCGCAGAGGGCGAGCAAGCGCCGTCCGTCGTGCCGGGTGCCCTCTCCGGAAGGGTCCTCGTCCCGCAGGAAACCGGCCAGCCGGATGAAGAGGTCCAGGAGGCGGGCGTGAGCGTCGTCGCGGGCGCGGGCGAGTCCGGGGTTCCCCGGAGTCTCCGCGATCAGGGCCATGTTGAGTTCGAACTCGCGGCGGGTGTCCGGGGTGAGGGGCAGGAGTTCGCTGATGACGGCGAGGACATAGTCCACCAGATCCACGCCCGGGACCAGGGCCGAGACCCGCTCCGTGGCTCGCTCCACCATGAGTTCGGCGGAGAACTCGAGCAGCTCGGACTGCGTCGGGAAAAGGTGCCGTAAGGAGCCGACGGCCACCCCGGCCCGGGCCGCAACCGTTCGGACGGACACGGCGCTGATGCCCTGTTCCAGGACGATCTCCCAAACCGCCTCGGCCAGTCGTGCTTTGCGCTCCTCGCGCGGCGTGTATCCCACTCCATCATCCTAGTACGCTCGTGCTAGTGTCACGTTAGTACGACTGTACCAATCCATGCCGAAGAACGCCTGACGAAGAGCGAGCGAGGAGACCCGATGATCATTCCCGGCGAAGCAGCGGGGGCACTGTTGCTCCTCGCCCTCACGGATTCGCTCAGCTTCGGCACCCTCCTGGTGCCGGTGTGGCTGCTCATGGCGCCGGGGCGGATGCGCCCAGGACGGATCGCGCTGTATCTGGGAACGGTGGCGGTCGCGTACTTTGCTGTGGGGATCGTCCTCATGACGGGCGGCGGTCTGCTGCTGAAGAACGCCTCCGGCCTGCTCGACTCCACCCCGGCGCAATTCCTCCAGCTCCTTCTCGGCGTGACGCTGCTGGTCCTCAGCTTCGCCCTGGACACCAAGGCCGCGCGGGCGCGCGCCGCCGAGCGCGGAGCGCAGTCCGGTCGGCTCCGGCGCTGGCGCGACCAGGCCATGGGTGAGGACAGCGGGGCCGCCGCGCTCATGGGGCTGGCGGTGAGCGCCGTCGTCGTGGAGATCGCGTCGATGCTGCCGTATCTGGCGGCCACCGGCATCATCACGACGCAGACCGCGGACCAGCCGACGGCGCTGCTGGTCCTGGCGCTCTACTGCCTGGTGATGATCGCGCCCGCGCTGGTGCTGACAGCGGGCCGGCTGTTCGCGCGGCGGCTCGTCGAGGCGCCCTTGAAGAGACTCGACGCCTGGCTCACCCGCAGCGCTCGCTCCACCACGCTCTGGATCATCGGGATCGTGGGGTTCCTGCTCGCCGTGCACGCCGCCAAAGCGCTCGGTTGGGTGGCGTGAGCCGGAGCCATTCTGCCCCATCGGAGAGACAATGGAAGAAGGAGCTCCCCCGAGCAGAAGCGCTTCCGGACGGCTTCGTAAGCTAAGGAGGGGATCCCCATGGACCCCGTTGCTCTCATCGTCCTGGGCGTCGTCATCGTGCTGCTGATCATCCTGGCGAAGGCGTCCATTCGCATCGTCCGGCAGTACGAACAGGGCGTTCTGTTCCGGCTCGGACGGGTGGTCGGGGTGCGCATGCCCGGCTTCCGTCTCATCATCCCGGTAGTGGATCATCTGCCGCTGGTGAGCCTGCGGATCGTGACCATGCCGATCCAGTCCCAGGGCATCATCACCCAGGACAACGTCAGCGTGGATGTCTCCGCGGTGGCCTATTACCGCGTGGTGGATGCGGTGAAATCCGTGGTGGCGATCGAGAACGTCGCGGCCGCCATCAATCAGATCGCCCAGACCACGCTGCGGCGCGTGGTGGGGCGGCACACTCTCGACCAGACCCTCTCCGAGACGGAAAGGATCAATGACGACATCCGTCAGATCCTCGACGTCCTCACCACCGATTGGGGCGTGGAAGTGACCCTGGTGGAGCTGAAGGACATCCAGCTTCCGGACGCCATGAAACGCGCCATGGCCCGCCAAGCCGAGGCCGAGCGGGAGAAGAGAGCCAAGATCATCGCGGCCGAAGGCGAGGCCATCTCGGCCGCTGCCTTGGGCGACGCCTCAGACACCATGATGGCCCACCCTCTCGCGCTGCAGCTCCGCAATCTGCAGAGCCTGGTGGAGATCGGCGTGGACAAGAACACCACGGTCGTCTTCCCGGCGCCGCTCATGAGCACGATCGGGGAACTCTCCGCGTTCCTGGCCCGGGAAGGTCAGGCCGCCTCCTCCACGCCGGCGAACCCGGGCAAGGTGGCCTGAGCGTCCGTCCTCACCGGGCTGGGCCCGGCCGAGCGAGGAATCCTGTGGGAGGAGGCCCGTCACGGAGGGACCCACTCCACGGAACCACCCGCTTCCAGATGACCTTTCCGCACGCCCGGTGACCCCGTGTGCGACGCTCGGTGACGCCGTGATTCCCCGTGTTTCCGCGCGTCTCGCACCGTGTCGAACGGCTTTGACCGGGCACCCCGGCGACCGTGAAAGTTGCTGCACCAGCTCTACTTTCGAAAGGTCATCATGAGCTCTGCAAGATCAACCGCTGCGGCCGCCGTCGTCCTCCTCGCCAGCGTTTCCGTGGGGCTCAGCGCCTGCTCAGACCCCGGCGCGAACGCCGCCGGGAACAAGGACGCGTCGCCGGCACCTTCCGCCACCGTCTCCGGCAAGGTCTTCAACCTCACGCCGCAGCAGGACCGCTTCCCCGTCACCGCCGATCCCGCGGCCGCCGCCCTCGTCCCGGACGCCGTGAAAGCGGATGGAAAGCTGACCGTCGCGGTCAGCCCCTTCGCGGCGCCGCTGGCCGTCTACGCCAACGACGACAAGACCCCCGTGGGCAACGAGGTGGACATCGCCTTCGCCGTCGCGGAGAAACTCGGCCTCAAAGCGGAGGTCGTCCCCACCACCTGGGAGAACTGGCCCCTCGGCGTCGCCTCGGGCAAGTACGAGGCCGTCATCTCCAACGTCACCGTGACCGAGGAGCGCAAGGAGAAGTTCGACTTCGCCAGCTACCGCAGCGACAAGCTCGGCTTCTACGCCAAGAGCAACAGCTCCATCAGCTCGATCGAGAAGCCGGCCGACGTGGCGGGCAAGAAGATCATCGTGGGCTCCGGCACCAACCAGGAGTCGATCCTGCTGGCGTGGGACGCCGAGAACAAGAAGAACGGCCTGGCCCCCGTCCAGTTCCAGTACTACGACGACGACTCGGCCTCCTCGCTGGCCCTCCAGTCCGGCCGCGCGGACCTCACCCTCGGTCCCAACGCGACCGCCGCTTACAAGGCGGCCAAGAACGGTCAGACGAAGCTCGTGGGGCTCCTCGACGGCGGCTGGCCGCTGAAGGCGAACATCGCGGTCGGCACCAAGAAGGGAAATGGCTTCGCCAAGGCCGCGCAGGCCGCCCTGAACGACCTCATCAAGGACGGCACCTACGGCAAGATCCTGGACCGCTGGGGCCTGAAGGAGGAGGGCATCCCCACCTCCGAACTGAACCCGCCGGGCCTGCCGAAGAAGTAGCCCCCACTGACGACGCGAGCCGCGAGAATACAGCTGACGCCCCTAAAACCGAGTTTTAGGGGCGTCAGCTGTTACTTCGCGGCCGTGAGGGAAGGCGCTGTCAGATCAGCGCGTCCGAGAGGTGGTTCGGCGTGCCGAAGCGGTGCGCGGTGATGGAGACGGCCTGTTCCTTGAGGAAGGTCAGCAGCTCCACACGGCCCGCGGCGACGACGTCGTTCGCGTAGATCGCGACGTCCGGCTTGCCGTCGGCGGCCTCGGCGGTCGGCAGCACCGGGGCGCCGATCAGACGGATGCGGACCGAGGACTCCGGACCGTTCTTCGCGGCGAGACGGCCGACGCGGGCGGCCCACGCGGCGTCGTCCTCCACGATGGCCGGCATGCCGGCAGCGCTCAGCGCCTGCACGACGGCGGCCGGCAGCTTCTCCGCGGTGCTCACCACGGTGCCCTCCGGAGTGCGTCCGCTCCAGGCGGTTGCAGCGGCCGCGGCGACGCGGAGCAGCTCCGCCAGACCCCGGCCCGAAGCGTCGGCCTCGAAGCGGATCGTGGCCGGAACGGCGTGGTAGCGGAACACGTTGCGCTCGGCGGTCAGGCCGGAGGCGTCACGAGCGGCGCCGAATTCGGAACCCCAGGCGACGGCGTCGGAGGCGAGGGCGCCTTCGAGCCACGCGAGGTCCTCGGCGCCGAGCTCTGCGGACCGGGCAGCCGCGAGGAGGCCACGGGCCGCGGCGGTCGGGGCGCCGGCGGCGGACACCTCGGCGTCCTTCCAGGAACCCAGGCCCACCAGGTAGTTGGGGCCGCCGGCCTTGGTACCCGCGCCGACTGCGGACTTCTTCCAGCCGCCGAACGGCTGACGGCGCACGATCGCACCGGTGATGCCGCGGTTCACGTACAGGTTGCCGGCCTGGATGTTCTGCAGCCAGTAGTCCAGCTCGGCCGGGTCCAGGGAGTGCAGGCCGGAGGTCAGACCGTAGTCGATCTCGTTGACGATCGCCACGGCTTCCTCCAGGGTGGCGGCGGTCATGACGCCGAGGATCGGGCCGAAGTATTCGGTCTTGTGGTACTCGCTGCCGCGCTTGACGCCGGTGCGGACGCCCGGGCTCCACAGCTTGCCGGACTCGTCCAGCTTCTGCGGCTTGAGGAGCCACTGCTCGCCCTCGCCGAGAGTGGTCAGGCCGCGCAGGAGCTTGCCCTGGGCCGGCTCGATGACCGGGCCCATCTGGGTCTGCGGGTCCACCGGGTAGCCGACCTTGAGGGAGCGCGCGGCGTCCTCGAGCTGCTGGTTGAAGCGGCGGGACGTGGCGACGGAGCCCACCAGGACCACCAGGGAGGCGGCGGAGCACTTCTGGCCTGCGTGGCCGAACGCGGACTGGACGACGTCCTTCGCGGCGAGGTCCAGGTCTGCGGACGGGGTGACGATGATGGCGTTCTTGCCACTCGTCTCGGCCAGCAGCGGCAGGTCCTTGCGGAAGCTGCGGAACAGCTCGGCGGTCTCGTAGCCGCCGGTCAGGATCAGGCGGTCCACGGCCGGGTGGGAGACCAGGCGGGTGCCGAGCTCACGGTCGGCCAGCTGGACGTACTGGAGCACGCTGCGGTCGATGCCGGCCTCGTCGAAGGCCTCCCAGAGGGCCTCGACCATGACCGCGCCGGAGCGGCGGGCCTGCTTGGCGGGCTTGATGACGACGGCGGAGCCGGCGGCCAGCGACGCGAGGGTGGAGCCGGCCGGGATGGCGACCGGGAAGTTCCACGGCGGGGTGACCACGGTCAGCTTGGAGGGCACGAAGGTGGCGCCGTCCACGTGGTCGAGGTCCTTGGCGAGCTCGGCGTAGTAGTGGGCGAAGTCGATGGCCTCGGAGACCTCGGGGTCGCCCTGGTCCAGGGTCTTCCCGCACTCGGCGGCCATGACCTCGAGCAGCTCGGCGCGGCGGGCCTCCAGGCGCACGCCGGCGCGGTGCAGGACCTCGGCACGCTGGGCGCCGGTGAGGGAGCCCCACTCGGCGCCGCGCGCGACGGCGGTGGCGATCACGGCGTCGAGCTCTTCCGCGGTGTTCAGCACGTGGGAGTCGGCGGTCGCCAGGCCGAGGGCGGTGCCGGGCACGCGGTCCAGGATGGCGCGGCCCCAGGTGCGGTTGGCCGGGAGGTCCGGATCCGTGTCCGGAGTGTTGTCGAAGCTGAGGGTCGGGCCGCCGAAGCCGGCCTCGCCGGTGCCGAGCGCGGCGCGGGAGAGCTCCTCCTCGGCCAGGGCCGCGGCGTCGAACGCGGTGCGGTCCTGCACACGGTTCGGGCCGGGGACGGTGTCCGTGAGTGCTTCCAGGGAGGCGAGGAAGCGGTTCTTCTCGCGCTCGAACAGGCCCTCGTTCTTGTCCAGCTCGAAGACGGCGGACATGAAGTTCTCCTGGCTCGCACCCTCTTCGAGGCGGCGGATCAGGTAGGCGATGGCGACGTCGAACTCGCCCGGGTGCACGACGGGGGTGTAGAGCAGCAGCGAGCCGACGGTGCGCTTCACGGCTTCGGCCTGGCCGGTCGCCATGCCGAGCAGCATCTCGAACTCGAGGCCCTGCTTCACACCGCGTGCCTCGGCGAGCAGGTGGGCGAGCGCCACGTCGAAGAGGTTGTGGCCGGCGACGCCGATGCGGACGTTGGCGATGTGCTCGGGGGTCAGCGCGTAGTCGAGGACGGCCTTGTAGGAGGTGTCCGAGTCCTGCTTGCTGCCCCAGGTGGCCAGAGGCCAGCCGTGCAAGTCGGCGTCGACCTGCTCCATGGGCAGGTTGGCGCCCTTCACGACGCGGACCTTGATGGGGGCGCCGCCCTGGGCGGTGCGGGCGGCCGACCACTCCTGGAGACGGATCATGGCGCTCAGGGCGTCCGGGAGGTACGCCTGAAGCACGATGCCGGCTTCCAGGTCCTTGAACTCGGGGCGGTCGAGGAGCTGGGTGAAGACCGCGATGGTCAGGTCCAGGTCCTTGTACTCCTCCATGTCCAGGTTGATGAACTTGCGGGGGCTGGAGGACGCGGCCAGGCGGTACAGCGGCGCGAGCTTCTCGATGATGTGCTCGACGGCCTCATCGAACGCCCAGTGGTTGTGCGGGGCGACCGTGGAGGAGACCTTGATGGAGACGTAGTCGACGTCGGGGCGCGCCAGGAGCTTCCGGGTGCCCTCGAGGCGTCGGGAGGCCTCGTTCTGGCCGAGGATCGCCTCGCCCAGGAGGTTGACGTTGAGGTGGATGCCGTCCTTCTTGATCTTCTGGATCGAGGCGCCGAGCTTGGCGTCCGTCGCGTCCACGATCAGGTGGCCGACCATCTCGCGCAGCACGCGGCGGGCCACGGGGATGACGACGCCGGGCAGAACCGGGGCGAGGGAGCCGCCCAGGGCGACGGCGGACTTCATGTACCAGGGGAGGAAGGCCGGAACCTTGGGGGCGAGGGCCTTGAGGTTGCGGGCGGCGACGCTCAGGTCCTCGGGGCGGACGACGCCGTCCACGAACCCGACGGTGAACGCCAGGCCGTTGGGATCCTTGAGGACGCCGGCCAGCTGAGCGGCGGAGGCGTCCACGGGGATCCGGGAGCCCTCCTCGAGCCAGCGGCGCACCAGGGCGATGGCCTCCGTGGCCAGGTCCTGTGGCCTCACGGACGGCAGTTCGACACGAGCAGGGGTGGTCATGGCGCTCCTTGCACTTCAGTGTTGTCCGCCGGTTCCGGGTTGCGTCACCGGGAGCGGAGAGAGGGGGTGATCGGCGTCCCGTGATTCGACTGTGAATCAGGCCGCCGGGTCGATCTGATCATCAGTATGCGCCTCAAGGAAAATTAGGAAAAGTGATGTTTTCTGTAGGATATGGATCAGCTTTAGTGAACTATCAGTGCGACCCTTCCGGAGGGCCGCCGGCACCCCCGAAATGAGGCCCTGATGCTGGAGATCCGCAGGCTCCGACTGCTCCGCGAACTGAGCATCCGCGGGACGCTCGCCGGGGTGGCCGACGCCCTCGCGTACAGCCCTTCCTCGGTGTCCCAGCAGCTCGCCCTCCTGGAGAAGGAAGTGGGCGTGGAACTCATGCGGAAGTCCGGCCGCGGGGTGCTGCTGACCCCGCAGGCTCAGCTTCTGGCCGAGCACACGGGCGAGCTGCTGGACGCCTTCGAACGGGCCGAGGCCGCCGTGGCCGCGAGCCAGGACGAGATCCGAGGAACCGTGCGGATGGCCGTCTTCCAGAGCGCGATGCTTGCCCTCCTCCCGGCGACGCTCCAGGCCGTGGCCGAACAGCATCCGGCGCTGCGGATCGAAATGGTCCAGTACGAACCGGAGACGGCCCTGCACGAGACCTGGGCGCATGGCTTCGATCTGGTGGTCGCGGAACAGTATCCGCACCATGCCGCACCCCATCTGCCCGGCCTGGACCGCAAGCCCCTCGTGGAGGACGCGATCCGGCTCGCGGTGCCGCCGGAGAACACCTTGCAGCAGCTCACGGACGCCGCGGACCTGCCGTGGGTCATGGAACCCCGGGGCGCCGCGACCCGGCACTGGGCGGAGCAGGCCTGCCGGCTCGCAGGGTTCGAACCCGACGTCCGGTACGAGACCGCCGACCTCCAGGCGCACATCAGCCTGGTGGAGTCCGGGCACGCGGTGGCGCTTCTCCCCGACCTGATCTGGGTGGGCCGGAGCAAATCCTCCGTGCGGCTGGTCGATCTGCCCAGCGCTCCCCTGCGCACCGTGTTCACGTCGGCCCGGCTCGCCAGCGTGGGCCACCCGGCCATCACCGCCGTGCGCGACGCCCTCGAGGAGACCGCCCGGAGGCTGGACCCCGCGAGGGCGTGAGGGCATCGGGCTAGGGGGTGACGGGCGGCTCCCGGGCGCACTTCAGGCGCGCTGCGTTGAGCGGCGAGGTTCAGCCGCGCGGCGGCAGCGGGTTCCGGAGCGCGGCGATGCTCGCGCCGAGGAACTCCTCGACCACGTCCAGGTCCTCCCGGTCGAACGAGCGCACGACGGCGGCGAGCGCGTCGGTCTGATGTTCGACGATCGAGCGCAGCAGCGATTGCGCCCGCTCCGTCGGGAAGAGCAGGTTGGCGCGGCGGTCCAGAGGCGCGGGTTCCCGCCGCAGATAGGCGGCCCGCTCGAGACGGGACACGAGGATGGTGGTGGACGCCGAAGACAGCCCGAGCTGCTTGCCGAGCACGGTCGCCGTGACACCCCACGCGTCGCTCTCGATGAGGAGGTACTCCAGGGCCGCGAGGTCGGTGGCGTTCACTCCGAGTTCGCGGCGCATGCTTTCGCGGGCCCGCTCGGCCGCCACGGTGAACTCGCGGAGGAGCTTGAGGGTGTCGCCCGGGTCGTTGCCGTCGCCGTCGTCATTCCAGTGCTTGTCGATCAGTTCGAGTGCCATCGAAAGATCAGCCTTTTCCACATCGAGGTGTTTGCGCGGTCCGCACCGGGGCGCGGCCAGAGGCCGCAGCCGCGGGCGGGGAGGCCGTCGGGGCCGGCACACTCACGATGGTGTGGGTCGATGCCGGCCCCGACGATGCGAGATCACTTGCCCTTGAAGGCGTCCTTGACGTCCTCGCCGGCCTGCTTGACGTCACCCTTCGCCTGCTGAAGCTTGCCTTCAGCCTCCAGCTTGTGGTTGTCCGTCGCCTCGCCGATGACTTCCTTGGCCTTGCCGACCGCCTGATCGGCAGCGTTCTTGGCCTTGTCGATGAAACTCATGATGCTCGCCCTTTCGTTCGGTGATGGATTCGCCCGGGGATTCCCACCCCGGTCAGAGTGAGACCAGAGACGCCGACTCGGGGAGCCGACGTAGCCTGGAGGCGGAGCCGCTCTCCACCGCGAACCGGACGTGGCGCTGGACGAAAGCGCCGCCCAGCACCTCCTCCAGGTCCGGGATGAGACGCTGCTCCACGAGGGCCATGGCCGCGACGGTGGTCGACGATCCGGCCACCGTGTACACGGCGTGGAGGACCCAGCCGTCGTCGTGCCGCTCGAGGCGGACCTCCGCATCCGCTAGCGCGGTGCTCGTCCTCGCCGCGTTCTCCGCGGCCCTCGCGAGCACGATCTGCCGACTCTCCATGCCATCTCCCGACTTCTCAGGTCCTGCCCTTCAGCAGACATTCCCCGGAAACCAGGAATCTCTGGCGTTCCAGCCGACCTGGGCCGACCGGAACTTATGAAGCTAGGCTAACGTATATCTCGCTCATCGAGCTAGTTGCAGATCGAACTTATTTTCGGGGGTCGGAGTCTCGCACTAGACCCCTTGAGTTTCGTGCCACGCCGAGTGCTGTTCCTGTTGGGAGGGCGGAACCTGCGCGCCGCAGATTTCACAGAACTGACGAGCCGGCCAGAGCCTGTCAGGGACGGTGTATCCAGGGCGTGGAGTGACCTTTGAGATTCCCAGGTATTGCAGAGTTGATTTCCAAATCGACATGACTGGCTCCTATCAATGCTTTTCCTTGTCCTCCAAGGGTGGTTGGTGCAGAAGAGATACCGGGCGCTCCTGGGCCGAGTTTTGCTGTTCCAAGTCAGGCGTCGACTCCGCAGACAGCGCAGGTGTAGGCCCAGCTAGAGCGGAGGAAATTCAGAGATCAACGATTTTTATCTGAAAGCTGATCGACTCACGTTCCCGCATCATCAGATCTATGCCTAGCCGAAGTCACGTCCCAAGTCGCACGTCGACTATGAAGGGGAGGTGCGCGAGCGGCAAGCAGATCAATGCACTGACTAGAAGAAAGTGGAGCGCTCTCGCGAAAACTGGAAGAGCCTCGACGGGGCGGGATCGCGCTCGCCCAGGATCCCCTCACTCCGCCGTCGGGCTCCCACTCCCCCGAAACGCCGTCGGCCGGCACCCGGAGAGGGTGCCGGCCGACGTGGAGCGAGGCGGCAGAACGCTCAGCCGCGCGCCCGCTGACCGTCGATCAGCTGGGGCACGTCCAGCGGGTTCTCGTCCCGCAGGGCTTCCGGCAGGAGGTGCTGCGGGAAGCCTTGGTAGGCCACGGGTCGCAGGAAGCGCTCGATCGCTGCGGTCCCCACGGACGTGCTCCCGGAGGCGGTCGTGGCCGGGTACGGGCCGCCGTGCTGCTGCGCGTAGGTCACGGACACCCCGGTGGACCAGCCGTTCCACAGGACCCGGCCGGCCTTGCGGGAGAGCACCTCCACGAGCTCCGCCACCTGGCAGGCGTCCGTGCCCTGGATGGTCGCGGTCAGTTGCCCTTCGAAACTCTCCGCGAGCGCCACCAGCTGCGCTTCGTCCGTGTACGTCACGACGACGGCGGTCGGCCCGAAGCACTCCGCCTGCAGCGCGTGCGGATCGGCCAGCATGTCCTCCGCCGTGGTCAGCAGCAGCGTGGGCGACGGCGGATCGGACAGGGGATCCGGCCCCTGCGCCAGGATGCTCAGCTTCGAGTGGCCCTCCAGTTCCTGGACCACCTCCGTGTAGCCCGCCTGGATCCGGTCGTTGAGGAGCGGTGCCGCGTCCGGCAGCACGGCGTCGCGGAGCCGGCCCACGAGCGTCGAATCCGCCGGGACGAACAGCGTCCCCGGCTTGGTGCAGAACTGGCCGCTGCCCATCGTGAACGATCCGATGAAGCCCTCGACGATGCCCTCGGCCCGTTCCGCCGCCGCGGCTTCCGTGACGAACACCGGATTGTTGCTGCCGAGCTCCCCGTAGAACGGGATGGGCGTGGGCCGGGATGAGGCGATGTCGAACAGGGCCCGGCCGCCCGGGATGGAGCCGGTGAAGGCACCCGCCGCGATCCGGGGATCCTTGAGGGCTGTGGCCCCGGCCTGCGTGCCGAACAGCAGCCCGAAGACGCCCTCCGGCGCCCCGGCGGAGGCCAGCGAAGCGGTCACGACGTTGGCCGTCAGCCGGGACAGCTCGGGATGACCGGAGTGGGCCTTGACGAGCACCGGACAGCCGGCCGCGAGCGCGGAGGCGGTGTCGCCACCGGCTACCGAGAACGCGAACGGGAAGTTGCTGGCCGAGAACACCAGGACCGGACCCAGCGCCTGCTTGACCCGGCGCAGATCGGGGCGGGGCGCGCCCATAGGCCACTCCGGGTCCGCATGGTCGATCCGGGCGTCCAGGTACCCGCCGTCGCGCAGTTCCTGAGCGAAGAGACGGAGCTGGAAGGTGGTCCGCTTCAGCTCGCCGGTCAGGCGGCCCTCGGCGAGACGCGTCTCGGCCTGGGCCACGGGGATCAGTTCCCCGGCTGCGGCGTCGAGCCCGTCGGCGACGGCCTCCAGCAGCACGGCCCGCTCGGCGGGCCGGATTGCGGCCAGGGGCGCGGCCGCAGCTTGGACACCGGCCAGCAGGCACTCGAGTTCAGCCTCGCTGGTGGCTTCGGTGGTCGTGATGGGGGCGTGGGAGGCGCTCATGGAAGGTCCTTTCAGGGTCGGAAGAAGGCGGGGGCTCAGTCGTCGAGCACGTCGAGGGAGGCGAGTTCGGAGATCGGCACGGGCACGGCCAGAGGCCGCTTCGCCGCTGAGGCGATCGACGCCTCGACTGCGGGTTCGCCGGGTCCGGCGCCGAGGCAGGACGCCGCGAAACCGCACACTCTCCCCTGGCACCAGCCCATGCCGACCCGGGCGAAGGATTTCAGGCTGCGGGAGTCCTCGGCGCCGAGGGCGTCCCGCGCCTCGGTGACCGCGGACACCGGCACCTCCTCGCAGCGGCACACCAAAGTCTCCGGGGTCAGCCAGTCCTGCCAGGCCGCGGGCACGGGATGTGCCTGGTGCATGGCCTGGGCGAAGCGGCGGTGCCGGTCGCGGCGGGCGGCGTCCTTCGCGGGCAGGACGACGGCGGCGGGGTCGGCGGCCGCAGTCCCCGCGGCCTGGCCTTCCAGCACGGCGAGCACGGCGCCGCCGACGCCGGTCACCTCACCCGCCAGGAACAGGCCCGGCACGGAGGACTCCTGCCGCTCGTCGACCACGGCCACGAGGGAACCGTCGGCGTCGACGCGGGTCTCGGCTCCCAGGGAGAGCGGCAGTTCCATCTGCGGCGTGAAGCCCCAGCCGAACCCGACCACGTCGACGTCCTCGTAGACGCCGCCGGTGCCGGGGAGCGCGCGGCCGTCGGCGTCGGCCTTCGCCCAGGCCACCGACCGCACCCGGTCCTCACCTTCGACCGCGGTGACGATGCTGCGGGTCTTGTACGGGATGCGGTGCCGGGTGAACACGCCCGCATACTCGGCACCTTCCAGGGCCTTGCCGGGCACTGACGCCGCAGCTTTCCACTGCGGGAGCCAATTCGACAGGGACGAGGACTCCAGCACCGCCAGCACCTCTCCCCCGGCCTCGGCGATGTTCGCGGCCACGGGCAGCAGGAATGGCCCGGTCCCCGCCACCACGAACCGACGTCCCGGAAGCGCGCCGTTGGCCTTGAGGAAGGCCTGGACACCGCCGGCCGCCATGACGCCGGGGAGGTCCCAGCCGGGCACGGGAAGCTGCCGGTCGTACCCGCCCGGGCACAGCACGAGGCGCGGGGCATGCACGGTGGGGCCTGCGCCCTCGCCGCCCACGACGGTGCGCGTGGTGCGGAGGGTGAAGTCGGCGCCGTCGTTCTGTGCCGCCATCCAGACCTGCAGCCCGGGAAGGTGCTGCACCCGTCCGGCCGCGATGCCCGCGCGGAAGCGGCGGCGCAGATCCAGGAACACGTCCCAGTCGTGGTGGCCGCGCCCGTCGGGATCCGCGTCGCCCACTTCGGGGCGATGGCGCCAGAACTGTCCGCCCGGCTGGTTCGCGGCGTCGACGACGGCGACCACGGCACCCGCCTCCGCTGCCGCGACGGCGGCGGCCAGGCCGGCCGGGCCCGCGCCTACGACGGCGACGTCCACTCGCAGCTCGCTCATCGGGTCTCCTCCGCGCTGTCTAGGGCGCCGGCGCTGTCCAGGGAGTCAGCGCTGTCCGAGGCGTCGTCCGCGAGACTCCCGCGCACGTCCATGCCGTCGCACAGGTCCACGAGGCACGCCCGCTGATTGCTCACGCCGTCCACGGTCACGAGGCAGTCGAAGCAGACGCCGATACCGCAGAACAGGCCGCGCGGCCGGCCTTCCTTCCGGGTCCCGCGCCAGGCGGTGACGCCGTTCGTGACGAGGGCCGCGCCGACGGTCTGGCCGGGAGCGGCGGTGAGGTCCCGGCCGTCGAAGGTGAAGCGGACGGCGTCGTCCAGAGCGCTCATCGGGTGGCCTCCAGCGGGGTCGGGGCGACGGCGCCGAATCGCGCCGGAGCGAAGGGGGTGAGGTCGAGGTCGGGCGTGCGCCCGCTGAGCGCCTGCGACAGGAGCTTTCCCGTGCCGACGGAAAGCCCGATCCCGGCGCCCTCGTGACCGGCGGCGTGCCAGAGTCCCGGGGCGCGGTCATCGTGGCCGATCACGGGGAGGTGGTCCGGGCAGTAGGGGCGGAAGCCGTGATAGTGCCGGATGGCCCGGACGCCGGCGAGGAACGGGAAGAGGCCCGTGGCGTTCTGCGCGAGCCGCCGCAGCGCCGCCGTGCTGACGGACCGGTCGAAGCCGACGCGTTCGCGGGTGGAGCCGATCAGGATGGTGCCGCCGGGCGTCCCCTCGACCACCGGGGACGCCTGCAGGCCGGCGTCGGAGCTGCCGACGTTGTCGATGTACTCGGCCGCGTACACCTTGTGATGGACCATGGGCGGGAGCGGCTCGGTGACCATGACGAAGCCGCGGCGCGGCATGACGGGGACGTTGACGCCCGCGAGCGCGCCGATCTCCCCGGCCCAGGTCCCCGTGCAGTTGACCACGTTCCCGGCGGGGAAGTCGCCCCGTGTGGTCCGGACTCCGGTGACGCGGTCGCCGTCGCGCATCATGCCGGTGACGGTGGCGCCTGCGTGGAACACGGCGCCCGCCTCGGTGGCCAGCCGCACGAGGTGCGCGGCCACCAGCATGGGCTGGACCTGCGAATCCTCCGGGTAATACGCGCCGCCGAGCGCGTCGGGGGTGATGTGCGGTTCGGCGCGGCGCAGGGCGGCCGGGTCCAGCTCTTCGACCACGACGCCGAAGCCGCGCTGCACTGCCATCACCCGGTGCAGAGACTCCAGGCTGCTGGGCCGCGAAGCGACGATGATCCCGCCTTTCGCCTCGAACTCCCAGAGATGGCGGTGTTCGGCGAGCTCGCCCTTCCAGACGGAGAGCGAGTAGCGGGTCAGTTCGAGTTCCGGGCCGAGTTCCTTGTCCGAGACGAGGATGTTCCCCTCGCAGGCCGACGACGTCCCGCTGGCGGGAAGGCCCTGGTCCACGATCGTCACGGACAGTCCGGCCTTCGCCGCGAAGTAGGCGGTGGCGGCGCCGATCACTCCCGCGCCGATCACCAGGACATCGCAGGCCCTGCTCATGGGTACTCCTTGGGGTTAGGGTGCCGGTGGCCGGCTGGTGTCGTGCGGGTCGGCCTCGTGCGGACCGGAATCTTGCTGGCCGGATTCCTGATGTCCCGTGGCCCAGAGACCGCGGGTGTGCCCGAGGTGGCGGCGCATGAGTGCTTCCGCCCCCGCGGCGTCGCCGGCGTGGATGAGGTCCAGGAGTTCGTCGTGCTCCTTGGCGGAGCTGGACAGCTGGTGGTTGTCGCTGAGGGTCCTCAGCCCGTACATCCGGGTCCGCATGCGGAGCCGGGTGGCGAGGTCCTCCAGCTGGCTGTTGCCGTAGAAGCTGAGTAGCTCGCTGTGGAAGGTGCGGTCGTTGACGAGGTACGCCGTCAGATCGCCCTCCTCCGCCGCGGTGACGATGGCGGCGGCCAGCGTCCGCAGGCGGGGGAACGCGCTCTCCGGGATCCGGCCGGGGAGCTTCCCGACCGTCGGCGCCTCGATCATGAGGCGGATCTCGGTGATCTCGTCCAGCTCCTCCTCGCTCACCCCGAGGACGCGGAAACCCTTGTTCTTCACGGTCTCCACGAGACCCTCGCGGGCGAGGTCCATCATGGCCTCCCGGACGGGGGTGGCGGACACCCCGAACACGGCGCCCAGCGCGGGCGCGGAGTACAGGGTCCCCTCCTCCAGGCTGCCGGCGATGATGGCCGCGCGCAGGGACTCCGTCACGCTCTCCCGCAGGTTCGGCTTGGGGGCGATCGGGGCGAGGGGAAGATCAGACACGGGGTTCACGGCTGTCACTCCTGGGGTGCTCATGGGATGGTCCCCCCTTCATACACCATCGCGGCCGTGACGAGGTCCTCCCAGGCCATGCCCACGCCCGCGTAAAGACAGGGTTTTCCGGGGGTCCGCGCGATCCCGTCGACCACCAGGTCCCGCAGATTCGCCGGTCGGATCCGCTGCCACTCCCTCGGCGCTGCGCGCCGGGATCAGATCGCCGGCCTCCCGCAGCGCCGAGGCGCGCCCCTCGACCACCACGTCGCTGCGGCGCACCAGTGCGGCGTCGACCTCGCGGGCATCCAGGCCATGCTGCCCGACGGCGGCCACCACGGCGTCCGGCGCGACGGCGGCGCCGTCGAAGAGCGGCGTCGTGGACGTGGTCGCACAGAGGATCACGTCCGCCGTGCCGACATCCGCGGCCGTCCGGGCCTCGACGTCGACACCCTCTGCGGCGAGAGTCTCCACGAGCGCGCGGACACGGTCCTCGCTGCGGCCGACGACGCCGAGCCGCGCTCCCGGGAGAAGCGCGTGAGCGGCGCGGAGGTGATTGAGCGCCTGGACGCCTGCGCCGAACACCAGGACGCTCGGGTCCTTCGGGGCTCCGCCCGGCGTGGCCGCGAGGATCCGCGTGACCGCCAGCAGGGTGACCGCCGGGGTCCGGATGGCCGTCAGCTCGGTGCCGTCCAGGAGCGCCACGGGCGCCAGGGTGTCCGAGCTGTAGAGCACGTACACCCCCTGGATCTTCTCGAGGCCTCGCGCGGGGTTGCCGGGGGCCACGGTCAGGGCCTTGACGCCGCTGTACCGGGCGCCGGAGGCCGGCATCAGGAGGAACTCGCCGCCCGGGGCCGGGCTGAAGACGCGGGGGCCGTCCTGTTCGGGGTCCACGTCGTGGCGGAGCGCCGCGGCCAGGGCGTCCACGGCGGCACGCCAGGGGGCGCGGGCCCGGACCTGTGCGGCGTCGAAGTACGGCAGACTCATAGGAGGAACCCCTCCTGGAACGGATCGCTCGGGTCGAGGAAGTACTGCGCGGTCCCCGTGATCCAGGCGCGGCCCGTCACGGTGGGGACCACGGCCGGGCGGCCGCCCACCTCGGTCTCGGCCACGAGACGTCCGATGAACTGCGAGCCGATGTAGGACTCGTTGACGAAGTCCGTGTTCAGAGCGAGTTCGCCGCGAGCGTGCAGCTGCGCCATCCGGGCGCTGGTGCCGGTGCCGCACGGCGAGCGGTCGAACCAGCCCGGGTGGATGGCCATGGCGTGGCGGGAGTGCTCCGCGGTGGATCCCGGCGCCTGAAGGTACACGTGGTGACAGGCGCGGATGTCCGGACGTTCCGGGTGCACCGGCTCGTCCGAGGCGTTGATGGCGTCCATGATCGCGAGACCCGCCTTCAGCAGATCGTCCTTGCGCTCCCGTTTGAAGGGCAGCCCGAGGTCCTCCAGCTTCACGATCGCGTAGAAGTTCCCGCCGAACGCCAGGTCGTACGGCACGGCGCCGTAGCCCGGGACGTCGACGGTGGCGTCGAGCCGGTCCACGAAGGACGGCACATTGCGGAGCGTCACCGACTCGGCGTGCCCGTCCTTCACGGCCACCTCCGCGATGACCAGTCCGGCTGGGGTGTCCAGCCGCACCGTCGTCACCGGCTCGACCACCTCGACCATGCCCGTCTCCACGAGCACGGTCGCGACGCCGATCGTTCCGTGTCCGCACATGGGCAGCAGCCCCGACACCTCGATGTAGAGGACGCCGAAGTCCGCGTCGGGACGGGTGGAGGGCTGCAGGATCGCGCCGCTCATCGAGGCATGACCCCGGGGTTCGTACATGAGGAGCGTGCGGATCCAGTCGCTGTTCTCCATGAACCAGAGGCGCTTGTCCGCCATCGTGGTGCCCGGGATGGTCCCGACGCCGCCCGTGATCACCCGGGTGGGCATGCCCTCGGTGTGTGAGTCGACGGCATGAAAGACGCGCTTGGTCCGCATCGCTGCTCCTAGGGTCGGTGGGTGGATTTCGTCGAGGTTTCAGGCGTCCGGGAAGTCGCGCATCGCAGCCGCACCCGCCCTGAAGGTCGTCCCACGACCGAAGGGCGGCGCAGGCTGTGTCTAAGCGACGTCGGACGCCTGAAACCTCGGGGCCCTGAGTTTATTTGTAACCCTTGGCGAGCACGGCTTCCGTGTCCCGGGTGATCGCGGCGACCGTTTCCGGGGCGAGCGGGCCGCGCGGCGGGCGGGTCACGCCGCCTCGCTGGCCCACGATGTCCTGGGAGAGCTTGATCGCCTGGACGAACTCGGTCTTGCTGTCCCAGCGCATCAGCGGGTGCAGATCGCGGTAGATGTCCCGTGCCCGGGCGAGGTCGTCGCCCTGGTCCGAGATGGCCAGGCGGTAGAGCTCCATGGAGATCTCCGGGATGGCGTTCGGGTAACCGGACACCCAGCCCACGGCCCCGGCGAGGCCGAGCTCCAGGACAGTGTCGTCCGCGCCCATGATGATGTCCAGCTCCGGGGCGAGTTCCTTGATCTCGTAGGGACGGCGGACGTCGCCGCTGAACTCCTTGACGCCCACGATCAGGCCCTCGCCGTGGAGGCGGGCGAGGAGGCGCGGCGTGAGGTCCACCTTGGTGTCGATCGGGTTGTTGTACGCCACGATCGGGAGGCCGGCCTTGGCCACCAGGCGGTAGTGCTCCACCACCTCGTCCTCATTGGCACGGTAGGTGTTCGGCGGCAGCGCCAGGACGGACTGCGCCCCGGCCTCGGCGGCCTGCTCGGCCCAGCGGAGCGACTGCAGTCCGCCATACGCGCCGACGCCGGCCATCACGGTGAAGCCCTCGGGTGCGGCCTCGATGGCGGTGGTGATGACGCGGGCCCGCTCCTCGTCGGAGAGGGTCTGGTACTCGCCCAGGGACCCATTGGGGGCGACGCCGTCGCAGCCGCCGGCCGCGAGGAAGGCGATGTTCTGGGCGTACGCGTCGTAGTCCACGCTCAGGTCGTCGTTGAACGGGAGGGTGGTGGCGACGTGGACTCCACGCCACGGCTTACGGACTTCGGTCATTTCCGGTTCCTTTCAGGGAGGCGGCTCAGCGCCACGGGGGCAGCCGCACTGTGAGTCGCCTCACAGGATTAATTTACCATGTGACATTGCACAATATTGAAGGGTGATGCCGGGGCACGCGCCCCGGCATCAGGGGTGAATCAGCTGGCGGGGACCACGTACTGCTGGTCGGCCACCTTGCCCAGGCCTTCGGTGAGACCCGCGCCCGTCAAGAGCTTGGTGATGGTGCCGTCCTTGCGCTGCGACTCGATGCCGTCGCTGAGCGCCTGCTTCAGGCTGGTGTTGCCCTTGGTCAGCGGGAAGGCCGCTTCCGGCGAGTGGGTGATGGCGCCGACGCGGGGGTCCGGCTTGTCGTTGGCCAGGGAGACCGTGATGCCCTTGGCGTCCTTGAACTGCAGCACCTGCACGCCGTAGGCGTCGACGTCCGCGTCCAGACGGCCGGCGTCGAAGTCCGCCTTCAGCTCCACGCTGGAGGGGTAGGTGACCAGCTTGTCGCCCAGGATCTTCTTGAGGTCCTCGACCCAGAGGTAACCGTCGATCGTGCCGACCTTGTTCATCTTCTCCAGATCGGCCACCGTCTTGGCGCCGGTCTTGGTGGCGATGCCCATGCCGTCCAGGTAGGTGGAGGCGGAGAAGTCCACAGCCTTCAGACGCTTCTCGGTGGCGTCGATCGTGCCGACGGCCAGGTCGATGCTGCCGCCGGAGATCGACTGCACGGCGTCGGCGTAGGTCGCCTGCTGGTAGACCGGGGTCAGGCATTCGTCCTTGGCGATCTTGTCCACGATCGAGATGTCGATGCCGTTCGGCTTGCCGCTGTTGTAGCTGCTGAAGGGCGGGATGTCGATGACGCCCACGGTCAGCTTGCCCGAGGCGACGGTGGTGACGCCCTGGTGCTTCGGCGTGCAGTCGGCCGACGCCGTCGTCGAACCGGAGCTTCCGCAGGCCGTCAGGCCGACACCGGCGAGCAGGACGACGGCGGCCAGCGCACCGGGGCGCTTGAGCTTCTGGATTTTCATGGGGTTCCTCTCAAAGGGGGTTGTGGGAGTTTCAGAGGCCGGGTCAGGCATGACGGGACATGCGCTTTTCGAAGTAGACGGTGATCCAGGTGGCCGGCATGGAGATCGCGGCGTAGCAGATGCCGGCCAGGGTGAAGATCTGCAGGTAGTTGAAGTCCTGGCTGCCGATGTTGTAGGCGGACTTCATCAGCTCCGGGACCGCGATGGCGTAGGCCAGTGAGGTGCCCTGGAACATCTGGATGGCCACGCCCATCAGGCCCGGGATCGCCGACCGCATGCCCTGCGGCATGATGACGCGGAAGAACGTGTCCCGGGAGGACAGGCCCAGGACCTGAGCCGCCTCGGCCTGCCCACGGGCCACGGACTGCAGGCCCGCGCGGATGATCTCGCTCGAGTACGCCGCGGCGTTCCACACGAGCGCGATGCACGCGGCCTGGATGCTCTCGAACGCGATGCCGAACTTCGGCAGCCCGTAGTAGACCAGGTACAGGATCACGAGGGCGGGGGCGCCGCGGCCGATCTCGACGATCGCAAGGCCCAGGGTCCGGATGACCAGGTTCTTGCGCTGCACCATGACGCTCAGGAGCAGGCCGAGCGGGTAGCCGATCACGATCGACACCCCGGCGATGAAGAGACTCACGCCGAGCCCGGACAGCATCTGGGGCATGTAGTCCGCCCATTGCTGAAACCAGTTCATACGAAGATCGCCTTCCTCATGCGGGCGTCGAGACGCCGGGACAGGAAGGCCACCGGCAGGCTCAGGACGATGTAGATGATGCCCACGATCACGTACGGGAGGATGCCCTCCACCGTGGGGTGCTGACGGGCGAACGACTGGGACTGGAACACCATCTCCGCCACGATGATGGTGGAGGCGATGGAGGAATCCTTCAGCAGGCCCACCAGGTATGTGGCGATGGACGGGGAGACGATCCGGAACGCCTGCGGGATCACGACGCCGAAGAAGGTGGTGGTTCCCGACAGGCCCAGCGCCTTGGACGCCTCCAGCTGACCGCGCGGCACGGCCTGGATGCCGCCGCGGTAGATCTCGGCCAGGTAGGCGATCGACACCACGCCCAGGCCCACGATCGCGGCGTTGACGGGGTCGAACTTGAACGTCCCCAGGTGGATGCCGAACTTCAGCAGGAACAGCCAGACGATGATCGGCACGCCGCGGATCAGGTCCACGAGCAGTCGCGCGGCCCAGCGCAGCGGCGCCACGGGCGAGGTCAGGGCCAGGGAGAGCGGGACCGCTCCGACGATGCCGATGGCGAACGCGGCCAGCGTCAGCCACAGCGTCATGGGCAGGCCCTGGACGACGGCGGTGAGCGCTTCCATGTCAGCGCTCCAGGACGGCGCGCAGGAAGCGGCGGGTGCGCGCCTCCTGCGGGTCGCTCATGATGGCGCGCGGATCGCCCTGTTCGATGATCTTGCAGTCCGCCATGACCACGAGGGTGTCGGAGACGTCCCGGGCGAACTGCATCTCGTGCGTCACCACCACCATGGTCATGCCGTCCGCCGCGAGCTCCCGCATGACGGCCAGCACTTCCAGGCCGACTTCGGGGTCCAGGGCGGAGGTGGGCTCGTCGAAGAGCATGATCGACGGGTCCAGGGCGAGGGCCCTGGCGATGGCGATGCGCTGCTGCTGGCCGCCGGAGCAACGGCCGGGGTGCTGGTTCGCCTTGTCCTTGAGACCCACGCGTTCGAGCAGCTGCATGGCCCGCTCGTCGGCCTCCTCCTTGCTGCGGCCCAGCACCCGCTGCTGCGGGAAACTGATGTTCTTCAGCGCCGTCATGTGCGGGAAGAGGTTGAAGGACTGGAAGACCATGCCGACGGCGCTGCGCAGGCGGGCCAGGTCCTTGGGGGCGATGTTCTTCCCGGGTTCGATCGTGTGACCGGCCACCCGGATGGTGCCGCCGTCGGGCTGCTCCAGCAGGTTGATGCACCGGAGGAAGGTGCTCTTCCCGGCGCCGGAGGGGCCGATCAATGCGGTGACGGTGCCGGGTTCCACATCCAGGGACACATCGTCCAGGACCACATGGTCGCCGTAGTGCTTCCTGATGTTCTCCAGCTGGATGCCGAGCCGTGGCACCCGGTGCGCTTCGGTGGGGGTTGATTTCGCCATGCCTGTCTTCCCTGCCAGGGCCGGAGCTCCGACCACGTGAGTGCCATGTGATTCACATCACTGGCTCAGTACAATGTTACATGTCACGTGCCGTGGGTCAAGGGTGTTTTTCGGGAAGTTCGGGAGGGCTTCGTGCTGGATCCTGAGCAGCGTGCGGCCTGCGAGCTGCGGGAGCCGCTGTCCATTCGACGGGGGTGATGGTTGACTGGGCCGGTGGCAGACATCCCGCACCATCTCGACATCGCCGGCACGGCGTTCACCCTCATCGACGCACCCGAGCCCATCGCCTGCTGGACGGCGTCGCTCGAGGCGGCCCACGGCGGCTCCTCCCCCACGGTGAACATCATCGTGGAGCCCGCGGCGGAGCCCGGACCGGAAGTCCTCCGGCTCACCGCTGAGGTGATCGCCCGGTTCGGCGAACTCGCCGACGTGGCCGGCGCGTATCTGCGGGAAGAGCTCCGTGAACCGGGCTTCGGCCTGCGCGACGACGAACTCCAGGCTCTGCGGAGCGACCAACCACCGTTCGGCGAACCCGAGGCGGTCATCTGGGACGACGGCGGCTGGATGCTCCGGTTCACGGAGTCGCCACTGGAGCTCGCGGATCCCTACGGCATCGGCGTGCTGTTCGAGGGCATGACCCCCTCAGCGGTCGAGGACCTGTCCGACCCCGACCCGGCCTGAGGCCCGAGGTCCACCACGACGACGGGCGGGGAGCCGGAACGTCCGTTCCGGCTCCCCGCCCGCTCCGTGCGCCGCCTCGTCGGGCGGAGCCGTTCAGCCCATGGTCTTCTGACCGTCCAGGGCCTCCCGGATGATGTCCGCGTGCCCCGCGTGCTGCGTGGTCTCGGCGATGATGTGGATCAGCGTGCGCCGCGCTGACCAGCTCCGCGCTTCGCCCCACGGCGTCGCGGGGAGATCATGCGAGACCCCGAGGTCTTCCAGCCCCTCGACCGCACGCTCGGTCTCCTCCGCGGCAGCCCGGTAGTCCTCCAGGGCGCCGGCCAGCGTCTCGCCGTCGGTCAGCCGGAACCCGTCGGCGTAACGGGCGAAATCCTCCTCGGTCAAGTTCGAGAAGCTGCTCGTAGCGGCCGCCGACTCCGGGCCGTTCACGATGAAGTCCACCCAGTGCTGCTCCACCGACGTGACGTGCTTGATCAGGCCGCCGAGCGTCAGCTCGCTGACCGTGGTGCGCTTCCGGGCGTCCTCTTCGCTCACCCCGCGACAGGTGTAGCTGAGGAACTCGCGGGCCTGCGCCAGGGCACCCAGCAGATCGGCCTTCTCGCCCGTGCCCACAGCGTTGATCATCCGTGCAGTCATGACATCTCCTTGGTCGTTCCGGTCTTGATGTCTTCAACGCTACGCACCATTGGTGTCACTTTCCGTCCTCAATGAGGAGGAAACTGAGAACATGGCGAACACGAGTTCACGGACGCTCCGGCTGCTCTCCCTGCTGCAGGCACGACGGTACTGGCCGGGAGCGGAGCTGGCCGGGCGGCTGGAAGTCTCCGTCCGCACCCTCCGGCGCGACGTCGAGCGCCTCCGGGATCTGGGCTACCCCGTGGAGGCGGCGCGCGGAGTCGACGGCGGCTACCAGCTCGCGTCGGGGGCGGCCATGCCGCCGCTGCTGCTGGACGACGAGGAGGCCGTAGCCCTTGCGATCGCCTTGCGGTCGGCCGCCCAGGGGGCGGTGAGCGGGGTGGCCGAAGCCTCGGTGCGCGCATTGGCGAAACTCGTCCAGGTGATGCCGCGAGGGCTGAGGAGAAGGGTCGAGGCGATCGGGGCGGCCACCGAGAGCCACTTCTGGGAACCGGTCGAGGAGATGATCGATCCGGAACTCCTGATCATCATCGGGCAGGCCTGCCGGGACCAGGAGCGGATCGGATTCGACTACACCGCGGCCGACGGGCGCGCCAGCACTCGGCACGTCGAGCCTCTGCGCATGGTCCGCCTCGGGCTGCGGTGGTACCTGGTCTGCTACGACCTGGACCGCGGCGATTGGCGCTCCTTCCGTCTGGACCGGATGAGCCGGCCGGTCCCGACCGGCGCCCGGTTCGCCCCGCGGACCCTGCCCGCGGAGAACCCCGTCGCGTTCATCCGCGACCGGGCCGACAAGGCGCCGGGTCCGCAGGACGTGGTCGCACTGGTCGCAGCGCCGGAGCGCGAGGTGACCGAAAGGATCGGGCGGTGGGCCACGGCCTCGGCGGTCTCCGACGGCAGCTGCCGCGTGACCGTGCACGCGAAAACCCTGGACTGGGCGCTCCTCGCGCTCGGCATGCTCGACGCCGACTTCACCATCGAATCACCGCGGACCGCGATCGACGGCGCCCGGGCACGGGGCGAACGGCTGATCAGGGCGTCCGGGTCTCAGCCGCTCGACGCCGGCAGGTGACGTCCGTCAGCCCGCTGCCGCGGCCTCCCGCATCGCCTGGGCCCGGTAGGCGCGGGGATTCGGGAGCTTCGCGGTCTCGAAAGCCCTGCGCAGCCGCTGCGTATTGTCGAATCCCGAATAGGTCGCGACCTCCTCGACCGTGAGATTGATATACACGGGATCACTCAGGAGCCGTTTGGCTTCCTGAAGCCTGCGATCGCGAATGGCCTGACTGACATTCTTTCCCTGCTGCGCATAAATGTCCTGAAGATTCCGGACCGACATCTTCAGAAGAGAGGCCAGTTCGGTGACCGAGAATGACGGATCGATATAACGTCCGTTGATCAAATACTGGGACTGACTGAAAGCTCCCGATCGCCCACGCCGCTCAGCCTCGCTGACGCCTTTCACACTCAGGACGACACTGGCGACCATCTCCTGCAGGAATTGATCGATGAAATAGTTGTTGAGCGGTCCCGCGGCGCGGTGATGTGCGACAGACGTGCCGAACGCGAGAATGGACTCAGAAAGAGTCCCCCCGGGCCCGAACTGCAGGGGATCTTTAGTGACCGTTCCAGGGGTGTATCCCTCGAGGATTTCTTTGGACGTCTCGATGATGAGGACTCTCGCGCCGTCGGAGAATTCAACGGTCCGGTCCTCGCCGGGGCGGAGGACGAACCCATGGCCCGCCGATCGGACCATGCTGCCGTTGCGGGAATGCACGCTCATCGTCCCCTCGGAAAGGATCGAGAGCTTCACCGATCCGATGCCCGGGTCATGGTGGATGCCATAGGTCCCGCCCTCGATGACCACGTCCGAGGCGCCCGTGTTGCCGGTGTAGAAGCTGACCCCCTCGGCCGAGAAGGTCGGAGCGGACTGTGGGGAAACCCCGAACTTGCCGAAGCTCTCGACGTTGAGAAGGGTGTCCACGCCGGAACTGATGTCCTCGATGAACCCACCCCCGTCGACGACCAGCTTGTTCTCGACCACTTTCCATTCAACGGGCCCCCGGGGAGGGTGCGGAATCAGCGTCGTCGGCCTCATAGGTCGTCTCCTTGTCTTGCCTGTCATGAAAGTCGCAGCGACCATCCGCCGCCGGCCTGAACCGAATGGCGAAGGCGCGCAGAAGAAGAGCGCGAACGCCACTCCGGCAGCACGTCAGAATCGGACGGAGCACCACTCGCCAATGAGTCGAAGCTCCATTTTGCGCACGATTTGCGTCATTTTGCGCACCGGGTCTGTTGTATGGTCATAAGTGTGAGTGGCGCACCTTCAGTTTCGTGACGCGATTAATCGGATTAATCTTCCACGGACCCTCCTAAGCTGACCAGACGTCAATGCTGGGAGGACCCGGGGAGCACCCCTCGGGGCAGCCCGCTAAATGCGGCGGTAAGCGACATTTATTCGCAAAGTATCGTCTGGCACGTTTATGTCGTTTGTTTGGCGCAAATTTCATTCTTTTGGTTGAAAGCACCGAATTCTTGATGCATTGTTGCCTCGAAACAGTGCCCCGGAGAATCAGCCTCCGAACCACTTCATCCATGGGAGAAAAACCTTGCCCGACATCACTCCGCCTTCACCTCAGCACGTCACCCGCCGGTCCGTCGCCCGGTCCGCAGTGTGGGCGACTCCGGTCATCGCCGCTGCCGTCGCCGCACCGGCCGCCGTGGCCTCCGTGACCCCCACTTGCCCCACCTGTGTCAAGGCCGGCATTCCGCTGGTCGGTGGCCTGGCCTCCGGCGCCTGGACCTCGCAGGCGCTGGTCGCCGGCAACAAGGGCACCATCGCCCTCGGAGGCGCCTTCGGCCTCGACGCGACCCAGTGCGGCATCACCTGGCAGAACATCTTCCAGCCGGCCTTCACCTTCGTCGTCACGCAGGCCACGCTGACCATGTCCGACGGCCGGACCTACACCTCCGGGGCAGGCCTGGGCGTCGGAGCCGGTAACACCTCCACCGTCGGCGTCTTCCCGAGCGCTTTCGTCTTCACCAACGTCACCCTCCCGAACGGCGGAGCGGTGGTGGGCATCGGGTCCTACCCGGTCGTTCCCAAGACGCTGTCGGTGAACGTCACCCTGTCGCTCCAGTACGGCCTCGGCCTGACCCTCCAGTGCCCCTACACGCTCACGTGGAACCTCAACGGTGTGGCGACCGGTGGAGTGGCCTTCGGCATCGGCACCGTGAACTTCTCGGGTGTCGCCACCGTCTGAGGCCTCCCGCCTCGTCATCTCTCCCGGTTCCCGGCCTGAGCCCTCAGGCCTGTGTCCGGACGATTTCTACCGAAGGAAACAGCATGTCCAACATTCCGTTCACCCAGGCCCGAGCAGACCAGATCGTGGCAGGCGTCAACCAGACCGACGCCGCATCGTTCGCGTCGGTCCTGGCGCTGCCTGACAACCTGGTCCCCCTCCCCGCGGTCGCCGCGAACACCTCATGGCCGGCCGACGCCCACATCGACGCCTCGACGTTCGTGGCCAACGGCAGCACCGGCGTCGTGCAGATCTCCTCGAAGGGCCAGTCCGTCGAGCTCTCTCTCGTGCTCCAGGACAACGTCTGGAAGATCGCCCCGAGCGGCGCGTACAGCAACGCGGTCGAGGCCGCCGGCTAAGGCGACTGACGGACCGTTCGCGGTCCCACCCGAAGTTTGGGCAACTCACCCGATGGGGGAGTGAGATGTCCATGACGCGTGATCTTCACCTGACACCTCGAAGGTCACGCACCGCAAGCGTGGCTGCATGGAGTGCCCCCCTAGGTGGAAATGCAGCCACGCTTGTCCCCGTCCGGCGCGGGATCGCGCGACGGGGACCCTTGGATCTTCCCGGCCGACGCACGCCACGCGTCCCACACCCCACAGCGCAGCACAGCAGGATGGATTCCGCTTTCACATGCTTCTTTTTCACAACGTGTCCCACCCGATCAGCGGAAAGCCGATGCTCCTCGAGGTCGAAGGAACGGATTACCAGGACGCTTACGGGAAGCTCCAGCAGCGCCTCCGGGACCTCGCCCACGCAACCACCCATGTCGCGGCCGTCTCCACCGGAGGGAGCCGGCGGACGTCCCTTGCGCGCTACGTCGAGCCCGAGGCCGTGGACACGCCCGGCATGCCTCAGTGCGCGTGCTGCTTCCACACCGCCTGATCCCTGTGCCAGACCCCTCATCTGAAAGAACCGCATGTCGCCCGTGACCCCTCCGATCACCGTCGGAGATCCCGTACGAGTCATCCGCCACACCCTCATCGAAGGGATCGACTACACGGACCGCAGAGGCACCGTGGTGCGCGAACGGTTCGATGTCCGCGGATTCACCCTCTTCGTGACCTTCCCCGAAGCCGGGCTGCCCTCCGAGTGGTTCCACCCGGAAGAGCTCGAGCGATGAGCCGGCCCTCGGTCCCCTGAGCGCCGGCCGGCGTAATGCCGGACGATCGCCACAGTGTAGGGCGGTTTCCCCCGTACAGAAAGGGGGTTAACCGGCCCCGTGAGACCTGTTTGAGTGGTTTCAAGGTCGCAGCAGCGGCCGGTTGGAAAGCACTGGAAAGGAGATCATCATGGCCGATCGCGAAAACCCAGGTCAGTTCGGAAACCGTGAAGACACCGAGGAGCAGGCCCGCCGCGGAGGCGAGTCGAGTTCCGGGCAGTTCGGTGCGGAGTACGGCGCCGATCCGTCAGAAGCCGGTCGTGAGGGTGGCCAGAACAGCCCCGGCCAATTCGGTTCCGAGAACGGCGCCGACCCCTCAGAAGCCGGTCGTGAGGGTGGCCAGAACAGCCCCGGCCAATTCGGTTCCGAGAACGGCGCCGACCCCTCAGAAGCCGGTCGTGAGGGTGGCCAGAACAGCCCCGGCCAATTCGGTTCCGAGAACGGCGCCGATCCGTCAGAAGCCGGCCGCCGCGGAGGCGAGAGCAGCTACAACGGCGAGGACTGACTGAGCCCGCCCCGGAAACGCAGATGCCGCCGTCGTCGTCCAGAAGGGACGCCGACGGCGGCATCAGCGTCGGCGCTTCAGCGCGTCAGTCGCGCGTCGGCACCGGGAGGCCCAGATGCTCGCGGAGCGTTCTCCCGCGGTACTCGGTCGGATACACGCCGCGTTCCTGGAGCGCCGGAACCAGGTGGTCCACGATGTCGTCCAGACCGGTCGGGATGAGCCACGGGGAGATGTTGAACCCGTCCACCACCCCGTCCCGCGCATACTCGGCCAGGTGGTCGGCCACCGACTGGTACGAACCCGTGAACGTCGCATCCCGTCGGGCGGACTGGGCCGTGACGAACTGCCGGATGGACAGCCCCTTGTCCTTGGCCTCCGCTCGCCACTGGTCGGCCAGCTGCCGGGCCCGGGCCCCATGGAACCCACTGCCACGCGTCTCGCTCGTCTCCTCCACCACCGGATCGATGTCCGGAAGGGGGCCATCCGGGTCGTAGCCGGAGAGACTGGTGCCCCAGAACTGCTCCAGGAACGCGATCGCCTGCTGGGGTCCGATCTGCTGAGACCGGACCCAGGCCTTCTTCTCCAGCGCTTCGGCCTCCGTGGGCGCCAGGATGAACTCGCTCGCGGGGAAGATCTGGAGTTCGTTGGGATGACGGCCCGCCGCCACCGTGCGCTCCACCAGATCGGCCCGGAAGGTCCTAGCGTCCTCCAGCTGCGGATGGGCGGAGAAGATCACGTCCGCCTGACGCGCCGCGAAGTCCCGTCCTTCCGGAGAGTCGCCCGCCTGGAACAGCACCGGACGGTACTGCGCGCTGCGCGGCAGCCGCGGGACGACGTCCACCGAGTAGTGCTGCCCCTCATGCCGGACCCGGCGCGCGAAGGCGCCTCCCTCACCGGCACTTCCCTCGAAGGCACCCCCCACGCCGGCCCCGGACGCCCACGACTCCGCCGCTCCGCTCTCCGCGATCACGCCGTCGTCCCAGGAATCCCAGATCTCCTTGGCCAGCTTCACGAACGCCTCCGCATGCGTGTACCGGTCGGCGTGGTCCAGGTATCCCCCGCGCCGGAAGTTCTGGCCCGTCCACGCGTTGTCCGTGGTCACGATGTTCCACGCGGCCCGGCCACCCGAGATCAGATCCAGCGACGCGAGGCGGTGTGCCAGGTCCGCGGGGTCGTTGTACGTGGTGTTCTGCGTGGCCACGAGACCGATCTTGTCCGTGACGCCGGCCAACGCGGCGAGCATGGTCTGCGCATCGGGCCGGCCCGCCACATCCAGTTCGTGGACGCGACCCAGATGCTCCCGCAGGCGAAGGCCCTCCCCCAGGAAGAACGCCGCGAACAGGCCACGTTCGGCGGTCTGGGCGATCCGGCGGAACGACTCGAAGTCGGTCTGCGAACCGGCTTCGGGCGTCTTCCACACGGTGCCCGAATTGACGCCCTGGAAGAAGATCCCGAACTGGATCTGCCCACTCGGCCGGAAGTCCGCCGTGGTGTGACCCTGCGTGCTGTCGCCACTCATGCCTGTGCCCCTGTCCCGGCCGCGACGCTGCGCGCGGCCTCCGTCGAATAGCGATTGACCGCGCGCTCCAGCCCGAGCACGGCGCGGAAGGTGCCTCCCGGCGCCGTCGGGCGCAGAAGGTTCCGCGAGCGCAGCAGCGGGAGGGTCAGCGCGGACAGTTCCGGCAGATCCGTGTCAAGCACGGCAGGGTGCAGACGGACTCCGTCGGCGAGGCCCAGGAGATCCGCGAGGACCTCCGCAAGCGCTTCGGCCGTCCCCGTGAACCGCGCGCGCCCGGTGGCCCACGGCGTCGCCGCGTCCAGCGCGGCCAGGCGGTCGGCGGCGCCTAGGCCCCGCGCGTCGAGCACCACGTCCAGCTCGGCGATCAGGGCGGGACCGCCCTCGGGCCGAGAGCCGAACTCCTCCTGCGCCTCAGCCAACCGGGCGCGGAGGTGCTCCAGCGAGGGTGCGCTCACCAGGACGGCGTCCACCTCGCGCGGCGACAGCGGACCGTCCCCCGAGACCAGGTCCGCCGGCGCCACGACGGGCAGCTGACCCTGCAGGGGACGCGGAATGATGGACGGGCCCTTCACGAAGTAGCCCTCGCCGTCGCCCAGATCGGCCTGGAAGTCGGCGTAGTGGAGACGGTCGGCGTCGAGGTAGCGGCCCGAGTCGACGTCCTTGATCACGGCGTCGTCCTCCCAGGAGTCCCACAGCCGGCGGTTCGCCTCCACGGACGCTCCCGCTTCGGCACGGCGGCGGTCACCGTCCGCGACGGAACGCCCGACGGCGGCGGCCTCCCGCGCGTCGTCGCTCGCCGCGAGCAGCCAGCCGCCACGGCCCTGCGACACGTAGTCGAGACTGGCCAGCTGTGTGGCCACATGGAACGGCTCGGTGTAGACGGTGTCGACCTCGGGCAGGAGCCCGATCGAGTGGGTCAGCGGCCCCACGAACGCCGCGCGCTGGAGGGCGTTGAGCCGGGCCTGCGCGTCGGCGCCCTCCGGCAGGGGACCGTCGGCGTAGCTCAGGGCGTGGAAGCCCGCGGATTCCGCGGCGAGCGCCACGTCCCGGAGCCTTTCGGGACCCAGGACCGACGCCGGTGCAGTCCTGCTTGCGCGCCAGGCGGCCGGGTGCGATCCGGCGCCGTCCGCTTCGAGGATGAGGAACCCGCTCATGCCGCGGCCCCCGTCTCGGGAGTGCCGTCGGACTGAGGGGCATCCGCCGTGGCCCGATCGACCGGCAGCTTCTCCCCCGCCTCGACGGCCACCGGCAGGCGGTTCCCCGCAGGCGGCAAGGGGCACGTGGCGAAGTCCGTGTAGGCGCACGGCAAGTTCACCGCGCGGTTGAAGTCCAGGACGGCGGTCCCGTCCTCGGCCGGGGTGACCACGAGCGAGCGGTTGGCCGGGTACGTGGTGTCGCCGCTGGTCAGGTCCGTGAACAGCACGTTGAGAGTGCCCGGAGCGTAGCCGTTGAAGGCGGTCAGCACATGTTCCTGGCCTCCCAGGGTGAACCGCAGGCGGGCGGGCGATTCGTAGACATGCTCGATCCCCTCCACCACGGCTCCCACCGTGACGGCCTGAGGCTGCTCGAAGTACTCGACCTGCGCCCTCACGGCGAACTCCTCGGACGCAGGATACGCGGGCGTGCCCGGGTATCCTGCGCGGAGCGAGTAGCCGGGGTCGCGGGGCCGGATCACCAGGAAACCTCCCCGCCGGGCCACTTCGATCTGCACCCGACCGTGGTCCAGCAGCACAGCGTCCCGCTCGGCGATGGGGCCGAGGACGGTGGTGCTGCCGGTGCCGTCCGGGTTCAGTTCGCGGCCCTCCCAGCTAAGGCGCTCGACGGCGGACAGCGTGATGGTCACGGTGTCCTCGACGGCGTTCCAGAGGCCCGGGATGCCCGGGATCCGCTGGGGCGCGTCGTCCAGGAAGTACAGCCCGGTGACCGCCAGGAATCCGTGGGGCGCCGCCCGCTGTTCCTCGTGGCGGGCGTGCCAGGCGTCCCACTCGGCCTGGAAAGCGCCGGGCTCCGGGGCCGCCGGGGCGGCCTGGCCGGTCGCGGCCGTGGTCTGTTCGGTCACGGCCGTGGTGCTGTCAACTGACGAAGGCATGCTGGCTCCTGTGCTGGTGGTTGAGTCCGGTGATGCGGGCGGCCGCGTCCGGTTCGTGCGCCCCCGCGACGGCGGGACGGCCGCCGTACGGGTCCGCCTCCTCCCACAAAGTGGTCGGGGCCGCCGCGCGGACCGCCGGGATGACCTCGGCGGCGAAGCGTTCCAGCAGCTCGAGCTGCTGGTCGAACGGCAGGGTGGTGGGCAGCGAGATGGACTGCAGATCGTGGCCGTAGAGCTCGTGGTAGGACAGGATCTTGTCCACCACTTGCTCCGGGCTCCCCACGAGCGCCGGACCTTCGGCCACCGCGTGGTCGATGTCCCGGTACGGCGAGTTGTTGCCCGGGACGTTCCGGTGCGCGGTGAGCGCTTCGTAGACCGGGCCGAACTGGGCCTTGGCCTCCTGCGTGGTGTCGGCCAGGAAGACCCCGCCCGCGCCACTGCCGGACCCCAGGTACGCGAAGCGCGGGTCGTGTCCGTGCCGCGCGTACTCCTCGCGGTAGTGATCGATCAGGACCTTGTAGTTCTCCCGCGGCTGGATGGCGTTCGCGGTGAAGAGCGGGTCGCCGTACTGGGCGGCGAGCGCCGCACTGGTCAACGACGTCGCCGAGCCGTGCCAGACGCGCGGCGCCCCGGCGAAGGGGCGCGGCGTCGTCGTGGTCGGGTCGGTGAGCGCGGGACGGAAGCGACCCTCCCAGGTGACGCCCTCCTCCCGCCAGAGGCGGTGCAGCAGCCCGTACTTTTCGGCGAGCAGCTCCCACTGGTCGTCCAGGGACAGGCCGAAGAGCGGGTACTGCAGCACCTCGTTGCCTTTGCCGATCACCAGTTCGAGGCGGCCGGCGGAGAGCTGGTCGATCGTGGCGTAGTCCTCGGCCACGCGGACCGGGTCGAGCACCGAGAGCACCGTCACCCCGCTCTGCAGGCGGATGCGGCTGGTGACGGCGGCGATCGCGGCCAGCACCGTGGTCGGCGAGGACGAGATGAACTCACCCGCGTGCCGCTCCCCCACGGAGAAGGAGTCGAAGCCGAGCTCCTCGGCCCGCCGTGCGGTCTCCACCACCTGGCTCAGCCGCTCGGACGGGGACACGATCTCCCCGGTCAGCGGGTTCTTCAGATGCGGGATGATGTCCAGGACCTGGAATTTCATTTCTTCGCTCCCGGGGTGGATCCGTAGTTCTCCGCCGTGATGGTCTCGGAGTCCGGCAGGGCCTCTTCGGACAGGCCCCAGCGGGCGAGGACCTTGGCGTAGCTGCCGTCCTTGATGCTCGAGTTCAGCGCCTCGGTGATGGCGTCGGCCAGGCCGTTGCCGCGCTTGGCGACCGCCGCCACGAGCGTGGTGGCCGGCCAGCCGGCGTTGACCTTGCCCACGACCTTGAGATCGTCACGGGTGTTCGCCCGGTACACGGCGGACGGGTAGGGGCCGAGGTTCAGATCGGTGCGGCCGGAGGACAGGGCGAGGATCGTGTCCGCCTCATTGGCGTAGTACTCCAACTGCGCGGGCGCCTTGCCCTTGGCTTCGAGCTCCTTGTTCCAGGCCAGCAGGATCTTCTCCTGGTTGGTGCCGGATCCCACGGAGATCTTCTTGCCGGAGATGTCGTCCGAGCCCTTGATCTCCAAGGTGGAGTCCTTCTTCGCCTCGAACCCCATGAACGCGGCGCGGTAGCTGGAGAAGTCGAACAGCTTCACGCGTTCCCCGTTGATCCCGACGTTCGAGAACACCGTCTCCACCTCGCCGGACTGGGTCTTCAGCGGCCAGCTCTCCCACGACGTGACCTTCACGTCCAGTTCCAGGCCGAGCTTGTCCGCCACGAGCTGGGCGATGTCCAGCTCGCTGCCGACCGGCGTCTTGTCATCCGTGGCGTGGAAGGACAGCGGGATGGAACCGGCGCTCGTGGCGACCGTCAGCTTCCCGTCCTTGGACACGGCGGCCGGGACCTTCGCGGCGGCGGTCGCATCCTTCTGCACCCGGATCCGGTCCTGCTGCGGCGAGGTGTTGTAGGTGACGCCGTTGCGGGCGGCGGTGGTGGGCCCCGAGGCCGCGTTGGCCCCCGGGTCGGAGCACGCGGCGAGCGTGGGGACGACGACGGCGGCGAGCGCCGCGAGAGCCAGGGCGCGCTGGGGTGCGGTGCGGTGAAGCATGGTGGTCCTTAGATGTTGAAAGCAGGTTCGATGACTTTGGAGAGGAACGCCCGGGTGCGTTCTTGCTGCGGGCTGCCGAAGAGCTGGGCGGGCGGTCCGGATTCGACGATGCGGCCCTGATCCATGAAGACCACGGTGTCCGCGACGTCCCGGGCGAAGCCCATCTCGTGCGTGACCACGATCAGCGTGGTGCCGGTGCGGGCCAGATCCCGGATGACGTCCAGGACCTCGTTGACCAGCTCGGGGTCCAGGGCGGAGGTGGGCTCATCGAACAGGACCAGGCGGGGTTCGAGGGCCAGTGCCCGGGCGATCGCGACGCGCTGCTGCTGTCCTCCCGAAAGCTGCCGGGGGTACGCCTGGGTCTTGTCCGCCAGACCGACGCGGTCCAGAAGAACCTTCGCTTTGGCGGTCGCCTCCTCACGGCTCCGGCCCTGCGCCACGATGGGCGCCTCGATCACGTTCTCCAGCACGGTCAGGTGCGGGAAGAGGTTGAAGTTCTGGAAGACGAAGCCGATGCCGGTCCGTTTCGCCAGGATGTCCTTCTCCTTGCGCTCCAGCAGCCGGTTGCCCTTGAGGCGGTAGCCGACCGGTTCGCCGTCGATCGCGATATAGCCGGAGTTCAGGGTCTCCAGGTGGTTGATGGTCCTCAGGAGGGTGGACTTGCCGGAGCCGGACGGCCCCACGATCACGGTCACCTCGCCGGGCCGGACGGTCAGGTCGACGCCCTTGAGCACCTCGACGTGACCGAAACTCTTGTGGGCGTTGACGATGTCGACACGGCCCACGGTCCCGGGGGCGGCGTCACCTCGCACGGACTGCTTCGCCGTGTCCGGGGCTGCCGTGGCGGCTGCTGCTTCGACGGTGCTCATGGGAGGTCCTTCCGGGCGGGTTCCTGACCAGTGGTCTCGGCCGTGGTCTGGGCCGCGGGCTGGAGTGCCGGGCGGCGCCCCGGGGCGAGGTTGGCGCGGATGCGCTGCCAGGGGGTCGGCGGCAGATTGCGCACCGAACCCCGCGAATAGTGGCGTTCGATGTAGTACTGGGCGACGCTCAGCACCGAGGTGATGACCACGTACCAGAGGGTCGCCACCAGCAGAAGCGGCAGCACCTGCTGGGTCCGGTTGTAGATGACCTGCACGGTGTAGAACAGCTCCGAGTAGGCGAGGACGTAGACCACGGAGGTGCCCTTGACCAGGCCGATGATCTCGTTGAACGCGTTGGGCAGGATGGCCCGCATGGCCTGCGGGAGCACGATCCGGGTGTTCCTCCGCCAGGCCGGGATGCCGAGGGCCGCGGCTGCTTCGAGCTGCCCCGCGTCCACGGAGAGGATCCCGCCGCGGATGATCTCGGCCGAGTAGGCCGCCTGGTTGAGGCTCAGACCGAGGACTGCGGCCGCGAACTGGCTGATCAGCGTGGTGGTGGAGGCTTCGAAGAACCGGACGTCCGTGAACGGGATGCCGAGGCTGATCTTCTCGTACAGGTACCCCAGGTTGTACCAGAGCAGCAGCTGGACCAGCAGAGGGGTCGAGCGGAAGATCCAGGAGAACGTCCAGGCCACGCCCACCAGAAGCGGCGAGGCGGAGAGCCGCATGAGTGCCAGGACGAAGCCGAGCAGGAAGCCGAGGGTTCCGGCGATCACGGTCAGCTTGAGGGTCTCCAGCAGGCCGTTGACCACCGACTGCGCGGTGAACCACTGAGCCACCACGCCCCACTCCCAGCGCGGGTTGGTGGCCAGCGAGTAGGCGATCGCCGCCACGAGGATCGTGACCAGCACGGTGCCCACCCAGCGCCAGGGGTGCCGCGCCGGGACCACCCGGAGGTCCGCGCCGGCCGGGAGTGCCGGCGTCGCGCCGTCCTGCTTGGCGCCGTCCGAAGTCGCACCGTCCGCCGCCGCGTCCGCGGTCAGGAGGCCGAGCGAGTGGCGGTGTTCCGTCCCGTCGTCGAAGGTCGTGGGGAAGCCCGTGGCGGGGGCCGCGTTCTGCGGTTCGGCGGGCTGGCCGAGCACCCCCTCCGGGGGCCCTGCCGGGGTGTTGGTGATGACACTCATGGGAAGTCCTCGATGATCAGTTCCAGTGGGATTGGGTGCCAATCTATGGACCGTCGAGGGGCACGTTCAAGGGGCCGATTCACATTCCTGCACCCCCGTTCACGGCGCGTCTTTCCGGGTCACACGGGGCCATATGCGGCTCCCCACGACGCTCCGTGACGAGCCGTGAACCCCGGCGTCGGGGCGTGACGGCGGGGCTGGATTCCGGGCCGTCCGCGCTCCTAGGGTCGGGTTCCACCAGACCGTTCCCGCAGCCGTTCCCCGGCCCGCGTCCCAGGAGGAAGCCATGAGTCACCGCAGGCCCACGCTCGTCATGATCGGGGCGGGTCCGCGCGTGGCCGGAGTCCTGGAGCGGCTGGCCGCGAGCGCGCCCGAACTCCTCCGCAGCCCGGTGGATCTTCACCTCGTGGATCCTCAGGAGCCGGGGTCGGGCCGCGTCTGGCGGCACAGCCAGTACGCCGGTCTGCTGCTCAACTCCATGGCCCAGGACATCACCCTGTTCACCGACGCCACCGTGCATTGCGCGGGGCCACGGGCCGAGGGCCCGGACCTCCTGGCCTGGGCGGGTCTGCTCACCGCAGGAGATCTGGACGACGACGGCCACCCCGCCGACCCTGCCCTGGAGGATCCGGACCTGCTCGCCGAGGCCGCGGCCCTGCGCACCGGGTCCTTCCCCAGCCGCCGCCTCTTCGGCGCCTACGCCCGCTGGTTCCTCCACCGGGCCGTGCTGCGGCTGGCGCCCCGCGCCCGGGTCACCGTGCACCGCGACACCGCCACGGCCGTCCACCACGACGACGCCGGGTACCGCGTGCAGCTCGCATCCGGGCCGGCGCTGGACGCCGACGTCGTGCTCTACTCCCTGGGGCACAGCGACGCCCGACCGGACGCCCGCGAGCGCACCCTGACCTCCTTCGCCGAACGGCACGGCGGCCTGTACCTCCCGCCGGCCTACACCGCCGACGCGGACTACGCGGGCATCGCTCCTGGTCAGGACGTGCTGGTGTCCGGTATGGGACTGGCGTTCGTCGACCTGGTGGTCCTGCTGTTCGAAGGCCGTGGCGGGCGCTTCACGCCCCGGGCCGGGGGCGGCTTCGACTATGTGCCCTCCGGACGGGAACCCCGGCTGTGGGCAGGGTCCCGTCGCGGAGTGCCGTATCACGCGAAGCCGCAGGTCGCCCTCCGGGGCCCGGCCCCGAGCGGCACCCGCTACCTCACTCAGGAGGCCGTGGGGACGCTGCTGAACTCCGTGGACGAGATCGGGTTCCGGGAGCATCTCTGGCCTCTCGTGGCCAAGGATGTAGCCCACGCGTACTACAAAGAGCTGTTCACGGCCTCGCCCGAGCGGGTCGACGGGCCCTGGGACGCCTTCGAGCGTCGACTGGACACCGTGGAGTGGGGATCAGTCGAACAGCGGCGCCTGCTGGCCGACTTCATCCCGGATCCGGCGTACCAGTTGGACTTCGAGCGGGTCGACCGGCCGCTCGGCACGGGACAGGACCCTACGCTCGGCAGTCTGGCCGACCGCGAGGCGGCGGTGCTCCGGCATGTCGAGGAGGACCTCCGGCTGCGCAGCGACCCCACACACAGCGAGCAGACCGCGCTCTTCACCGGCTTCCTGTACGCCTACTTCTCCCTGGGCACGCTCGTGCCCGTGGAGCGGCTGAGCGCGTCGGCGCTGGCCGAGATCAACGAGTGGTGGCACGGCTTCTTCTCCTTCATCGACTCCGGTCCGCCCCCGCACCGGCTCGAGGAGATGCTCGCGCTGCACCGCGGCGGGTTCCTGCGCTTCCTCGGGCCCGGGGCCGTGATCTCGCCGGACGAGTCGAACGGCCGGTTCGTCGCCTCCCTCCCGGGCAGCGAGGACACGGTGAGCGTCTCGGTCTTCGTGGAGGCCCGCCTTCCCGAACCGACCGTCGAGGGTTCCCGGAATCCCGCTCTCTGGCAGCTCGGCAGCAGTGGGCTGGGACGGGAGAAGCAGGTGCTCACCCGTGCCGGTGTCAGCAGCTCCGGGCGCCTGGCCGTGGATGCGCAGCAGCGCATTCTGGGGCCCGACGGCGCGGAGCGGCGCCACCTGTTCGCCGTGGGACCTTGGACGTCGGCGTGGGGGTCGGCCGCTTTCGCGCGGCCGCGCACGAACGCTGCCCCGTTCCGGGAGAACGACGCCCTGGCGCGGAGGCTGCTCAAGGCCCTGAACGACGTCGCGGCCGGCGGGCTCACCGACTCGGACGCGGCGCCCACACCGGAACGGCTGCGCGCCTGAACCGGCCTCGTTCCCGACTTCTCCACCCACCCACGGCAGGCCACCGCATCGCGGGCCGCCCCCGACACAGCCCCTCAGAGACGGAAGATCCCATGAGCATCACCGCGAACCACCTGGCCGCACCCACCTTATCCTCCGCCGGACCGGCCCCTTCAGAGAGCCCCGAGCTGACGGTGATCGAGGTGCATCTGCACGATGCACGGGTGAAGCCGCTGCTGGACGAACTCGCCGTCGAATACTCCACCCGGTACGGCGACTTCTTCTCCGCAGCCGGCGCGCAGGAGGAGCTGTCCCGCTATCCGGCCAGCGAATTCGAGCCCCCGCACGGCTCCCTCCTGATCCTGCAGGAAGGCGGGGAGACGGTGGCCGGCGGGGCGTTCCGCCGCTACGACCAGGAGACGGCCGAGTTCAAGAGGATCTGGACGCACTCCGCGCATCGCCGCAAGGGCCTGGCCCGCCGGGTGCTGGTGGAGCTGGAGCGCGTGGCCCGGGACCGCGGGTACACCAGGGTCTACCTGACCACGGGCCCCCGGCAGCCCGAGGCGAAGGCGCTGTACCTTGCCACGGGGTACACGCCCCTCTTCGACCTCGACGCCGACCCGGAGGAGATCAAACACCTGGCCTTCACCAAGCCGCTCCCATCCGCCTGACGCTCCTCCTGCTCCTGACGCTCCTTACTTAAACGCAAAGGAACAGTTAGTGCCCGGACCCGCCACGGATCCGGGCACCAGCTGTTCCCTCGCGGAGCCGGCGCAGCCCCTGAACGCGTCGCTCTATCCGAACTCGCGCTCGAACGGCGTGGTCCCCGTGACGCGGACGAAGCCGTACCGTTCCAGGATCGGACGCGAATAGTCGGTCGAATCGCTGTTGATCAGGGAGATGCCCTGTGCCAGCGCCGCTCGGGCCCGCTGAGCGGTCACGGCCCGGTAGATGCCCTGACCGCGCCACTCTTCCAGCGTGAAGCCACCCCAGATCCCGGCGAAGTCGGTTCCCGGCACCGGCTCCAGCCGTCCACCGGACACCACTTCGCCGTCGGCCACCGCCATCCACGCCTCGGTGCCGTTTCCACGGGCCAGCCGGCCCATCAGATCAGCGGCGCGACGCGGAGCATCGGCGGCACTCCCGCCGAACGCGTCCTCCGCCGCGATGCACAGCGCCAGGGCGTCCTCGAGGGTCAGCACCCGCTGCAGGCTGACGCCGTCGGGAAGAGGAACCTCGACGGCGAGCGCGGCGGCGTCCCCGATCATCACCGACTCCTCCTCGCCCTCCGTGAAGCCCGCCGCCCGGAGAGCATCCCCCAAGCCGGGGAGCCCGTCATGGCTGCGGGTCTTCCACTCGAGCGTGGACAGCGGACGGCGCGGGGCCTGCACCGGTGTGCCGGCCGGCGGCGAGCCACCCTGCAGGACCGTCCCGGCCCGAGGCGCGGACGTCACTGGTCCGGCACCGGCCGTGAGCCCAGCGCCAACTGTAAGCCCCGTGTTTGCCGCGAGCCCAGCGTCTGAGGTGAGTCCAGTGTCTGCGGAGAATCCCGTGCCGTCGGCTTCTCCCCCGGCCGCTCCGCTCCTACCGGATCCGGTGGAGGACTCATCCTCCAGACCTCCGACCTCGCCCGCCAGGTCCAGCACGGCGGTGAGCCCGGCGTCCACCAGAGCGGCCAGGCGTCCCGGACGGGTCAGCTCGTCGCGGAGCAGTGCGGCATTCCCCTCCTGACCCACCGCGCCGTGGCTGATGAAGCCCGCTTCTCCCGCGAACACCGCCGTCATGACCGGGAGGAACGGACCGTCCCCGGTGCCCTCCGGGACGGCAGAAGCCTCCACCAGCACGCCCTCCCGGGGATACCAGCGCAGCAGGCGATGCGCCAGCGCGCCCTGGGCCTCGGCGTCGAGCCTCAGCTGAGAGTCATACGCGGCCAGCATGCCCGGTTCCTCACTCATGGACGGTCTCCCCCGCAGCGGCTGCAGCGGCGCGAGCCGCGTCCTCGATCCGGTCGCGGTACGCGGACCAGCGGGCCTCATCGAAGTCGGGAAGGTTCGGATGCCCCGCGGTGTATCCGACACTGCCGTCGATCAGTTCGCGCACGATGTCCGCGTGGCCCGCGTGATGGGCGGTCTCCAGGTCCACGTGGACCAGGATCTGGTGAAGCGTGACGTTCCGCGTCTCCGGCTTCCACCAGGGCACCACGCCCGGGGCGTCGAGGTCCAGCGCCTCGATGGTGGCATCGCTGTGAGCGGCCGAGGCGTGGTGCAGGTCCAGGATGCTCTGGACCGATTCCGTCTCCGGCACCCACATGTCCGCGTTGTCCTCGGCGTCCGGAGCGCTCCAGGGCATGGGGTGCTCGAAAGGTCTGTCGAAGACCAGCCCGAAGTACTCGGCCTGGACGCTGGCGACGTGCTTCACCAGACCCAGGAGATTGGTCCCGGTCCGGGTCAGAGGACGGCGGAGATCGTACTCTCCGAGTCCGTCCAGTTTCGCCAGCAGGCCCGTTCGCCGCGCCCGGAGATAACGGTGCAGGGTCGTCTTGATGTCCTCTGGGGTGTGAGTCATGCCACGAGCCTACGACAAGGGTCCGACAGAAGATCCAGCCCTCGCACCGCCCCATCGATTCCCGGCGGGGCCTGACGGGTTCAGGAGCTTTGACACCCCCTCCCGCTAAGCTATGGCCATGGCCAGCAAGAGCACTGACTCCAAAAGCACAGAGGACAAAGTCCAGACGATCCGCGAGGGCTACACCTTCTCCGGCCCCGTGATCGAGCTGGGAGCGGCGATCGTGGACGACGCCGTCCACCAGGACGCCCCGGTCCGGCTGCCCCTGGGCATGATGAACCGTCACGGCCTCGTGGCGGGCGCCACGGGCACCGGCAAGACGGTCACCCTGCACATGATGGCGGAGCAGCTGTCCGCCGCCGGGGTGCCGGTCTTCCTGGCCGACATCAAGGGCGATCTGTCCGGTCTGTCCGTGCCCGGCGCGGGCGGGGACAAGCTCCTGGCGCGCACCGCCGAACTCGGCCAGGAGTGGAAGGCCGCGACGTTCCCGGTCGAGTACCTCGCCCTGGGCGGCAACGGCAAGGGCATCCCCGTGCGGGCGTCGATCACCAGCTTCGGCCCCATCCTCCTGTCCCGGGTCATGGACCTCAACGACACCCAGGAGTCGAGCCTCCAGCTGATCTTCCACTTCGCGGACCAGAATCAGCTGGAACTGGACGATCTCAAGGATCTCCGGGCGGTCATCCAGTACCTCACCTCGGATGAGGGGAAAGAGGCGCTGGCCCAGCTCGGCGGCCTGTCCAAGGCGACCGCCGGCGTCATCCTGCGCGAGATCGTGGCGCTGGAGGCCCAGGGCATGGAGCAGTTCTTCGGGCTCCCCGAGTTCGACCCTTCCGAGCTCCTGCGCACGGCCCCGGACGGACGCGGCGTCATCAGCGCGCTCGAACTGCCCACGCTGCAGGACAAGCCCGCGCTGTTCTCCACGTTCCTCATGTGGCTGCTGTCCGAGCTGTTCGAGACTCTTCCGGAGGCCGGCGACCTGGACAAGCCCAAGCTCGTCTTCTTCTTCGACGAGGCGCACCTTCTCTTCACCGGCGCCTCCAAGGCCTTCCTGCAGGCCATCACCCAGACCGTCCGGCTCATCCGTTCCAAGGGCGTGGGCATCTTCTTCGTGACCCAGACCCCCAAGGACGTCCCCGCAGACGTCCTCGGCCAGCTCGCGAACCGGGTCCAGCACGCGCTGCGCGCCTTCACCCCGGACGACGCCAAGGCGCTCAAAGCCACGGTGTCCACCTTCCCGGTCAGTGACTACGATCTGGACAAGGTCCTCACCTCCGCCGGGATCGGCGAAGCTGTCATCACCGTCATGAATGAGAAGGGCGCTCCCACTCCGGTGGCGCTGACCCGTCTCCGCGCGCCGGAATCGCTCATGGGTCCGGCGGATGACGCCACCATGAACCAGGTCGTCCAGGCGTCGTCCCTGGCCACCAAGTACAGCCAGGCCACGGACCGCCAGTCCGCGTTCGAGAAGCTCCAGGGCACCCCCGTCGCCGGTGCTCCCGGGCAGCCGGGAGCACCGGCGGGCACGGGCTCCGCGGACCAGGGCGCTGTGAACCAGGGCTCCGTGGATGAGGAGGCCCGCCGCATCGAGGCGGAGATCCTCGGACACTCGGTGCCCGGCACCCCGGCGCAGACCCCCGCCCCCAGCGCACCCGCGCCGAGCGCACCCCCGCCCCCTGCCCCGGAACCCGCGCAGAACCCGATGGGTGACATCATGGGAGGCCTGGGCTCTGCACTGGGCGGCGGGCTCCGCTCCATGGTGCGGTCGCTCGGCACCCAATTGGGCCGCGACCTGGGTCGCAGCATCTTCGGCACCTCATCGAGAAGCAGGCGCCGCTGACACGGTGCGCCCCGCAGCCCGGGCGAAGGACAGGAAGGACGACCGGACGCGAGATGAGGTTCAGAGCAGCGTGACGTGGACACAGACCACCATCAAGGTGGCCGCATCCTGGCTTGCCGGCATCATGCTGGTGGCCGCCGCTGCCATCGTCACCATCGTCGTGGTGAACTCCGGACCGGCGGGCGCACAGGAGCCGGTGCGCGCCTACCTTTCGGCGCTCAAGGACGGCGACGGCGGCAAGGCCCTCGGACTGGTCCGCGCCCAGGTGCCGGCCGGGAACCCCGGCCTCCTCGACGGTGCCGGCCTCAAGGCGTCGGTGGAGAAGCTCGAGGACCTCACGGTGGGGAGTCCGGAACGCCAGTCGGACGGCAGGATGTCCGTCCCGGTCACCTACTCCCTGGAAGGCGTGCAGAACAGCACCCGCTTCCTGGTGGAACCCGCCGGGCACGAGTGGCTGTTCTTCACGCGCTGGCAGCTGGTCCCGTCGAGCCTGCCCACCCTCACGGTGAACGTAGTCAACTCGAACCTGGCCACCGTCAACGGCGTCACGATGAACGCCCCCAAGGGGCACGGACAGTTCCCGGTGTTCTTCCCGGGCACGTACGAGGCGTCGTACAGTTCCCCGTACTTCGCGGCCCCGGCACAGCGGGTCTCGGTCTCGGGACCCAGCAGCAGCCAGACGGTCAATCTGAACACGGAGGCCACCAAGAGCCTGGCCGACGCGGTCTCCACGCAGGTGCACAAGTACCTCGACGACTGCGCCGCGGAAGCCAACCACGAGCAGCGCCTCCAGCCGGATTGCCCGTTCTACCACGCCGGGCTGGAGCGGGTCACGCAGGGGTCGATCCGCTGGAGCATCGTGGAGTACCCGAAGGTGGAGATCCAGCCGTACAACGGCCGCTGGGTGGTCACGCCGCTCGGAGGAAAGGCGAAACTGAACGCGAAAGCGGTGGATCTGTTCACCGGCGTCGACGGGCCGCTGGAGCAGGTGCACCCGTTCAGCTTCACGGTGACGCTGAGCTTCACGGCGGACAAGGTGACGGTCACGCCTGTCGTCGACTACTGACCCGGGCCACCGCCCACCGCGAAAGCACAGATGGTGCCCCTTCCCGCCTCGGGAAAGGGCACCATCTGTGCTTTCGCGTCCGGAACGGGCCGGGCTCAGTCCATGCCGCGCAGGTCCAGGACCAGTTCCGTGTCGCCGTCGGCGCTCAGGACCACGGGGATGCCCCAGTCCTGCTGGTACAGGTGGCAGGCGGCGTGATCGGGGATCTCGCCGTCGGGGCCTTCCGCACCGTCACAGGCCGCCGCGCGGGCGGTGATGTGCAGGATGCCCTCGGTGACCTCGGAGGACAGCTCGAGCGTGCGGTTCAGGCCTTCGCCCGTGCCGCCACCCGAGACCAGGAGCTCGGCCGGGGTCGACGAGATCTTCAGCTGGGTCGGATCGCCCCAGCGGTAGTCCAGCTTCTGGCCCGTGGGGGCGGTGAAGCGGACCGCCAGTTCGAAGGACCCCGGCGCCACGGGCGACGTCGGACGCTGGGTCTGGGAGGCGCCCTCGTCCACCTGCTGTGCCTCGGCCGGGATCGGCACGTAGATCAGCTGGTGCTTGTTGGCCTCCACCACCACGAGCAGCGGCTCCGCGCCCCGGGGGTCGAGGACCACGTCACTGGGCTCGGCGAGGCCGCGCGTCAGGGTGGACACGACGCCGGTCGCCGGGTCGTAGCGGCGCACGGCGCCGTTGTAGGTGTCGGCGATCGCCACGGAACCGTCGGGCAGCACGGTGACACCGAGCGGGTGCTGGAGCCGCGCCTCGGAGGCTTCGCCGTCGCGGAATCCGAAGTCGAAGAGGCCCTTGCCGATGGCGGTCTCCACGGTCACGCGGCCGGCGTCGCCCGTGGGCACGAGGCGGCGCAGCGCGGAGGTCTCCGAGTCGGCCACCCAGATGGAGCCGTCGGGTCCTTCGGCGAGGCCGGAGGACTGGGCGAACCAGGCCGAGTCGGCCGCGCCGTCGAGCAGGCCTTCCAGACCGTTGCCGGCCAGGATGGACACCTCGCCCGTCTCCGGGGAGAACGCGAAGATCTGGTGCACGCCCGCCATGGCGATCACCACGGTCTGCAGCGACTCGGACCAGAGGACGTCCCACGGTGAGCTGAGGGCCACCTGGAGCGGATCCGCGCCGAGCGGCCCGCCGTAGCCGGCGCCGTCGTCGTCCACACGGGCGGGGCCCGCTTCCAGGAGCCGCTGCACGCCACTGCCGGCGAGCGTGGTCACCTCACCGGTGGCGAGGCTGATGCCGCGCAGGCGGTGGTTGACGGAGTCTGCCACGACGACGTCGTACCCGACCCGCGCCGCCAGCTCGGCGGGCAGGAGGGTGAGTCCCTGGGGCTCGTTGAAGCGGGCGCCCTCGGCCCCGCCGTCGACATGTCCCTTGGTCCCGTCGCCATACGCGGACAGGATGGTGTCGAAGTCGTCGGCGAGCTCCAGGACGCGGTGATGACCGGTGTCGGAGACGAGCCAGGAGTCCTGCCCGGAACCGCGCCCGGCGGGCAGCAGCAGGGCCTTGCCCGGGAAGCGGAGCGTCCCGGAGGTCGCCTCCGGCGCCACGTACGGGCCGTCACCGCGGTGCAGAGTGCCCTTGGCCTCGTGCTCCGCGATGAGTTCCGGGATCAGGACGGCAAGCCCGTCGGCGTGGCCTTCGCCGGAGAGGTGCGCCACCACGTATCCCTCGGGGTCGACGACCACCAAGGTGGGCCAGGCGCGGGCGGCGTAAGCCTTCCAGGTGTCCAGCTCCGGGTCATCCAGGACCGGGTGGTGGATCTCGTAACGCTCCACGGCGGCGGCGATGGCCACCGGGTCGGCCTCGTGCTCGAACTTGGGCGAGTGGACGCCGACCGTCACCAGGACGTCGCTGTACTGCTCCTCGAGCGGGCGCATCTCGTCCAGGACGTGCAGGCAGTTGATGCAGCAGAAGGTCCAGAAGTCCAGCAGCACGATCTTGCCACGGAGTTTCTCGAGGGAGAGCTGTTCCCCACCGGTGTTGAGCCAGTTGCGGCCCACCAGCTCGGAAGCGCGGACGCGGGTGGCGCTGCGCACGGAGGTCGCGTTCTCGATGGTCATTCTTTCTCCTTCGGTTCCGGCGTGCCGGCTCCCGGCGTTCCGGGTTCCAGCGTAGAGGCCGCGCCGGCGGTGGGCGCAGTGCGTCCGGTGGGTGAACCGTCCCTCTGGGCAAGACGGGTGAACATGTCGTTGTAAGCGGTCAGCTCGGCGTCGTTATTCCTGTCCGCCGCCCGGTCCTTGCGGCGCGTCTCCCGTTCATCCGAGCGGGACCACATGATGGCGACCCCGATCGCGAGCAGAACGGTGGGCACTTCGCCGATGCCCCAGGCGATCGCCCCGCCGTGCTGCTGGTCCACGATCGCGCTCGGACCCCAGGCACGGCCCAGGTTTCCGAAGTAGTCCGCGGCGAGCAGGCTCGTGCCGCCCATGATGGAGACGCCGAAGAAGGCGTGGAACGCCATGGTCGCCAGGAGCAGCAGGAGCCGCATCGGGAACGGCGCGCGGCGCGGCAACGGGTCCTGACCGATCATGGTCAGCGCGAAAATGTATCCGGTCAGCAGGAAGTGGAGGTTCATCAGCTCGTGGCCCACGTGATCCCGCATGGCGAAACCGAAGAAGTCCGAGTAGTAGAACAGCACGATCGACCCGGCGAAGTTCGCGGCCGCGAAGAGCGGGTGCGTGACCACCTGGGAGAAGCGGGAGTGCACGAAGGCGAGAATCCATTCGCGCAGACCGCGGCTGCCATCCGTGCGGGGTGCGAGCGCGCGGAGCGCCAGGGTGATGGGCGAGCCGATCACCAGGAAGATCGGCGCCACCATGGTCAGGGCCATGTGCTCCACCATGTGGATGGAGAACATGACGTGCCCGTACACACCGGGGGCGCCGGAGATGATGTACGTCAGGGCCGCGAGGCCGATGAACCAGGACACCGCCCGCATGACGGGCCAGCGGTCGCCACGGCGGATGACCTTGATGACACCCAGGGCATAAGCGACGGCGCCGAACACGGCCACCGCGACCCACAGCCAGTCGAGACGCCAGACCGTGAGCCAGCGTTCCGGGGTCAGTTCGGGGGGCAGCTCGTAACCACTGAGGATGAAGGCCGGGCTGGCATCCTCGGAGTACTTGGTCTCGGACGGCGGGGCCGAGGAGGACAGCGCGACGGCGACCGCGCTCGTCGCAGCCATGACGAGCAGCTCGACGCCGATGATCTGCCAGAGCACGCGCTGCGCCGTGAGGGAGCCTTTGGACGGGACCGAAGCGGCCTTGCCCCGCGAGGCCGCGCCGTCGTCATTGCCCAGCCGCGGGATGATCCACGAACGGTGCATGTAGCCGATCGCCCCGAGGACCAGGGCGCAGAAGGTCTTGACCAGCACCAGCTGGCCGTAGGGCGAGTAGAAGAGATTGTGCCAGCTGGTGATGCGGATGGAGGCGCTGATGATGCCGGACACCGTGACCAGCACGAAGCAGAAGAGTGCCAGCGCGGAGAAGCGTTTGAGGGTGGCCGCGGTGATGTCGCGGCGCGGGGTGCCCGAGGCCGGGCGGGCCAGGAGGCCGGAGATGAGGGCCAGGACGGCGATGCCGCCCACCCAGAGCGAGGCCCCCAGCACGTGCAGGCCGATCGAGTTCACGGCGCCGGCGTGGTCGTTGGAACTCGCCGCGTGGCCGTTCAGCGCCGGCGGCACCATGCCGAGGAGTGCCAGGAGCAGCGTGAACGCGAGCGCCGTCGTGTTGCGCAGGCCGAAGCTGGCGGTCGCCACGAGCGCCGCGACGATCACCACGAAGAGCCAGCCCCGGCCCAGCGGGAAGTCGCTCATGAAGAAGACGAGGGCTCTGGTGTACTCGGTGTCGCCGCTGAGGGCCTGCCCGGACACGTTCGCGTAAGTCAGCACCAGCACCGCGATCGCGGACACGGTCCAGAGGCTTCCGGCCACGCCCGCCAGCAGCATGGTCCGGGTGAAGGCAGGGTGTTCCGGCACGTCCTTCGTCTCGCCACCGCGCCGCGGAGCCCTGATCCCCTGCGGCAGCACGACGACGGCGAACGCCAGCGCCGCGACCGTCACGGCCAGGCTGAGGTTGTGGACGGTCTTGGCCACCGGGAGCCCCCAGCGCACCAGGGCGCCGGGATCGGAGAGCTGACGCACACCGGCGGCACCGGTGAACAGCAGGCCGAGGACCAGCGTCACGACCGCCACGGCGATCGCCGCGAACTGCCAGCCCGGTCCCAGCCCGGTCCGGGTGGCCTGGGGTGCGGGACCCTGGGCGGCCTTCCCGTTCGACCCCTGCCCGCGCGCGGGTCTTCCGGGGCGTGAGGAGACCTGGTTCCTGGTGGTTGCTGGCATGCCTCCATTGTCCCGCGCGCGCGAGGGCGGGTCGAATCGGGGGACGCACTTCACAGGGGGCTGTCAGGGTCGGGCAGGACGCTCGTCCCTCTCCGGACTCTGCGCGCGCTCCTGACCACCGTGCACGTCACACTCGAGAAGCGCTCGGCTTCCACGGGCGGGGGCTCCGCGAAGGCCTTTTATGATGACGGGGTGACCCTCGAACAGTCCCTGCTGGGCTTCGCCGCTCTGTCCGTCCTCATCACGATCCTTCCGGGAACGGACACCGCCCTCGTCCTCCGCTATGCCCTGGGCCGGAGCCGCCGTCACGCGTACACCGCGGCGCTGGGCATGATCACGGGCGCGTTCATCTGGGGCGTGGCCGCGGCCACCGGAGTCTCGGCGCTGCTGGCCGTCTCGACTGTCGCGTATGACATCCTCCGTGTCATCGGCGCGGGGTACATGCTCTGGCTCGCCTTCTCCTTCTGGAGGGCCTCCTTCCGCACGGGCGACGGCGCCGTCGACACCGCCTCCGGGCCGGCCACCGTGGCGCCAGAACACCTCGGGAAGACCTGGGCGAAGGGCTTCCTCTCCAACATCCTGAATCCGAAGTACGGGATGTTCTGCCTGGCGGTCATCCCGCAGTTCCTGGTCCCGTCGATCGCTCCCCTCTGGATGGGCCTGATGCTCTCGGTGATCAGCAATCTCGAAGCGGCCCTCTGGTTCACCGTGATCATCACGGCGGCACACTATTTCCGGCGCTGGCTGGACGGGCCCCGGTTCCGCAAGATCATCGACCGCGTGACGGGGACGGCGCTCGGCGCCTTCGGGATCGTGGCCCTGGCGGAGACGCGGCACGGCTGAGGCCGGCGGCTGTTGCGCCGCCGTCGCCGATGTGCGACTATTCCTCTGATCGTGATCCAGTCGCAGGAGGTGAGACCCATGGACGCAGTATCCGCAATGGGCGCTCCCCTCCGCCCACGATTCCGCGGCTGACGCAGCCGCCCCTGGGAGCGCCACACAGCCACCTCGCGAAAGGCGACTCCCATGCACCACGACACTTCTTCTGATTCATCCTCTGCTTCCGGCACCTCCAACCCTCCGGGCCGTCGCGCCCTGGTCCTCGGTGGAGGCGGGTCCACCGGCAATGCCTGGCTCCTCGGAGTCATCGCAGGGCTCGCACACGCGGGCCTCACCGTCACGGACGCCGACCTGATCATCGGCACTTCCGCCGGCGCCACGGCGGCGGCGCAGCTCACCGGTGCCGACCCGGCCGAGCTCTACGAGGCCTCCCTGACACCACCTCCCGCCCGCCGTCCCCAGCCGTCGGCGGGAGACGCGGGACGCCGGGGGCTGGCAGGATCCACCATCAATCACCTGGAACGGACCGACAGGATCATCTCGGAGGCGCACGACGCCGACGACATGCGCCGCCGGATGGCCGCCGCAGCGCTCGAGCTCCCCGGTTCGGCTGACCCGGAGGTCCGCTCCCGGTGGCGCGCGACCGTCGCGTCGCGCCTGCCGAGCCACGAGTGGCCGGAACAACAGGTGTACCTGACGGCCGTGGACGCTCTCAATGGCGAGCCGATGGTCTTCACCCGTGAGAGCGGCGTCCTCCTCGCCGACGCCGTGGCCGCCAGTTGCGCCAGCGGCTTCGCCTATCCTGTCGGGGACCGGCAGTACATCGACGGCGGCTACCGACGCAATGAGAACGCCGACCTCGCCGCCGGCTGCACCCGGGTCCTGGTCCTCTCACCGTTCGGCGGGCGGACGCGCACTCCGCTGGCGTGGGGTCAGCACCTCGGCGCTCAAGTCGACGAACTGCGCGACGCCGGCAGCGCCGTCGAGGTCATCTCACCTGAGCCGGAGGACGAGCACCTCTTCGGCGCCAACGCCATGAACCTCGCCTTGCGCCCGGATGCGGCGCGGGCCGGCTTCCGTCAGGGTCAGAGTCTCGCCGGAGGGCTGGCGTCGTTCTGGGGCGCGTCGGCGGCGGGGTGAGTCTGGGCTGATACCGGCTGTTCCAGTAGGGCGTCGGTGTGGGTGGTGCCCGTCCCTTGTGGGGCGGGCGCCGCCCCTTGTGTGGTCTCGTGGTGGTTCGGTCGTGTGGGTCTGGTCTGGCGAGTCTGGCCGGTTAAACGGGGACAGCCCCCTGTGTGTGGGGGCTGTTGGTGGTTGGTGTTGGTGTTGGTGGTTAAATGACGAGCGGCCCCGAGCGTCGTTGCTCGGGGCCGTCCCTGTGTGGTTGTGTCCGGCGGTGTCCTACTCTCCCACACCCTCGCGAGTGCAGTACCATCGGCGCTGTGGGTCTTAGCTTCCGGGTTCGGAATGGGACCGGGCGTTTCCCCCACGCTATGACCGCCGTAACTCTTTCAAACACCCCGCCCGTGGGTGGGGGTTGGTTTGTAAGGGTCACTGGATCGTTTCCGTGACACGCAACACCGATCCATTGGTTCCCCAGTTGTGGCGGGGTGGTGGTGTTGCTTATTTAGTTGTGGTGGTTCCCTCGTGTCAAACCTGGTGGGTTTGTTGTTTGGGGACCGCATGGTGGACGCGTAGCACAGTTTTTTTGATCCACACCCGGGTGGGGTGTGGTGTGTGGTCAGGTTGTCGGCTTATTAGTACCGGTCAGCTTCACAGGTCGTTAGTCCCTGCTTCCACGTCCGGCCTATCAACCCAGTGGTCTGCTGGGAGCCTCTCGACCCCGAAGGGTCATGGAAATCTTATCTTGAAGCGGGCTTCCCGCTTAGATGCTTTCAGCGGTTATCCCATCCGAACGTAGCCAATCAGCGGTGCACTTGGCAGTACAACTGACACACCAGAGGTTCGTCCGTCCCGGTCCTCTCGTACTAAGGACAGCCCTTCTCAAATTTCCTGCGCGCGCAGCGGATAGGGACCGAACTGTCTCACGACGTTCTAAACCCAGCTCGCGTACCGCTTTAATGGGCGAACAGCCCAACCCTTGGGACCTACTCCAGCCCCAGGATGCGACGAGCCGACATCGAGGTGCCAAACCATGCCGTCGATATGGACTCTTGGGCAAGATCAGCCTGTTATCCCCGAGGTACCTTTTATCCGTTGAGCGACGGCCATTCCACAATGTACCGCCGGATCACTAGTCCCGACTTTCGTCCCTGCTCGAGATGTCTCTCTCACAGTCAAGCTCCCTTGTGCACTTACACTCGACACCTGATTGCCAACCAGGCTGAGGGAACCTTTGGGCGCCTCCGTTACTTTTTAGGAGGCAACCGCCCCAGTTAAACTACCCATCAGGCACTGTCCCTGACCCAGATTATGGGCCGAAGTTAGATGTCCAAAGTGACCAGAGTGGTATTTCAACGATGACTCCACGAACACTGGCGTGTCCGCTTCACAGTCTCCCACCTATCCTACACAAGCCACTCCGAACACCAATACCAAACTATAGTAAAGGTCTCGGGGTCTTTCCGTCCTGCTGCGCGTAACGAGCATCTTTACTCGTAGTGCAATTTCGCCGAGTTCATGGTTGAGACAGTAGGGAAGTCGTTACTCCATTCGTGCAGGTCGGAACTTACCCGACAAGGAATTTCGCTACCTTAGGATGGTTATAGTTACCACCGCCGTTTACTGGGGCTTAAATTCCCGGCTTCACACCGAAGTGTTGACCGGTCCTCTTAACCTTCCAGCACCGGGCAGGAGTCAGTCCGTATACATCGTCTTGCGACTTCGCACGGACCTGTGTTTTTAGTAAACAGTCGCTTCCCCCTGGTCTCTGCGGCCCTTATCCGCTCCGAGGAGCAAGTCCTCTTCACAGTCCGGGCCCCCCTTCTCCCGAAGTTACGGGGGCATTTTGCCGAGTTCCTTAACCATGATTCTCTCGATCGCCTTAGTATTCTCTACCTGATCACCTGTGTCGGTTTAGGGTACGGGCGGCTGGAACCTCGCGTCGATGCTTTTCTCGGCAGCATAGGATCACTGAATCCCCCACAAGGTGGGGTCCCATCACGTCTCAGCCTTAATGTTCCCCGGATTTGCCTAGGGAACGGCCTACCTGCTTAGACCGGGACTACCATCGCCCGGCTCAGCTACCTTCCTGCGTCACACCTGTTAATACGCTTACCTCCCCCGATCAGTTCCCAGCCTCACCACACACCACTTGCCCGAAGGCTCCTGGAGGTGGATTGGGTGGTTAGTATCCCGGGCTCAGTATGGGCGGTTCTTCGCCGGTACGGGAATATCAACCCGTTGTCCATCGACTACGCCTGTCGGCCTCGCCTTAGGTCCCGACTCACCCAGGGCAGATTAGCTTGACCCTGGAACCCTTGATCATCCGGCGGACGGGTTTCTCACCCGTCTTTCGCTACTCATGCCTGCATTCTCACTCGTGTGGTCTCCACCACTGGTTTACACCGCGGCTTCACCGTCCACACGACGCTCCCCTACCACTCCAGACGACTGAACCACGAAGGCTTGTCTACTATCTGAAATCCACGACTTCGGCGGTGTACTTGAGCCCCGCTACATTGTCGGCGCGGAATCACTTGACCAGTGAGCTATTACGCACTCTTTCAAGGGTGGCTGCTTCTAAGCCAACCTCCTGGTTGTCTAAGCAACTCCACATCCTTTCCCACTTAGCACACGCTTAGGGGCCTTAGTCGGTGGTCTGGGCTGTTTCCCTCTCGACCATGAAGCTTATCCCCCACGGTCTCACTGCTGCGCTCTCACTTACCGGCATTCGGAGTTTGGCTGACGTCAGTAACCTTGTAGGGCCCATCGGCCATCCAGTAGCTCTACCTCCGGCAAGAAACACGCAACGCTGCACCTAAATGCATTTCGGGGAGAACCAGCTATCACGAAGTTTGATTGGCCTTTCACCCCTACCCACAGCTCATCCCCTCCATTTTCAACTGAAGTGGGTTCGGTCCTCCACGACGTCTTACCGTCGCTTCAACCTGGCCATGGGTAGATCACTTCGCTTCGGGTCTAGATCACGCCACTCAAACGCCCTATTCAGACTCGCTTTCGCTACGGCTTCCCCACACGGGTTAACCTCGCGACGTAACACTAACTCGCAGGCTCATTCTTCAAAAGGCACGCCATCACAGGTACAAGCCTGCTCTGACGGATTGTAGGCACACGGTTTCAGGTACTATTTCACTCCCCTCCCGGGGTACTTTTCACCTTTCCCTCACGGTACTGGTCCGCTATCGGTCATTAGGTAGTATTTAGGCTTATCAGGTGGTCCTGACAGATTCACACGGGATTTCTCGGGCCCCGTGCTACTCGGGTATCATCCCTCGAGCGGTGCATCAACGCGACAATTACGGGACTCTCACCCTCTATGGTCGACCATCCCAAGCCGTTCATCTACGTCAGCACATTCACACCCGACCAGGTCAGTGACCCTGGTACGGAACAACCCCACAACCCCGACCATGCAACGCCCACTGGCTATCACACATGGACCGGTTTAGCCTGATCCGCTTTCGCTCGCCACTACTCACGGAATCACATGTTGTTTTCTCTTCCTGCGGGTACTGAGATGTTTCACTTCCCCGCGTTCCCTCCACACAGCCTATGCGTTCAGCTGCGGGTGACTACCCATAACAGGCAGCCGGGTTTCCCCATTCGGACATCCTGGGATCAAAGTTCGGTTATCAACTCCCCCAGGCTTTTCGCAGATTCCCACGTCCTTCATCGGCTCCTAATGCCAAGGCATTCACCGTGCGCCCTTAAAAACTTGGCCACACAAAAACCAAGACAAACACCACAACCCACACAACCCCCCAAAGGGGATCACCCAGGCCATGACGCTCGCCTTATAAGATGCTCGCGTCCACTATGCAGTTCTCAAACAACAACCCCACACCCCCATCCAACACACCCAACCGGGCACGCCTTCCAGAAGCAGGGCAACCAAACGAAACAACAACCACCACACACCCCACAAGGAGACATGCGACAGGCCTGTTGCTTCAGGACCCAACAGTGTGTCAACAACCCCAGCACCACCACAACACCAACAACTTTCCAACCACCACAACACCCAAAGGCATCACAGCGGCGTACTCACCACCAGCATCACAGCACCCGTGCAGGAACCGCACCCCCAGCCGGCAAGCCCCCTTGTTTCACAGGAACCCACCAACCATCACGAGGATGTGTCTTTTCGATATTCCACCCATGAGCACCACACCCCAGGAACGAACGCCCTGGCAGGCGGGTTCTACACTCAACCACCACCACAACCCATGCAGGCCACGACAGCGATCTCGTTTGCTCCTTAGAAAGGAGGTGATCCAGCCGCACCTTCCGGTACGGCTACCTTGTTACGACTTAGTCCCAATCGCCAGTCCCACCTTCGACAGCTCCCTCCCACAAGGGGTTAGGCCACCGGCTTCGGGTGTTACCAACTTTCGTGACTTGACGGGCGGTGTGTACAAGGCCCGGGAACGTATTCACCGCAGCGTTGCTGATCTGCGATTACTAGCGACTCCAACTTCATGGGGTCGAGTTGCAGACCCCAATCCGAACTGAGACCGGCTTTTTGGGATTAGCTCCACCTCACAGTATCGCAACCCTTTGTACCGGCCATTGTAGCATGCGTGAAGCCCAAGACATAAGGGGCATGATGATTTGACGTCGTCCCCACCTTCCTCCGAGTTGACCCCGGCAGTCTCCCATGAGTCCCCGCCATTACGCGCTGGCAACATGGAACGAGGGTTGCGCTCGTTGCGGGACTTAACCCAACATCTCACGACACGAGCTGACGACAACCATGCACCACCTGTGAACCAGCCCCGAAGGGAAACACCATCTCTGATGCGATCCGGTCCATGTCAAGCCTTGGTAAGGTTCTTCGCGTTGCATCGAATTAATCCGCATGCTCCGCCGCTTGTGCGGGCCCCCGTCAATTCCTTTGAGTTTTAGCCTTGCGGCCGTACTCCCCAGGCGGGGCACTTAATGCGTTAGCTACGGCGCGGAAAACGTGGAATGTCCCCCACACCTAGTGCCCAACGTTTACGGCATGGACTACCAGGGTATCTAATCCTGTTCGCTCCCCATGCTTTCGCTCCTCAGCGTCAGTTAATGCCCAGAGACCTGCCTTCGCCATCGGTGTTCCTCCTGATATCTGCGCATTTCACCGCTACACCAGGAATTCCAGTCTCCCCTACATCACTCAAGTCTGCCCGTACCCACTGCAGAACCAGGGTTGAGCCCTGGCCTTTCACAGCAGACGCGACAAACCGCCTACGAGCTCTTTACGCCCAATAATTCCGGATAACGCTTGCGCCCTACGTATTACCGCGGCTGCTGGCACGTAGTTAGCCGGCGCTTCTTCTGCAGGTACCGTCACTTTCGCTTCTTCCCTACTGAAAGAGGTTTACAACCCGAAGGCCGTCATCCCTCACGCGGCGTCGCTGCATCAGGCTTTCGCCCATTGTGCAATATTCCCCACTGCTGCCTCCCGTAGGAGTCTGGGCCGTGTCTCAGTCCCAGTGTGGCCGGTCACCCTCTCAGGCCGGCTACCCGTCGTCGCCTTGGTGAGCCATTACCTCACCAACAAGCTGATAGGCCGCGAGTCCATCCAAAACCACAAAAGCTTTCCACCACCAACCCATGCGGGCAATGGTCGTATCCGGTATTAGACCCAGTTTCCCAGGCTTATCCCAGAGTCAAGGGCAGGTTACTCACGTGTTACTCACCCGTTCGCCACTAATCCACCCAGCAAGCTGGGCATCATCGTTCGACTTGCATGTGTTAAGCACGCCGCCAGCGTTCATCCTGAGCCAGGATCAAACTCTCCAAAAAGAAATTCAAAACCCAGCAAACACCAATCCACCACAGGGGCGGCGAATCAGTGATTACCAAAAAAACATTGGTATCAAAAAAACATGACACACTATTGAGTTCTCAAACAACAGACTGCT